>VBDV01000028.1 GCA_005882765.1 Chloroflexota bacterium | reverse complement strand
CACCGACATCGGACGCGCGATCGAGTTCAAGGCCGGGGCGGGTGAGCTGCATGCCGAGATCGCGGATCTCAAGGGACCCGGGCCGAAGGTGGACGCGACGAGCGCGACCTGGCTCGGCCTCCTGAGCGGGACGCTCAAACCGTGGCTCGCGTTCACGCGGGGAATGGTCATCTGCCGCGCAGGCTTGATCGAGCTGCGCTGGCTGCAACAGGTCGCGGAGCGGCTCCAGAAGGCGTACGCGGAGTAGCCGTGAGTCTGCGCGACCAGCTCGAGCACTATCTCGTGCACGTGCTCCTCGGACGTTCCCGCGGGGGAGGCCACGTCAAGTACATCGCAGAAGGATTGCGGTACCGGACCGCGGGTCTACGGGCGGCGCTTTCGCATCCCGAGATCGAAGTCGAGGTTGGCGATGATCGGCTCTTGCCTGAGGCCAACCGTTTTCTCGTCTTCGTGACCGAGTATCTCGATCAGAAGACCGCACGGATCACGGCGAACGAAACGATGAGCTACGGAACTTGGATCGTGAAGTTCGTCGGGACCAAGCGCCAGTCGCTTGAGGCATGGGCCGCGGTTGAGGACGACTCCTCGCGATTCAAGCCCAACGCGGACCTGGCGATGCGCCTGGCTCTAGAACAAAGAGAGCTGGCAGCTCGGCTCAAAACGGGACTGTCCGTTCCTTACGGCTCGGATCTTTACGCGTTCGACGACGGCGAGGGACGGCCCGTTGAGCTTTATCGCGACGTTCCGACGCCCGGCCATTCAGGCTGGTTCATTCTCAGCGATCGATTCACCGGAAACTTCGAGCTGATTCGGAACCAACATCTCTATCACCTCGTCGGTAGGCATGGCGAATTGGTGAAGTACTTGGGCTTGCGGCCGGGATGGCATGTTGATCTGAGGGAAGGTGAACGAGTCTGGTTCGAAGACCTGGCCCAGCAGTAGAGTTCCGTCGATGACAGACGCGGCACAGGCCCCGCGCCCGGGGCCCGACAACACCATCGCGCCCGACGAGCAGAAGAAAGTTCACCGCACCGAGACGAAGACCCGGACGCCGGTCGAGGCGAAGCGCGAGGGCCCGACGCTCGAAATGGTGAAGAGCGACGAGCGCGTGAAGGTCTTCATTCGCTCCGCCAATCAGCAGACCGGCGCGATCGGGTACACCGAGCATGGCGAGCGACACGCGAACACGTCGGCGGACGGAGCGCGGTTCATCCTCAAGTCGCTCGGCCATGACGCGCGGCGCTGCGAGATCGCCGCGGTCGCGGCGTACCTGCACGATATGGGCAACGTCGTGACGCGGGAGAAGCACGCGCAGACCGGCGCCCTGCTCGCGAAAGACATCCTGATCGACCTCGGCTTCCCCCTCGAGGAGGTCGCGACGATGATGGGCGCTGTCGCGAATCACGAAGAGGACGAGGGCGGGCTGCCGGTGAGCGCTGTGTCCGCCGCGGTGATCATCGCCGACAAGAGCGACGTGCACCGGAGCCGGGTGCGGAACCCGAAGTCGACCTCGTTCGACATCCACGACCGCGTCAACTACGCGGTCACGGCCTCCGAGATCAAGGTGAGCCGCAAGGAAAAGCTCATCACGCTCGAGCTTGCGGTCGACACCGAGGTCTCGCCGATCATGGAGTACTTCGAGATCTTCCTGCCGCGCATGATGCTGTCCCGGCGTGCCGCCGAGTTCCTTCACTGCAATTTCGCGCTCGTCATCAACAACACCCGGTTGCTTTAGCTAAACTCGCCTTCTCACGTTCCGGGAGGATCCACCCATGCCGACGATCCGTGCCCGCCGGTCTTCACGCGTCCGCGACGCGATCGCCGCAGGTGGCGTCGTCCTGCGCCAACGGGACGGCGCGCGCGAGGTCGTCCTCACGGGCCGCCACGCCGACGGGACGTGGGTCTTTCCCAAGGGCACTCCCGATCAAGGCGAAGAGATCGAGGACACCGCGCTCCGCGAGGTCGAAGAGGAAACGGGACTCAAGGTCCGCATCCTCCGCGATCTCGGGACGACCGATTACTGGTTCGCCGCCCCGGGCGAGCGCGTGCACAAGTTCGTCCACTTCTTCCTGATGGAGCCGACCGGCGGCGACACGTCCGAGCATGATCACGAGTACGACGAGGTGCGCTGGGTCCGGGAGGACGAAGCGCGTCGCATGCTCTCCTTCGACACGTACCGCGAAATCCTGGATCGCGCGCTTGCGGCCGCGAGCGAGGCCGCGTGATGGCAACCGAAGCGCCGACCATGCGGCGCACTCCGCTCTATGAGCGGCATGCTGAGCTCGGGGCGAAGATGGTGCCGTTCGCCGGCTACGAGATGCCGATCCAGTACGAGGGCATCGTGGCGGAGCACCGCGCGGTACGCGGTCGCGCCGGCCTCTTCGATCTCTCGCACATGGGCGAGTTCTTCTTCAAGGGCCGCGGCGCCGGTGCCACGCTCGATCGCCTTGTCTCGAGCGACATCGCCGGCCTTGCCGTGGGTCAGGCGCGCTACGGGCTCCTCACCAACGAGCGCGGCACGATCGTCGACGACGTCATCGTCTATCGCATCAGCGAGAGCGAGTACATGGTGGTCGTGAACGCCGCGAACATCGCCAAGGACCGCGCTCACGTCCTCGCTCGCCTCGGCGAGGATGTCGCGCTCGACGATCGCTCCTTCGGCACGGCTCTCGTGGCGATCCAGGGGCCGCGCGCGGTCGACATTCTCGGCTCGAAAACCGACGCCGACGTGCGATCCCTACCATCCTTCGGCGTCACGCAAGGCCGCGTCGCGGGAACGCGCGCGACGCTCGCGCGCACCGGCTACACCGGCGAAGACGGCTTCGAGGTGTTCGTGGCCAACGCCGACGCGGCCAAGGTGTGGGATGCCCTCCTGGACGCCGGGCGCGAAGCGGGAATCAAGCCGATCGGCCTCGGAGCGCGCGACACCCTTCGCCTGGAGGCGCGCTTTTCCCTCTACGGCAACGACATCGACGAGACGACCGACCCGATCGAAGCTGGGCTGGGTTGGACCTGCAAGCTCGACAAGGAATTCACCGGCCGCGACGTGATTGCCGCGAAAAAAGCCGCCGGGCCGAGACGGAAGCTCGCCGGGCTCGTGATCCAGGGCGGCGTGGCGAGGCACGGCCACGAGGTCGCGCATGACGGCGAGGTGGTTGGTCAGGTGACGAGCGGGACGTACGGGCCGACCGTCGAAAAGAACATCGCCCTCGCGTACGTCCCGACACCGCTTTCGAAGATTGGAACGGCCCTCGCCGTCCGCATCCGCGGCAAGGACGTTCCCGCTACGGTAGTGAAGACACCATTCTTCCGGAGGCCTGAGTGAGCGCCGTTCCCGACGATCTCCAGTATTCGAAAGAGCACGAGTGGGTGCGCGCCGATGGCGACGTCGCCACGATCGGCATCACGCACTTCGCACAAGAGCAGCTGGGGGACGTCGTGTTCGTCGAGCTGCCGGAGAAGGGCGCGACCGTGCGCCAGTTCTCGAGCCTTGGGGTCGTCGAGTCGGTGAAAGCGGCGTCCGACATCTACGCGCCGATCTCGGGCGAAGTCGTGGAGCGCAACGTGAAAGTCATCGAGAAGCCCGAGCTCGTGAACAGCGCGCCGTACGGCGACGGTTGGATGATCAAGGTGCGGCTCGCCGACAAGGGAGAGCTCACACAGCTTCTCTCGCCGACGGACTACCGTTCCCACATCGGCGAGACGGCCGGCGCCGGCGGGGACTAGTCGCCGATAACTTGAACAAGAACCCTTATTCCTCGCACACCGACGCCGACCGAGCGGCGATGCTCGAGCGCGTCGGCATCAAGAGCGTCGACGATCTGCTCACCGCGATTCCCAAGGACGCGCTCCGACCCAAGCTCGGTCTCCCCGTCGGTATGTCCGAGCTTGAGATCCAGACGCACCTCGAGTCCCTCGCGGCGAAGAACCGGACGGCGGGCGCCGGGCCGTTCTTCCTCGGTGGGCCGGTGCAGCGCCGCTACATCCCGGCCGCGGTTCCGGTTCTCGCGCTGCGCGGCGAGTTTCTGACCGCGTACACGCCGTATCAGCCCGAGGTAAGCCAGGGGACGCTGCAGTCGATCTTCGAATACCAGTCACTCATCTCCGAGCTCCTCGCGATGGACGTCGCGAACTCATCGATGTACGAGGGTGGGTCGGCGGTCGCTGAGGCCGCCTTCATGGCGGTTCGCACGACGGGCCGCAAGAAGGTCGTGATGGCAAGCGAGGTCTATTTCGAATTCCGCCGCACGGTTCGGACATACGCGAAGGGACCGGACCTCGAGATCGTGGAAGTCCCGACGCGCGATCTCGCGCCGGCGGCCGATGGCGCGGCCTGCCTCATCGTGCAGCACCCCGACGCGTTCGGCGGTCTCGTCGACGTGCGGGCGATCGCGGATGCCGCACACGCAGCGGGCGGGCTCTGCATCCAGGTGACGGAGCCGCACGCGAACGCCCTGCTGGAGCCGCCCGGCGCGCTCGGCGTCGACATCGCGGTGGGGGAGGGGCAGCCGCTCGGCATCGCGATGAGCTTCGGGGGGCCGTATCTCGGAATCCTCGCGTGCCGCATGGCGCTCGTTCGTCAGATGCCGGGCCGGATCGTCGGCGAGACGCACGACGCGCGTGGGATGCGCGGGTTCGTCAACACCCTGCAAACCCGAGAGCAGCACATCCGCCGCGAAAAGGCTACGAGCAACATCTGCACGAACGAAGCGATCGCCGCCATCACCGCGGCGGTCTATCTCGGGCTCATGGGGCCGGAAGGACTCCGCGCCGCGGCGCGCCTCGGCGTTGCCAAGGCGCACGCGCTCGCGCATCGTCTCGGCGCGCTGCCGGGATGCTCCGTCTCGACCGATGGCGATTTCTTCGATCGGTTCGCGCTCCGCGTCCCGAGGCTGGCCCCCGGCCGTGAAGGAAGCGGCTACGCACTACGGAACGCGCTCCTTGTCGACAACGTCATCGTCGAGGCGACCGCCGCGCACTACGGAGACCGCGACGATCTGATCATCCAATGCACCGAGATGACGACCGACGCCGAGATGGACGCGCTCGTCGCCGCGATCGAGAGCATCGCTGCGAGCGTGCGCGAGACGGTTACAGCCCGATGACCATCCGCACGCAGGTCATTCCCGACTCGGGCGTGAAGACGGCGGTACCCGCGCTCGAGCCGTTGCTCGTCGAGATCCATGAGGAAGGGCGCGCCGGCCGGCACGTGCGCGGCGGTGAAGAGGCCGACGCACTCATCCCGGACGCGTTCCGGAGGCGGGCGCCGCTCGGTCTACCGGAGCTCAGCGAGCCACAGGTGGTTCGGCATTTCACGCACCTCGCGCAGCTGAACTATGCCGTCGACACGGGGATGTACCCGCTCGGTTCCTGCACGATGAAGTACAACCCGAAGATCAACGACCGCGTCGCGTCGCTCTTCGCGGACCTCCATCCGAAGCAGCCGCAGAGCACGGTCCAGGGCGCTTTGACGCTGCTCGCGGAGCTCGAGCGAATGCTCGCGAAGCTCACCGGGATGGACGCGGTCACCCTGCAACCCGCCGCCGGCGCGCAGGCGGAGTTCACCGCGATCCTCATGTTCAAGGCCTACCACCAAAAGCGCGGGGAGGGTGCCAAGCGCCACCGCGTCATCGTGCCGGACACAGCGCACGGCACCAACCCTGCCTCGGCGGCGATGTGCGGGTTCCAGGTGACGACCGTCAAGAGCGACGCGCACGGGAACATCGACCTGGCCTCGCTCAAGGCCGCGCTCGGCGACGACGTCGTCGGTCTGATGCTGACGAACCCGAACACGCTCGGCCTCTTCGAAGAGCGCCTGCGCGAGGTCTGCGACGCGGTCCACGCCGTCGGAGGACTCGTGTACGGCGACGGCGCGAACATGAACGCGCTCCTCGGCGTCGCGCGTCCGGGGGACCTCGGCTTCGACTGCATCCACATCAACGTGCACAAGACCTTCTCGACACCTCACGGCGCGGGTGGGCCCGGCGCCGGTCCGCTCTGCGTGAAGGAGCCGCTGCGGGCGTTCCTCCCAAAGCCCTGGATCGTGCGCGACGAGCAGGGCCGCTATCACCTCGACACTGCGCGCGACGACCAACCGCCGGCAGGTCTTGGGGACTCGATCGGCCGGGTGCGGACATTTCTCGGGAACTTCGGCGTGCTCGTTCGCGCGTACACGTACATGCGCACGCTCGGCGAGGAAGGCCTGGCCGAGGCCTCGAACGACGCGATCCTCGCGGCCAACTACCTCCTCGCGCAGCTTCGCGAGCACTACGACGTCGCGTTCGACCGGGCGTGCATGCATGAGTTCGTGCTTTCGGCCTCGCGCCAGAAGAAGCTGGGCGCGTCGGCGCTCGATATCGCGAAGGCTCTGATCGATGAGGGGTTCCATCCGCCGACGGTGTACTTCCCGCTGGTAGTCCCCGAGGCGCTCATGATCGAACCCACCGAGACCGAGCCGCGCGAGACGCTCGACGCGTTCGCCGCCGCGATGATCCGCATCGCCGAACGCGCGAAGACCGATCCGGCGTCGGTGAAGGCCGCGCCGAAGCACGCTCCGCTCGCGCGGCTCGACGAGGTGACCGCCGCGCGCAATCCAAAGCTCAAGTGGCAGCGACCGACCTAGTCCGCGCCTCGACGCGGGTCGCCATGGTGTGGCCGCACACCGCGATCGTGCAGCGCGACATCGCCGATTTGCGGGCGGCGCCTTCGTGCAGCGCGACATCGCCGATTTGCGGGCGGCGCCTTC
>VBDV01000027.1 GCA_005882765.1 Chloroflexota bacterium | reverse complement strand
CTCGCCGGTCCGATGCAACCAGCGCTCGGTTGGGATCAGGAGCTAACTGTGAGGACGACGTTTCCGGTCTTGCGCTCGGTCTCGACGTAGCGAGTCGCCTCGACAACGTCCTCGAGTGGGTAAGACCGATCGATGACCGCTCGGTATTTCCCGGCCTCGATCAGCTCCTTGAGGAAGAGGACGTCCTTCTTCGCGAATCGGGGTGGAATCGCGAAGCGCACCTTCTTGTCTCCGACGATTGAGGTCAGCGGCACCAGAATCAGGTTCCAGAGACCGTCGGTCGGAAGGTAGATGCCGCCGGGCCTCAGTGAATTTCTGCACCGGCCGAACGACAGCTTGCCGACCGCGTCGAAGATCACGTCGTACGTCTCACCGCTCTTGGTGAAGTCTTGCTGCGTGTAGTCGATCACCCTGTCGGCTCCAAGCGATCTCGCGAGCTCGGCATTCTTGGTGCTGCACACCGCCGTGACGTCGGCTCCGAAGTATTTCGCCAGCTGCACGCCAGCCGTGCCGATGGATCCAGATGCGCCGTAGACGAGGATCCTGCGTCCTTTCCGGAGATCGGCCTGTCTCAGGCACCCCAGGGCCAGCATCGCTCCGTCGCAGACCGCCGCGGCCTCTTCGAACGTCATAGCGGCCGGCTTGTGTGCCAGGGCTGCGCTCTCGCGCATGCAGATGAACTCGGCGTGGGCGCCGAACCGGCCCGCACTGGTGCCGAAGACGCGGTCACCGACCGCGAACTCGCTGGCCGTCGTGCCGACCGCTGCCACCTCGCCCGCGAGCTCGGCGCCGAGGATCCGCCGCTTCGGCCGACGGACGCCCGAGTAGAGCCGGCTGAGAAAGGAGACGAAGAGACCAGAGCTCGCGTTGGCTGCACGAATTCCGCAGTCAGACCGAGTGACCGTCGTCGCGTGAATCTTGATGAGCACCTCGTCTTCGTTGGGAACGGGTTGCGGGACGTCCTCGAGTCGCAGAACCTCCGGGGGCCCGTACCGGTCGTAGACAACTGCTCTCATCCGTTCACTTCCCCGAGCGCGAGCATCACCTCGGCCGAGCGCCGCGGTAATGACGCCGTCACATCCGCGGCGGGGCGGACTCTCCGGTTGCGAGCCAGCGCTCGACCTTGGGTATGTAGCGTTTCGGGTCCTTTGCGAATCTTTCGAGACATCCCGGGCCACAGAACGCGTATTCGCGCTCGGGTCGCTCGATTGTTAGCCCCTGATCGCGCTGCTCCGCGAGGTCCACGATCATGTCGCAGACCGGATCGAGCATCTTTCCCTCGTTCGGCACAGAACAAAAATAGCCGAATCCCGGACGGTCCCCCGATCGGGGTAGCCGAAATCTCCCACCCCGTACGGTGTTCTCAACTGGCTTGGCGCGGCGCAAAGTGCGGAGCGTGAAGCAGGTGGCGGGCGGACCTTGGGACCGGGCCGGCGTGGACCGTGAGACCTGGAACGCCGTCCGCATGATGGCGATGGCAATCCGCGAGACCGCACGACTCCCGATAGACCCCTCGGAGAAGGACGAAGCCTTGCCTGCGGACCACGAGCGCCTCGGGGAGTACGCCGATCAGCTCGTATCAGCGGTAGAGAACGGGGACCCCGAGACCATCGCGATGCTCTTGCGGCGCCAAGCGCACTCCGCGAGCTAGAGCTCTTCTCCTAGGGCCGGCGACCCCGGCCACCGGTCTGCGGCGTGCTCGTGGCGTCGGTCCGCGCGATCGTGAAGCTCGATCCATCACTCGACAGCGTCGACGGTTGCGCGATCGGCTGACCTTGTCCGTTGATCATGGTGATCGCCTTGGCACCCAGGGCCGATAGCGACATCGCCTTGCCGTCTCGGACCGCGCTCGCGCCGCTGAACTGCACGGCGCCGAACTGGTCGAGCGAGACGAGACCGCGGCCGACGCTCGGCGCCTCCTGGACCCACTCGGCGGATGAGTTCGAGGAGCTGTACTGCACGGTCACGTTGTACGTCCCGCCGGTGGTGTTGTTCTTCATCGCAATCAGCCAGTCGTTGCCGCTCTGCTGGGTGATCGAAACGGTGACGGAGTCGCCTGCGCTGATGGAAAGCGGTACGTCGCGCGAAGACTGGGGCAGCATCTCGATCCACGACGTGTAAGTGACCCCGCTACCGTCGACCATCGCCTGCGTCCCGGCCTGGAGGAGATCGCGGCTCGAGAGCCCGCCGATGCCGACCCAGGTCGCGTCGGCTCCGGTCGAATTCGCTGAGACGGTCGGCACGGTCCATGTCGCGGTGACCGAGGTGAACGTCCCACCGCTCGCCGCGTAGCCGGACCAGTTGCTCGAGCTGCTCGTCACCGAGGCCGGGGTGCCCGGCTGCGTCACGGTTGGCGAGGTGCCAGTGCTCGGGTTGATGATCTGTGTCGTGGGCTGCACGTCGGCCGAGATCTTCCACGCACCGGACTGAAGCACGAGCGTGTAGTCGTTCCGATCGGTGCTTTCCGCGACGGACCCATCGGTGTACGTCGTCCGCCAGGTCTCGTTCGTCGAGGCCTGCGCCGTCGTGCCGGTGATGGTCACGTCGACCCAGTCGAGGCTCACGAGTGCGATCGAGCGCGCGCCACTGCTCTGGATCCCCTGGTTGGTCTGGACGAGCTCCTGGTAATAGGAGTCGGTCGCGGTCGCGCGCATGAGCGTTGGGTCGTTGCGCGCGTACGCCTGCGCCTGGGCTTGGTTTGCGCGCGTGATCACGTCCTTCACGGCGGCGGTGGCCGCGGAGTCGCTCGAGTTCGTGGTCGTCTGCGCCGCGGGTGAGCCTTGATCGACGTACGACCGCGCAGTCGTGAGGAGGGCGCCGAGATCGAGCCGCCCGCTGAACGCCGCAAGCGCGAACGCGAGAAGACCAACGGCGACGAGGCGCCCCGCCGGAACGCCGCTGTTTCGGACGGGGGGCGGCGGCGGTGCGATGGGGCTCATCGGCGTGGTGGCGGTCGGATCACCTTCGAACATGCCTATAGCCTCTCTCGCGCACCTAAGCCCGGCCTAAGAGCGCCCTGAAATCACCATATGAATCCCTTTTTCGCCTCTTGCGCGGCAGCTGGGGAGCTAGGCGGCCTTTGGAGCTCGGATGGAGCGCACGCCCAGGGCCAGCGCCGCGCCGATGGCCATGAGCACGAGCCAGACAGGCAAGAGCCAATCCGGATAGGTCAAGCCGAGAAGCCGATCGAGCGACCACGCGCCATTACCGGCGAGGGCGATTGCGAGGGCGCCGGCCGCGAGCGGTAGCGGGAACTCCCAGCCGACCTTTCCGCCACCGGCCCAGAAGCCCTGCGGCCAGTGCGCGACTGCGGTCACGACGACAAGATCCGCGGCCATGATGCCGGGCCCAATCGGTCCGCCGAGCCCGAGCACCGTGAGCAGACCCCCGCCGGCTTCAGCGAGCGTCGCCACGTATGCCCAAAAGATTCCGGGGCGAAGTCCCATCGAGTTGAACCACCCTGCGACCCCGGCGATCGATCCGCCCTTGCCGACCACGCCGAGCTTCAGGAGTCCGTGCGGAATCACCACCCCGCCAATGACGACTCGCAGAATCAGAAAAGCCAGGTCGGGGTACATGGACACGACAAATGATAGTCCGCACACTTGCCCCGAATGCGCCTCGCGGTCCGGATCGTCGCATTGCTCGCTCTGCTCGCGGGAGTGGTGTTCTTCTTCCAAGGCATCGGGGTCATTCCGGGCTCGTTCATGACCGGACGCAGTGAGTGGGCCGTCATCGGAGCGGCGCTGGTCGCAGGTGCCGCCGCGTTGCTCTGGCTCAGTGGAATGGTCGGCACCGGCCGTACGCGCGAGGGCTGACTAGCGGGTCGCGGCGGGTAGCAGATCGGTAAGAGGACGCGCGTCCCGCGCTGCCCCGAGCCGGGGCAGACCGAATGCGTCTTCGATCGCGGCCAGCAGCGAGTAGTGGTCGTAGGAGGCGTCGACACGGCGCCCCGCGAGATCGTGGGTCGCCACGATCAGCGGCACGATGCTGGATCGACCGTCACCTTCATCCCACACGATGAAGAGCGCACCGCCATCGCGCCAGGCGGACGACGCGACGATCTTGGCGACGAGACTTTCAAGCCAGGGCCCAGACTCGGCGAGCGCGCAGTCGTGGCCATCGTGGCAGAGCCCGGGCGTGATCCACACGAATCGCGGCGTGTCGTGCGCGAGATCGGCGTCGAGCGCATCCAGCGAAACGACATTGTCGGGGCAGGACCCGCCGTAGTACGCGAACGGGTTGTGCTTCAGCGCGTAGGGGTATGGGCTGCGCATGCAACCTGCAGACGTCAGGCCCTCCATGTACGCGCGCCAGCTGACACCGGCTGCGGTGAGCTGCGCTCCGAGACCACCGGCCGGTAGCGCGTGGTAACCATCGTCGGTGATCCCCCAGGTGCTTCCGGACGTCAGAGCGAGGTAGTTCGGGAGACTGGGTGACGAGACCGCGTGGTAGTTCGTCGCGAGCGTGTACGTACTCGCGAGGGACGAGATCGAGGGTGCCCGCAGCGCCGTCGCCAGCGACGTGTTCTCCATGACGATCACGAAGAGGTGCTGGGGGACGGCGGACGCCGCGGTCGGCAGGACGACCTTCGTAGTCGGAGCCGACGATGCCGGCGCGGTCCCCGGTGTTGCGGAAACCGACGGCGGGGACGAGGAGATCGCCGTGGGCGCAGAGCACGCGGCTATAAGCGCTACGAGGACCGCGGCTCTCAGAGCGACTCGGATCACCTAACCATTGTTCCACCCGTGCGAGGCCGAAAACGCCCGCGAGAGCTCAGGCTTCGAACACGACCTCGTGCCGGGTCGTCGCGCGCCAGGGCCGACCGCGCCATCGCTCGGGCGGAAGGGCCGCAGCCCCACGGCTCCGGACACAGCGGCGCACCAAGATCTCGAGGTCAGCAAGCGTCACGCGTCCGCGCTTCTGTTCCCAGATCGCGCGGAGCGCGAGGATCGCGTCGAGGGCGGCGTTGGCATCCATGGCTACATGAAGCTCCTCGGGCTCACGGCCCAACACTCACGCCGCAACGCGGACAGTGCTGTGTCGGATACGTTTCGTTCCACGCGTGCAGCGAACGCAGGCCGTGTACCAAGGAAGCTGCGACGCCGGTGATATCCGATTCGGTAGCGCCAAGGGGTCAGCCGGCCCGCGCGGCCTCCGCCGCGAGCTGCGGAAGCAGATCTGCGCGGACACGCGTTACGTCCTCTTCGTATTTCAGGACGACGCCAAGTGTTCCCTCGATGGCCGCCTCGTCGAGCTCGCCGGTGCCAAGCGCCGAAAGCGCCATCGCCCAGTCGAGCGTCTCAGCGACGCCGGGCCGCTTGAAGAGGTCGTCACGACGCAGGGCCTGGACGACCGCGACGACGCTCCGCGCGAGCCGCTCGGGCACCTCGGGCAGCCGCCGGGCGACGATCGCGAGCTCGCGCTCGACGGTCGGATAGTCGATCCACTGATACAGACAGCGACGCTTGAGCGCGTCGTGGATCTCGCGCGTCCGATTCGACGTGATGATCACCGGCGGCGGGACGGCGGCGCGAAACGTGCCGAGCTCGGGGACGGTGATCTGAAAGTCTGAGAGGAGCTCGAGCAGGTACGCCTCGAATTCCTCGTCGGCCCTATCGATCTCGTCGATGAGCAACACCGGTGGGGGACCGTCGCCCGCGATCGCCTCGAGGAGCGGGCGCTTTATGAGAAAGCGCTCGCTGTAGATCCGTTCGCGGGCGTCGCTGGGGTGGCCTTCGCCCTCGGCCAGGCGGATCTCGAGGATCTGCCGCGGGTAGTCCCAGTCGTAGACGGCGGTCGCGACGTCGAGACCCTCATAGCACTGGAGGCGGATCAGCCTCCGGCCGAGCGCTGAGGCGAGCGCTTTCGCGATCTCGGTCTTGCCCACGCCGGCTTCGCCCTCGACGAAGAGCGGCTTTCCCAAACGCAACGCGAGAAAGAGGGTCACGGCGAGCGAGCGATCGGCGACGTATCGCTCGCGCTCGAGCGCGCCGGCGACATCTTCGACCGTCGCCATGACTAGTGGAGCCATACGCCTCCGATGCTACGAGCGCCGCCGACCAGGTTGCGCCGGCGCCTTAGGCGCCGGCGCAGGTACATGAATCGCTTGGGTCAGGCCTTCGCGCGGCTCAGCGCGCGCTCGATCGCCCGTTTTGCGTAAACGGTGACGAGATGCTTGCGGTATTCGGATGAGGCGGCGAGGTCGGAGAGGGCGGTGATCGCGTCCGTTGCCTTGGCTGCCGCCGCCGCGATGGCCTTCGCGTCGCCGTTTGTCCCGGCGAGGGCCTTCTCCGCGGCGGTCGCGCGATACGCCGCCGCGGCGGCTCCAGTCACCCCGATCGCGACGCGTTCGACGCTGCCGTCGGCCTTCACCGTGACAACAGCCGCAACGCCGGTGACCGCGAAGCCCGAGGCGGGATGGGCGAATTTCGCATACGCGCTACCGGTCCGGCCGGCCGGTGCCGGGAACCGGACCTCGGTAATGATCTCGTTCTCGGCGAGCGCCGTCTCAAACGTTCCTTTGAAGTACTCCGTCGCTTTGATGTCGCGGCGGCCCTGCGGCCCGATCGCCCGGATGGTCGCATCGAAAGCCAGCGCGGGCGCGGGCTCGTCGGCAGCCGGGTCGGCGTGCGCGAGGCTGCCGCCGATCGTGCCGCGTGCGCGGACCTGCAGGTCGCCTACAGCGCTCGCCGCCTCGGCGAGGGCCGCGAGCTTCGCGCGCACCGTCGGATCATGCGCGATGTCGCGGTGCGTCGTGAGCGCTCCGATCGCGACGATGCCGTCGTCCTCGATGCGGATCTCGCGGAGGGAGGCGATGCGACGCAGATCGATGAGCGCTTCGGGCTGCGCGAGCCCGAGCTTCATGAGTGGCAGGAGGCTGTGGCCCCCGGCGATGACCTTCGACTCGCCGTTCCGGCCGAGCTCTCGGACGGCCTCCTCGATCGTCGACGGTGCTTGATAGGTGAACGGATGGGTGATCATCGCCGTCCCTCTCCGGCGGCGCGCATCGCCCGCCAGATCTTCTCGGACCCGAGCGGCATGTCGATGTGTTTGATTCCGAGCGGTGAGAGCGCGTCGATCACCGCGTTGACGGCTGCGGGCGTCGAACCGATCGTGCCCGCCTCGCCGATGCCCTTGACGCCGAGCGGGTTGGTGTTCGTGAGAGTCACGGTGTTGTCCAGATCGAACGCGGGCACATCCTCGGCCGATGGGACGTGGTACTCCATCATGCTTCCGGACAGGAGTTGGCCGTCGTTGTCGTAGACGGCGCCCTCGTACAGTGCCTGGCCGATGCCCTGGGTGATGCCGCCGTGGAGCTGGCCCTCGACGATCATCGGGTTGATCTGCCGTCCGCAGTCGTCGCACGCCGAGTACTTGACGATCTGGACGGCA
>VBDV01000026.1 GCA_005882765.1 Chloroflexota bacterium | reverse complement strand
ATCGCCCGCTGCAACGCGGTGACGAGGTAGTCCCGATCGATCGGCTTGTGGATGAAGTCGCAGGCCCCGCCCCGGAGCGCACCCACGATCAGCTCGTTCTCGCCATGCCCGGTGATGATCAGGGTCGGCGTGTCCGGCCGGCGCGTCCGGATCTCGGCCAACAGCGCGAGGCCGTCCATCCCCGGCATCTTGATGTCGGTGACGATCGCGTCGTAGTCCCGCACCGCGATCCGGTCGAGCGCGACCCCCGCCGAGTCGGCCGTCTCCACGGTCACCCCGCCCATCCGCAGCCGCAGGGCCTCAGGCAGCGCCTCGAGCAGGGCCAGGTCGTCATCCACGATGAGCACACCGCCCTGGCTCATGATTCCGCCCTGCCGGACACCGCGCGCGGTTCGCGCTCCAGCTTCTGCACGATCCGCTCCAGTTCCTCGGCGCAGGACTCCAGCGCCAGCTGCCGGTCCTTCGCCTTGCGATTCTGCACGTGCGCCCAAATCGCGCGGTATAACGCCGCCACGAAGTAACCACGGTCGATGGGTTTCTGAATGAAGTCGCAGGCCCCGCCCCGGAGAGCGCGAACCACCAGTTCGTTCTCGCCGTGCCCGGTGATTATAAGGGTGGGCGTGTCGGGCCGGCGCGTCCGGATCTCGGCCAAGAGCGCCAGTCCGTCCATCCCCGGCATCTTGATGTCGGTGACGATCGCGTCGTAGTCCTGGACGGCG
Source organism: Chloroflexota bacterium (assembly GCA_005882765.1). Lineage (GTDB taxonomy): Bacteria > Chloroflexota > Limnocylindria > P2-11E > P2-11E > 3-1-20CM-2-70-9. The sequence continues at coordinate 6,107 of VBDV01000026.1, read as the reverse complement.
ATCCGCTCGAGCGCCGCCGCCGCGGACTCGGCCGTCTCCACCGTCACCCCGCCCATCCGCAGCCGCAGGGCCTGGGGCAGCGCCTGTAGCAGGGCCGGGTCGTCGTCGACGATGAGGACGCTCAACGTCGTCGTCACCGGGACGTCTCCTCGGTTTCGGCGGGAGCGAGGGGCAGGTGGATCAGGAACGTGGCGCCCTCGCCGGGCGGGCTCACCACCGAGATCGTGCCGCCGTGCTCGTTGATGATCCCGTAGGTGATCGAGAGGCCCAGGCCCGTGCCCTTGCCGACCTCCTTGGTCGTGAAAAACGGATCGAAGATCCGCCGCTCCAACCCGGGCGGAATCCCGTGCCCGCTATCCGCCAATGAGACGTCCACCGCCCCGGAGCCGGTCGAGCACGCAATGCGAATGGCCTTGCGTGGCGCCTCGGCCACCGCGTCACGCGCGTTGGTCAACAAGTTGATGAAGACCTGTTCGAGCTGAATCGCATTCCCTAGGACCACCGGCTCCTCCAGACCCAGGTCGACCGTGACCTCGATCTCGCGCAGCCGGAGCTGCTCCCGCATGAGGGAAAGCGCCCGCTCGATCACCTGCCTCAAAGAGATCGGCTCGCGGCTGACCGGGGCCGCCCGCCCGAAAGTGCGCAGGTGCGAGATGATCTCCGTGGCCTTGCTGACCTGCTGCATGGCGTGGCCCAGCTCGCGGACGATCTGCCCCTTCTCCGTCACCGCGAGCTCGATCAAGTCGACGGCATTGCCCACGAACAAGCCGATGTTGTTGAGGGGATTGTTGAGCTCGTGGGCGACGCCGGTGGTGAGCTCGCCGAGCGTGGCGAGCTTGCCCGCCTGCACGAGCTGCTCCTGTTTGTCGCGCAGCTCCTGCTCGCGCCGCTGCATCTCAGCCGTGGTCTCGCGCAGGTCCCCCATGATGTGGATCATGGCCTTGCGGCTGGCCTCGAGACGCAGCTTGTCCTGGTGAGAGTCCTGCAGGATGTGCAGCAGGGCCCGACGCGAACTGTCGAGCCGCTCCGTCTGCCGGGCCAGTCGCCGGCGGTCCTGCTCGTAGTCGGCCAGGACGTGCAGCATGGCCTTCCGCTGGTTGGCGAGGCGCTTGTTGAACTCGCTCAGATCGCCCATGATGTGGAGCATGGCGCGGCGCTGGTCGTCGCGTTTCCGCAGGCGGCGCTCCAGCGTCTCCACATGCGCGCGGAGTCGCTGCTCGGCCGTCACGGCCGCGCCGGGGTCCGCGACCGCCGCCTGACGCTCCTGCGTCGCCGTCTCTGGCATCCCGATTACACTCTCTCGAGCCTCAGCCTTTCGACTTCGTCCGCAGGCTCTCGAGCTCCTTTTCGAGGGCGATCATCTTCAGCTCGCGGCCGACGACTACTTCTTCGAATTTCTCGAGATCCAAGATCTTCTCCTGGAGCTCGCCCTTGGACTTCTCCAGGTCGCGAACCACCTGCTCGTATTCGCGCATGTCGCGCAGGATGCCGATGGCGCCGATCACCCTGCCGCCCGGGTCGCGCAGCGCCGAGGCGTTGAGGGTCGTGGGAATCACCTCCCCGCTGGCGCTGCGGGGGTTCAAGTGCGCGTTGCGGGTGACGCCGCGCTCGACGACCTCGCGCAGGGCGGCCGTGAACTCGCGTGTCTCCTGCGGGCTGATGAAGCGGGACAGCGACTGCTCCAGCAGCTCGTCCGGGCGGAAGCCGAGCAGCGCGGACACCGCGTCGTTGGACTGGAGGATCTTGCCCTCGAGGTCAGAGACGAAGACCGGGTCGGGGGCGTTCTTAATGAGGCTCTCGGCGTACGCGCGGGCCTTGTCGAGCTCGCGCATGTCGCGCAGGATACCGATCGCGCCGATCACCTTGCCGTCCGGGTCGCGCAGCGCCGAGGCGTTGAGCGTCGTGGGGATCACTTCCCCGCTGGCGCTGCGCGGGTTGAGGCGGGCGTTGCGCGTTACACCGCGCTCCACAACCTCCCGGAGGGCGGCCAGGAACTCGCGAGTCTCATCGGGGGAGATGATGCGCGAGAGCGACTGCTCGATCAGCTCGTCCGGGCGGAAGCCCAGGAGGGCGAACACCGCGTCGTTGGCCTGTAGGATCTTGCCCTCGAGATCGGAGACGAACACGGCGTCCGGCGCATTCTTGATCAAGCTTTCGGCGTAGGCCCGGGCCTTGTCGAGCTCCCGCATGTCGCGCAAGATGCCGATCACGCCGATCGCCCGACCGTCCGGATCGCGCAAGGCGGAGGCGTTCAGGCTCGTGGGGATGACCTCGCCACTCGCACTGCGAGGGTTCAGAACCACGTTCCGCATCACACCGCGTTCGACAACTTCGCGCAGTGCCGCCGTGAACTCCCGCGTTTCTTCGGGGCTGATGAAGCGCGACAGCGACTGCTCGAGCACTTCGTCCTGGCGAAACCCGAGCAGCTGTGAAACTGCATCGTTGGCCTGCAGGATCTTGCCTTCGAGGTCCGAGACGAAGACGGGGTCAGGGGCGTTGGCGATGATGATGTCGGCATCGAGGGAGCCATGCCACTTGGCGCCCCGATCGGCGCTCTTGACCGTCCCCGGTGGGGTACCTACAGCAGGTGATCTGGCCATATCCCACTCCCTCTCGGTCGCCGCCGGAGTGTGAGGGAAGCGACAATAGACCGCGTGGCAGAGCGTGTCAAGGACGCGCGCGGCCCTGATATCCTCACATCTTCCGAGGCGCCGCGACCTGCTCGGCGGCTCGCAGCACCCGCAGCGCGTTGAGCCCCGCGACCTTCTTCACATCCTGTTCACTCCATCCCCGGCGCAAGAGCTCCGCGATCAGATCGGGGAACTTGGACACGTCCTCGAGCCCCACGGGCACCTCCGTGATGCCGTCGAAGTCGGAGCCGAGCCCGACCGCATCGACGCCGGCCACAGCGCGGATGTGCTCGATGTGGTCCGCCACCTGCGCGAGCGTCGCCTTCGGGGCACGCGCCGCCCACGCCTTCGTCGAATCGGCCACAGTCGTCGGGTCTGCTCCCGTGGCGCGGAGCGAGCGGATCCGGGCTTCCATGCTGTCATCGTACAGCCGCACCGCCTCGGACACGAAGCCGGGGTTGAAATTCACCATGACGATCCCGCCGTTCCTCGGCACGAGCCTGAGGATCGAATCCGGCACGTCCCGCGCGTGGCCGGTGAGCGCGCGGGCCGAGGAGTGCGAAAACATGACGGGAGCGCGCGTCGTGTGGAGCGCGTCCGACATCGTGGCGTCGTTGACGTGGGAGAGATCGACGACGATCCCCAGCCGGTTCATCTCGTGCACCACGTCCCGCCCGAACGCCGAGAGGCCGCGCCGGGCCGTGTCGGTGGAGGCCGTAGCCCACGAGAGACTCCGCCAATGGGTGAGCGTGATGTAACGAACGCCGAGCGCTGCGAACATCCGCAGCGCGCCGAGCGAGTTCTCGATGGCGTGCCCGCCCTCGATGCCGATCAGACAGGAGATCTTCCCCGCTTTGAAGTTCCGCTCGACGTCGGCCGCGGTGCGGGCCATGGCGAGGTCGCGAGGATACTTCGCGCACAGCCGCTTGATCAGGTCGATCTGCTCGAGCGCGTACACGGCTGGGTGTGGCCCGGAATCGATCGTGGTGACGGGAACGTAGGCCGCCCAGAACTGCGCCCCGACCCCGCCCGCGCGGAGTTTCGGGATGTCGGTCATGAGCTTTGGCTGGAGCACGGCGAAATCCACGGAATCGAGGCCACCCCGCTCGCGGATCGCGTCGGGAATGTCGTTGTGGCCGTCGATGAGCGGAACGGTCTTCAGGATGCGCAGGGCCTGGGCACGGTAGTCCTGGGCGGACAGGCGGTCGGACGGACCGGCGGTCAGTAGGAACGCGAGCCCGACCGCCACCTTCCAGATCACGCGCATGTGATGCCCGTCGGCTTGGGGGAGCGCGAAAGCTGACGTCCCACCGCCCCCTTATCAATCCCCGCCGATACCGCGCGCTGCAGGCAATGCGCCCCTGGTAACGCCCGAGCGAACCGTCGGTAACGATCACTTGAGAGTGCGGCGAGGTTATCGGGTAGAAAAACGGGCGAGTCGGAGTGCCGGATATTACGTTTCGGAAGCCATGCCCGACGCCAAGGCGAAAATCGCGCTGGAGCTGAACGGCGAGCCCGTCGAGGTCGCGTTCGCGCCCCACAAGACCCTGCTCGAAGTGCTGCGCGAAGATGCGGGGCTGACGGGGACGAAGCACGGCTGCGAGTTGGGCGAGTGCGGGACCTGTACCGTGTTGCTCGACGGCACGCCGGTCCTCTCCTGTCTGGTGCTCGGCCTCGCCTGCGTCGGGCGCCGGGTCAAGACGGTCGAGGGGATGGCGGCAGGCGGCACGCTTCATCCCCTTCAGGAAGCGTTCGCCGAGCTGGGCGCGGCACAGTGCGGCTATTGCACACCGGCGTTCCTTCTCGCCGCCGAGGCACTCCTCGCGTCGAGCCCGCGTCCGACGCGCGACGCGATCAAGCAGGCGCTCTCGGGCAACCTCTGCCGCTGCACCGGTTACATCAAGATCTACGAAGCCGTCGAGCTGGCGGCGGCTCGCATGCGCGGAGACGACGCGAAGCCGGCGCCGGAGACCCTGTATGGCGTCCGGTAAGAAACCCTCGGGGTTCCGAGTGGTAGGAAAGGCCCACCGCAAGGTGGATGCGACCGCGAAAGTCACGGGCGTCACGCGGTTCGCCGACGACCTGTTCCTGCCCCGGATGCTCTTCGCCAAGCTGCTCCGCAGCCCTCACCCCCACGCTCGTATCCTCTCGATCGACCCGTCCCGGGCCACAAGCGTACCGGGCGTACAGGCGGTCCTTACGGGGAAGGACCTCCCGATTCCGTTCGGCATCCTCCCCGTGAGCCAGGATGAGCACGCCCTGGCGCTCGACAAGGTGCGCTTCGTGGGCGACCCCGTGGCGGCGGTCGCGGCCACCACCGAAGAAGCGGCCACCCAGGCGCTCGACCTGATCGCCGTCGAGTACGAAGTGCTGCGTGCGTTCCCCGATGCGCTCGACGCGGTCGAGCACCCTGAGCCGGCGATCCACGACTATGCCGACGCCGGGAACATCCACAAGCTGATCGATCTCGAATTCGGCGACGTCGAGGCGGCGCTGGCGCAGGCCGATATCGTGTGCGAGGACCTGTTCTTCTTCGAGGGAAGCACCCACCTGCCGATGGAGCAGCACGCGGCGGTGGCCGACTGGTCCGCCGATGGGAAGCTCACGCTGTGGAGCGCCACCCAGACGCCCCACTACGTGCACCGGGCGCTCGCCAAGGTGCTGGAGCTCCCGGCGGCACGCATCCGGGTGATCGCCTGTCCGAACGGGGGCGCCTTTGGCGGGAAGAGCGATCCCTTCAGTCACGAGATCGTAGTCGCGAAGCTGGCTATGATCACGGGGCGACCCGTAAAAGTCACCCTGACGCGCGAGGAGGTGTTTTATTGCCACCGCGGGCGCCACCCCACGCTCATGTGGGTGAAGACGGGAGTGAGACGGGACGGCGCCATCACCGGCATGCACTTCAAGTCGCTGCTCGACGGCGGCGGCTACGGGTCCTACGGGGTCGCGAGCACCTATTACACGGGGGCGCTGCAAACCGTCACGTATCACATTCCCCGTTACAGGTTCCAAGGGGCACGGGCGTTCACGAACAAGCCGCCCTGCGGGCCCAAGCGCGGCCACGGCACTCCGCAGCCGCGTTTCGCCCTCGAGGTCCACCTCGACAAGATCGCCGAGCAGCTCGGCATGGATCCGGCCGAGCTCCGCCTCAAGCACTTGGTCCCCCCCAACTCGCTCACCGCCAACTGGCTGCGCATCGGCACGATGGGCCTCGGGCCCTGTATCGAGAAAGTGATTCGCGGCTCGGGGTGGAAGCAGAGGTTCAAACAGCTTCCGTATGGCAAGGGGATCGGGTTGGCGTGCTCGTCCTACATTACCGGCGCGGGCCTGCCGATCTACTGGAACGCGATGCCGCACTCGGGCGTGCAGCTCAAGTGCGATCGCGGCGGTGGGGTCACGGTATTCTGCGGCTCGACCGAGATCGGCCAGGGCTCGGACTCGATCCTCGCCACGATCGTCGCGGAGGTGCTCGGCCTC
>VBDV01000025.1 GCA_005882765.1 Chloroflexota bacterium | reverse complement strand
CGGCTGCTGCGCGCGCTCGGCGATGTCGAGGAGGGTGGGCCGCGCCCACGCCGGGCGCCATTCGCGCCGGCTCCGCCCGGTCCGCCGACTCCACCCAACCCGCCGGGCTCGCCCGGCACGCGTGGACGGATCTTGCGAATTCGGGTCACGGAGGACGGCGCACAGAAAGTGAATGTCGCGATCCCGCTCGCGATCGCGAGGATCGGAAAGCTGAACCTCGCATCCAGCGGTCTCGTGCGGCGGCATCTTGGGAAATTCGGCATCGATCTCGACGAGCTCCTCCGGAGCGTCGACTTCCCGGGCAAGATCGTTGACATCGCCGACGACGAGGACCGGGTAGAGATTTTCGTAGAGTGACTGCCGCGCCGGCGGTCGAGACGAAGGACTTGGTGAAGGTCTTCGAGCGCGGCAGGCGGACGATCTGGCAGCGACTTCGGCGCGAGCACGACAAACGCGAACGCTTCCGCGCTGTCGATGGCATCGACCTCGTCGTGGAGCCGGGTGAGATCTTCGGCCTTCTCGGCCCGAACGGTGCCGGAAAGACTACGACGATGAAGATGCTCGCCACCCTGCTCATACCTACGAGCGGGACGATCCGCGTCCTCGGCATAGACCCGCTCATGCGTCCACGGGAGGTCCGCGCGCGTCTCGGCGCGATGCTTTCGGGCGAGCGGAGTCTCTACATGAAGCTCACCGGGCGCGAGAACCTCGAGTACTTCGCTGCCCTCTACCACGTCCCGCCGGGCGAGACCAAGGCGCGCATCGAGAAGGTTCTCGCGGCCGCGAAGCTCGCCGACCGCGCCGACGATTACGTCGAGCGCTACTCGACCGGCATGCGGCAGCGTCTCGCGCTGGCTCGAGCGCTTCTGCCGGATCCGCCCCTCGTCGTGCTCGACGAGCCCACGGTCGGACTCGACCCCCAGGCGTCACGGGATTTGCGCGATCGCGTCCGCGAGCTCAAGGCGCAGGGCCGCACCGTGCTTCTCACCACGCATTACATGGAGGAGGCGGACCAGCTCTGCGATCGCGTCGCGATCATCGACCACGGGCGGATCGTCGCGCTGGACACACCCGCTGCTCTCAAACGGACGATTCGCGCGGAGGAGGTCGTTCACCTGGAGATCGGTCTCGACGGCGATGAGAGCGCCGTCATCGATCGACTCGGGCGCAGCGCGACGGTCGCAAGAAGCGAGCGGTCGAACGGCACCCTGACCGTGACCGCGCATTGCGCATCCGCCCGCGACTTCGTCCCCGCGGCATTCGACGCTGCGCGCTCGACCGGAACGACCATCCATCACGTCGAGGTCGTCCCAGTGACGCTCGAGGATGTTTTCCTCGCGCTCACCGGCCGCGCGCTGCGGGAATGAGCCTGCTCGGAGCTGACCTGCGCGCCTTTATCGCGGCCGCACGCAAAGAAGTCCGGCAGCAGCGGAGGTATCCAACGCTTTTTCTGGGCCAGATCTTCTGGCCCGTGCTGCTTCCGGCATCTTGGGTCCTGATGGGCCGGGCCTATTCCGGGAACGACCCGCAGGCGCTCGCGGCGTTCGCCGACCGTGCCGGCAGCTCGAACATCGCCGTCTTCGTGTTCGTGGGTTATGCGATGTACAACTGGCTCTCGGTCCTGCTCTGGGGAGCGGGAACGGCTCTCCGCCAGGAGCAGCTTCGCGGAACGCTTGAAGCGGTGTTCGTCACCCCGGCCACTCGTCTCGTGCCTCTGTTCGGCCCGGGCGTGGGGATGCTGCTTCCGATGGCGGTGATCTTCGCCAGTAACTTTCTCGCGCTGCGATTCTTCTTCGGCATCTTCCCACCGATCGGAGCGGTCATCCAGGCCGCGGTCATCGTGGTGCTCGGGATACCCGCGCTCTACGCGATCGGCGCGCTCTTCGCGGCGAGCGTTCTTCGGTTCGGAGAGGTCGCCCCCGTCGTGCAGCTGATTCGCGGGATGTTCGTTCTGGCGTGCGGGATCACATTCCCCGTAGCGATGCTGCCGCTCTGGGCGCAGGTCTGGGCGAAGATCTTGCCGCCGACGTACATCGTCGACGACATTCGGAGGATCCTCCTGCGCGGCGACACCATCGCCGATGTCGCCGGTGACGTCGCGATCGTGCTCAGCCTCGCCGTCGTGACCGGGATACTTGCCGTTGCGGTCTTCCGCTACCTCGAGATGAGCGCCCGCCGCACCGGAATGCTGGGGCAGTTCTGATGGGCGAGATCCGGGCGGCGTTCGCGATCGCTCGCAAGGAAATCCGCGCCTTTTCCCGCTATCGAATCGCGGTCGCGTCCACCGTCTTCACCCCTCTGTACCAGTTCATCATCCCGGCGTTCCTGTTCGGCGCCGCATTTGCCGTCAATGGCCGCGCGGCCGGACTCGCGGCGACGGTCGGCACCGACGACCTGCCCGGTTTCATTTTCTTTGGCGGGCTGATCGGCGGCCTCATCGGGATGGCCTTCTGGGGCGTCGCGTTCTCGATCCGTATGGAGATGGACACGGGCACGCTGGAGGCGACCTGGCTCACCCCGACGCACCACGAGACAGTCGTGATCGGCCGCGCGCTCGGGAGCCTGTTCTGGTTCGCGATCTCTCAGGTGGCGCTGTTCGCCTTCGGTATCTGGGTGCTCGGGCTGCGGCTCCGTCTCGAGATGCTCCTCGCTCTGCCGGCCGTTCTGTGCGCGATCCTGGCGATGGTCGGCATCGCGTACCTGCTCGCCGGGATCGTCCTCCTCATCCGCGAGGCGAACTTCTTCGTCGACACGGCGAACTTTCTCTTCGGGATGCTGTCGGGGACCGCCTTTCCGGTGACGCTCCTGCCGGGGGTGCTTCAGCCGATCGCGTTCGCGCTGCCGACGACGTACGCCATCGACATCCTGCGCGTGCAGGCGCTCGGCGCCCGACCGCTCTTCGATCCGGCGCTCGAGTACGTCGCGCTTGTGGGGCTAACCCTCGTCTCGTACCCCATCGGCCGGTGGGTCTTCGGTCGCGCCGAGGAGACGATGCGGCGCCGCGGGATGCTCGCCCAGTATTGATTTAGAGTTTCGGCCGTGCGGATCATCTGGCGAGCGCTGATCAATGCGGTCGCCATCGCCATTGCGGCGTTCTTCGTACCTGGGATCACCTGGGGGAACGCGTCGTACGGCTTCGGTGACGCCGACAAGTACATCTCACTCCTTCTGACCGGCCTCGTTCTGGGAATCGTCAACGCGTTCATCAGGCCGATCATCGAGCTCGTCTCGGCGCCGATCACATGCCTCACGCTCGGGATCTTCCACTTCGTTATCGGCGCGATCATGCTCTATCTCGTATCGCTGGTACCGGCGCTCGGTTTCGCGGTGAACGGACCTGTGGCTGCGTTCCTCGGGGCGATCGTCATCGCGATCGTCGGCGTCGTCCTGTCGTGGATCCTGCCCGACTGACCTCCGGGGGTCAGCCGGACTTCGTCGTCGTCACAGGGCTCTCCGGCTCGGGCAAATCGCAGGCAGTGAAGGTCCTCGAGGACCTCGGCTACTACACCCTCGATAACCTTCCTCCGGCGTTGATGGCGTCGGCGATCGACGTTTCGCGTAGAGGTGGCAAGCAAAAGGTCGCCTTCGTGATCGACGCGCGAAGCGGTTCGCTGTTCGCCGACGCGAAGAAAGAGCTCGATGCGCTGGACCGCGCCGGCCCGCGCGCACATCTCCTGTTCTTCGATGCCTCCGACGACGTGCTTCTCCGCCGTTACAGCGAGACACGACATCGTCATCCCGTCGACGCGCCTGGCGGCGTGCAGCCATCGATCGACGAGGAGCGTCGACTGCTCGTCGATCTACGCGCCCGCGCCGACAAGGTCATCGACACGACGCACCTTTCAGTGAAGGACCTGCGCGACACGCTGCACTCGCTCTACGGGTCGGGCACGAGCGGAATGCTCGTGCACGTGGAAAGCTTCGGCTACAAGTACGGACTGCCGCCCGCTGCTGACGTCATCTTCGACGTGCGGTTCATGGAGAACCCCTTCTACATACCCGAGCTGCGCGATCTCACAGGGCGCGACGAGGCCGTGCGCGCCTACGTCCTCGACCACCCCGCCACGAAAGAATTCCTCGGCCACGTCATCCCATTTTTGAAGTTCGCGCTCCCGCGCTACGAGAGCGAGAAGAAGGCCCGTCTTGGCCTCGCCTTTGGCTGCACCGGCGGGCGGCACCGCTCGGTCGTGATCGCCGACGAGATCGCGCGAGTGACTCGTGAGTTCTGGCCGGGCGGGATCGAGGTCGAACACCGCGACGTCGATCGGCCCGAGGTCCGGACCTGATGCGCGAACGCCTCGTCATCGGTAACTGGAAGATGAACCCACCGACGATAGCCGAGGCCGTCGAGCTCGCGCGTGATGTCGCGGGCCGGGACGCCGGCGGCGTCGCTGTCGGTGTCGCACCACCCGCGATCGCGCTGGCCGCGGTGGCGGACGCCCTCCGCGACGCGAACGTCGATGTCTACGCGCAGGACGTGCACTGGGAGGAACGGGGTGCGTTCACCGGCCAGATCTCGGTCTCGATGGTCCGCGGTCTGGCCGTCGGAACGATCGTCGGGCACTCTGAGGTCCGTCGCGATCTCGGCGACACGGACGAGCGTGTGGCGAAGAAGCTCGCCCGCGCCGTCGCTGCGGGCTTGCGTCCGGTCCTCTGCGTCGGCGAAAGCGAGGCGGAACACGCGGCCGGCAATGCGAGCATCGTCGTCGCGCGCCAAATCGTCGCCGACCTAAAGGCCGCCCAGCGGCGCGGGCTGGAACGGTTGGTGGTCGCCTACGAGCCGATCTGGGCGATCGGCACGGGCAACCCCGCCACGGGCACATGGGCGACGACTCTCGTGCGCACGATCCGGGCCGCGCTCAAGCAGTCCGGCCTTGACGGAGAAGCCATTCCCATTCTGTACGGCGGCAGTGTGAGCGCGCGCTCCGTGGGCGAGTTCGCGGATGCCGAGGGGATCGACGGCGCGCTTGTGGGCGGAGCGTCGCTCGACGCGGACGAGTTCGCGGCCGTGGTCCGCGCGTTCGCTTGAACGGCGCGCGCAAGGCTCCGTATCGACCGGTCGTCCTGTGCGTGCTCGATGGATGGGGCATCGCACCGGATTCCCCCTCCAACGCCGTGACGCGGGCGAGGACGCCGCGTCTCCGCGCCCTGTTCGAGACCTACCCGCACGCGACCCTGCGCGCGAGCGGTCGCGACGTCGGCCTCCCCGACGGCGTCATGGGGAACAGCGAGGTCGGGCATCTCACGATGGGCGCCGGCTACATCCAGTACCAGGAGCTCGTGCGCATCAACGACTCGATCGAGGACGGGTCGTTCTTCAGCAACAGCGCGCTCCGGGCGGCATGCGCGGCCGTGCGCGGCCGGGGGACGCTTCACCTCATGGGCCTCATCTCGACCGGTGGTGTGCACGCCGACATGAAGCACCTCGCGGCAATCGTCGAGCTCGCGCGACGGGAGAAGGTTCAGAACGTCGTCGTGCATGCGTTCCTTGACGGCCGCGATATGCCACCGCGGAGCGCGCTCGAGCTTCTTCCGCGCGTCCCAGCACGGATCGCGACTGTGCACGGTCGCTATTACGCGATGGACCGCGACAAGCGATGGGATCGCGTCGAGCGCTCGTACCGCGCGATCGTCAATGCCGACGCGCCGCGCGTCGCGACCGCGGAGGAGGCGCTCCGCGCGTGCTACGCGAAGCCGGAGTGCCGCGACGAGCTTCTCGAGCCGCACGTCGTCGGATCGGGCGCGCCGATGGGTGATGGCGATGCCACGATCTTCTTCAACTTCCGCCCCGACCGCGCGCGCGAGCTGACGTGGGCCCTCATGAAGACCGACTTCGATGGATTCAAGCGGTCACGCGTTGTCCGCGACCTCACGTTCGTCACCCTGACCGACTACAAGGTCGAGCTGCCCGATGTCCGCATCGCGTTCCCCGCCCAAGAGGTCACGCCGATGGCGCAGATCCTGGCGGGCGCCGGTATGCGGCAGTTCCACACCGCCGAAACCGAGAAGTACGCGCACGTGACCTACTTCTTCAACGGCGGACGCGAGCAGCCGTTCGCGGGCGAGGATCGCGCGCTGGTGCCGTCCGCGAAAGTCGCCACCTACGACCAAAAGCCCGAGATGAGCGCGGCCGGCGTGGCCGCAGCGCTCGTCAACGCAATAGGGGCCAGTACGTACGATTTCGCGATCGTCAACTTCGCGAATCCGGACATGGTCGGCCACACCGGAGACTTCGACGCGACGGTGAAGGCGATGGAGGCGACCGACGCCGCCGTCGGCCAGATCGTGGACGCGACCTTGATGGCCGGAGGCTGCGTGCTCCTTACGGCCGATCACGGCAACGCCGAGGAGATGGCGTTTCCAAATGGCGAGCCGAACACGCAGCACAGCACCAATCCGGTCCCCGTGGTGTTCATCGCGAAGGACGCCGCGCGGTTCGCGATACGGGACGGCGGGCTCGTCGACGTGGCGCCGACCCTCCTCGGCCTGCTCGGTCTGCCGGTGCCCGATCGCATGACCGGGCGCACCCTTCTGGATTGGCCGGCGAGGTGATGCGGCCACGCGCGATGCTCGCGTGGATCGCCTATCTCGTCCCGGCCACGGCGCTCGCGCTCTACGCGGTGGGCCGCTGGCTTGTCGCGTTTGCCGATCGGACTGCCGTGCTGTACGGCGAGGGAGCCGTGGCCAACGCGGCGGGACTCGCTCGCGCGGGTGTTGCATACCTCGACGTCGATCCGCAGCGCTTCGTCGCGGCGAACTACCCGCCACTTTATTTCCATCTGGCCTCGATCGGGGATCCGTTCATCTCGGGACGCATCGCGAGCATCGCGGCGACCCTGATGGTCGCGGTCATCGTGTTTGTTGCAGCGCGTCCGGCGGGCGCCTTGGTCGCAGCCGCGCTCGCCGCGGGATGGCTCGCCCTCGCGCCGGTAATGATCTGGGGTCCGGCCCTGAAGCCGGACCTCGTCGCGCTGGCGTTGACCGCTCTGGCCGTCGCGACGCTCGACCGCCGCCGCGAG
>VBDV01000024.1 GCA_005882765.1 Chloroflexota bacterium | reverse complement strand
CGGCGCCGCGAGCTGCACGTCGGTGCGGCCCTCGACGTCGCGGGGATGAAGGATGCGAGTGCGCGGCTCGTCGGGCGGCGGGACTTCTCGTCGTTCGCGGCAGGCCCAGGCGGCGTTCGCTCGGTCCGGCGCGCGGAGTGGTGCGAGCCTGACACCGGCCTGCTGCGTTTCGAGATCACGGCCGATGCGTTCCTCCGGGGGATGGTCCGCGCGATCGTCGGGACGCTCCTCTGGGTCGGACGTGGGAAGATCGACGCTCGGACGTTCGAGGGGATCGTCGCGGCGAACGAAACAGAGCGAGATCACGCGGAGCTGGCGCGTCGTGGACGCGGACGGCGCGACTTTGGGTCGCCTGGCGACGCAGGTGGCCGCCATCCTGCGCGGAAAGCACAAGCCAACGTTCTCGCCGCATCTCGACACCGGCGACCCGGTCATCGTCGTGAACGCGGCGAAGGTGCGCGTCACCGGCAACAAGCTGAAGGCCAAGAACTACGTGCGGCACTCGGGCTACCCCGGAGGCCTGCGGTCGGAGACGCTCGAGGCGCTCCTCGCTCGCCGCCCCGAGGAAGTCGTTCGTCGCGCGGTCCGCGGCATGCTCCCGCAGAACCGGCTCGGCGAGCAGATGTCGCGCAAGCTCCACGTGTACGCGGGTGCCGAGCATCCGCACGCCGCGCAAAAACCTGAGCCGATCGCGAAGGAGTCCGAATCATGAAGGCACTGCCGTATTTCCAGGGGACCGGTCGTCGCAAGACGTCCATCGCTCGGGTCCGCCTCGTTCCCGGTGAAGGAGCCGTCGTCGTCAACGGAAAACCGCTCGACGACTACTTCGCTCGCGACGGCGCGACCGACCAGGCCCTGCTCCCGTTCACCGTGACGAGCACCGCGCGCCGCTTCAACGCGATGATCAAGGTGGAAGGCGGCGGCGTGAGCGGCCAGATCGGCGCGATCGCCCACGGCATCTCTCGCGCGCTCCTGCAGGTGGACCGGGAGCACCTCCCGTTGCTACGCAAGGCCGGTCTCCTGACGCGCGACCCGCGTGCCAAGGAGCGGAAGAAGCCCGGTCTCAAGCGCGCCCGAAAGGCGCCGCAGTTCACGAAGCGCTAGCCCGAAGACGCGCTCGGAGCGCAAACTAAGGCCATGGCTTCGAAGGACTTCAACTACCAGGTCGCGCTCAAAGAAGGTCTCAAGAGCCTCGAGCAGGGGCGCTTGCGTCAGGCCGAGCAGAGCTTCAAGTACCTGGTGGACAAGTTCCCCGGTGCCGAGGGCGGCTACCGCGGCCTCGCGAAGGTCCACTTCGAGGAGGAGGACCGTGCCGGGGCGCTCCGTGTCCTTCGCGATGGCGCGGCGGCGCTCACCAAATCCGGCGAGCGCTCGGCGGCGATCGGGCTTCTGCGCCAGGCCATCGTCCTGGACCCGCGCGATCTTTCGACCCATCGGCGTCTGGCCGCGGCGCTCGCCCTCGCCGGCGACCCCGATGCCTCGGTGCAGGAGTACGCGCGCTTCATTCGCGACCTTCGGGATAGTGGAGCGACCGAGCGCGCGAAGAGCGAGGTGGCGTACGCGAAAGGCCAGCTCCGCGGAGTGAGCGGCGTTTCCACGCTCGACGCGATAGCGAACGGCGAGCCGCCGGCCCCCGATGCGACGGCCGAGAGCGAAGCGCCCGCGGAAAAGACCACGCGATTCTCGGAGCGCGAAGCGGGCAGCGCGCTGCGGCCACGTGCCTCCGATCAGTGGAGCGGGCCGCGCGCGGTTCCGGAGCAGGCATTCACCCCTCGGCCCGCGCCCTCGGCAGCGACACCCGCGGATGATCCATGGGCGGCGCCGCCACCGACGACCTATCCGCGCACCACCACCTCGGACCAGCAACGGCAGGGACGCGAGATCACGCTCGAGAACGATCCATGGGCCACGATCTCGCCACCGTCGACTCCGAGCTGGCCGCCGCGAGAAGAGCCGACCAAGGAGCAACCCCCCGAAGAGGCCGCGCCCGTGTCGGAGCCGGCAGAGCCGTCGGCTGAGCCGGTCGAGGCAGAGCCGATGGAGGCACACGCCGAAGAGCCCTGGGTGCCGGAGCCCCAGCCCGCTGAAGCCGACGGCGAGCCGGCCGTGGAGGCCGACCCCATCGCCGTCGAAGCCGATGCGGCGCTCTATCTCGGGACCCGCGATCCGCGAGCCGCGGCGAAAGCGCTCGAGGCCGCCCGCTACTACGTGAAGGAAGGGCACCTCGACGCGGCGTCGGACCTGCTTCTCCAGCTTATCGCGGCGGGGGTCGCGGACCACGACGCGCAGCGCCTTCTGGTCGACATCGTGCGCACCCTCGGCAAGCGCGAGGTCGCGAAGACGAAGTGCCAGCTCCTCGCCCACGCGCTGCTCCTGGATGGGCGCAACGACCTTGCCGCGGAGGTCGAGGCACTGGCTCTGGCTGACTGATGGATGCCATCCGTCAGTGGGTCAGCGACTTCGTCAACATCCTCACCCGCGGCCAGCCGTTCGGCTGGAACAACGTGCTCGACGTGCTCATCGTTGCCGTTTTCATCTACTACGTGTTGCTCCTCATTCGCGGAACACGGGCCGTTCAGCTGCTCATCGGCGTCATGGTCCTCGTGCTCATCTACTTCGTGGCAACCTCGCTGCACCTCACGCTCACGACGCTCCTTCTGCAGGCCCTCTTCGCGGTAGCCCTCATCGCGCTCGTCGTCGTGTTCCAGCCCGAACTGCGTCGCGCGCTCGGCCAGATCGGTCAGCTCGGGCCACTCAACCGGCTTCTCGCGCCGGGAAGTGAAGAGGAGCTCGAGGGGATCGTCGACGAGCTCGTGCGCGCCGCGCTCCTCATCAGTGAGGCCAAGCACGGCGCGCTGATCGTTCTCGAGCGAGCGACCGGGCTGCAGGACTACAGCGAGACGGGCGTCCCCGTGAACGGCAAGCTCACCGCGGAGCTACTCGCATCGATCTTCATGACGCGCTCGCCGCTGCACGACGGAGCGGTGATCGTCCGCGGGGGCCAGATCCTCGCGGCGGCGTGCCTCCTTCCACTCGAAGAGAACACGGACCGCGGCGCGCACCGCTACGGCATGCGGCACCGCGCGGCTCTCTCGATCAGCGCGCAGACCGACGCGATCGTCGTGGTGGTGTCTGAGGAGACGCAGGCCATCTCGATCGCGGCCGGCGGACGGATCATCGGCGCGCTCGACGAAGAGCGGCTCCGGCGCGTCCTCTCGTCGCTTCTCCGGAGCCGGATCCAGCCGCTCCCGTTCCGCAGCAAGGCGTCCTAGCGATGGCGCGTGTTCCCGTGCCCGCACGGCCGCTCCTGCCGCGGCGGCACATCAACCTCCGGCGTGTCGTGACCGCGGACCTGCCGCTCAAGCTCACCGCGGTCCTCATCGCGATGATCTTCTGGGCGGTCTCGGCACTCAGCGCACCACCGACCGAGGTCGTGCGCGACTACGGCGGACGGGTCGCGGTCGAGAGACCGGACGACGTTCCCGCCGGCTACGTCCTCGAGGGACAGCTCGGCGATGTGGGAGTCCGGCTCAAGGGGACCGAGGCAGCGCTCGCGAACGTGGTCCCGTCGGATCTTCACGCGAGGCTCGACGTCGCCACCGCCGACCTGCACCGCTCGGATCCGCAGGACGTGCTGGTGAGCGTCGACGTCGCGACGGCCGGAGTCAAGGTCGACAGCATCGCGCCGGCGACGGTAACGGTGCGCATCGAGCCGATCACCTCACGCGAGGTTGCGGTACAAGCGCGCTTCGCGAACGATCCACCCGGTGGAACCGTCGCGGGAGATCCCGCCATCACGCCGAGCCAGGTCCGGGTCAGCGGCGCGGCGAGTCAGGTCGCGCGCATCGCGGCGCTTTACGCGACGGTCCGCTTCGGCGACGCGGTGACCGATCTTGTTTCGAGCGTGCAGCCGACAGCGGTAGACGCGTCCGGAGCGGCGATCGACGGGCTCACCGTCGATCCGGCCATCGTGCAGCTCACCGTCCCGGTGCTCCCGACCGCGACGACTCGTACCGTGCCGGTGGTCCCGGCGCTCCGCGGCGCCGTCGCGGCCGGCTATTGGATCACGCGCGTGACGACCGATCCGCCGGTCGTCACGGTGCGTGGCGAAGCCGACGCCCTCGGCGGGATCGACCAGGTCGCGACCGCGCCGATCGACGTAAGCGGTCTCGGCGCCGACAAGACCTTCCAGGTCGCGCTCCTGCTTCCGGCCCAGGGCACGTCGCTCATCAAGGCTGCCCAGGCCACGGTGACCGTGTCCGTGTCGCCGCTCGCCGGGAGCCGCGCGTTCCCGCTCGTCGCGGTCCAGGCGACCGGTCTCGGTAGCGGTTTCGTCGCGGAGTTCGATCCGCCGACGATCAGCGTGGTCGTAGCCGGTCCGGTACCGGCACTCTCGGGGATAACGGCGGGACAGGTCGCAGCGACGGTCGACGCGACGGGCAAGGGAGCAGGCACTTATCCGGTCGACGTGCTGGTGCGGACGCCCCCAGGGACCACGGCCCAAAGCGTGCAACCAACCCGAGTGACGCTCACCATACGAACGAGGTAATCAGGAATCGCTTGACGAGGCTCTTCGGTACCGACGGCATCCGCGGCGTCGCGAATCTCGATCTGACCCCGGAGCTCGCGCTTCGGCTCGGCCGGGCTGCAGGCCACGTCCTGGGTGGACCGGGGCACTCGGTCGTGATCGGGCGGGACACGCGCAGGAGTGGCCGGATGCTGGAGAGCGCGCTTGCCGCCGGGCTCTGCTCGGTGGGCATGGAGGTACGCCTGGTCGGGCATGTTCCGACACCGGGGCTCGCATTCCTCGCGAAGACCGATCAATTCGTAGCCGGGGCGGTCATCAGCGCATCGCACAACCCGGCACCGGACAACGGCATCAAGTTCTTCGATCACCGCGCGCAGAAGCTCGCCGACAGGGTCGAGGATCGGATCCAAGCGCTCATGACCGGTGACGACACGCTGCCGCGCCCGACGGAGGGCGGCATCGGACTCGTCGGTGACTCCCGCGGGTTGGTGAAGGAATACGAGTCCTTCCTCGTCTCGAAGGCACCGCGCCTTTCCGGGATGCGCATCGCGCTCGATTGCGCGAACGGCGCGACGTACCGCGTCGCACCGGCCGTGTTCTCGCAGACGGGCGCGGAGGTCCTCGCCTACTTCGACAAGCCGGACGGCCAGAACATCAACGAGGGCTGCGGCGCGACCGCGCCGGAAGCGCTCCAGCGGCTTGTCGTCGACCACAAGGCTGACGCCGGGTTCGCCTTCGACGGTGATGGCGACCGCGTGATCGTCGTCGACGAGCGGGGCCGCGCGCACAACGGCGATTTCGTCCTGGCGCTCGCGGCGCGCCACTTCGTGCGTCACGGACAGCTCGACCCAAAGGTCGTGGTCGGCACGGTGATGACGAACGGCGGCCTCGAGTCGATGCTCGCTCACGACGGTGTCCGCCTCGAGCGCACGCAGGTCGGCGATCGCTATGTCTGGGAAGCCATGGAACGGCTTGGCGCCCAGTTCGGCGGCGAGTCCTCCGGCCACGTCATCTTCCGCGAGTACTCCACGACGGGCGACGGCATCCTCACGGCGCTCGAGGTGCTTCACCTTGCGCGCGCGGAGGGTCGCACGCTCGCGGACCTTGCCGACGAAATGACGTTCTGGCCGCAGGTCACGCGCAACGTGAAGGCCGCACGTCGGCGCGAGTGGGAGGCGAACGATGTCTTCCGCGCGGCGAAGCAGAGCGCCGAGGCGACGCTCGGGTCCACCGGCCGCCTGTTGGTCCGTCCGTCCGGCACCGAGCCGGTCCTCCGGATCACCGTTGAGGCGCAGAACTCGACCGTCGCGCGCAGCACCGCGGACGAGCTGGCCCGCGTCGCCGAGAGGGAGCTGGTATGAGAATGCCGACTCGTCGAACTCGTCAGCATTCATACGTGCACCTCCTTACGGAGGTGCTGTAAATGTGTGGGATCGTCGGCTATGTCGGTCCGCGCGAGGCGCTGCCGCTCCTCATGGGCGGCTTGCGGCGCCTCGAGTACCGCGGGTACGACTCGGCGGGAGTCGCGGTCCAGGAAAACGGAGCGCTCGATGTCCTCCGCGCCGAAGGCAAGCTCGACAACCTGGCTGCCATCGTCACGACGCATCCGACCGCCGGACACACCGGGATCGGACACACCCGCTGGGCCACGCATGGTCGGCCGAGCGAGCAGAACGCGCATCCGCACGTCGATTGCGGCGGCGTCACTGCGGTCATCCACAACGGGATCATCGAGAACTTCGAGGCGCTCAAGGCGCCGCTCATAGCGTCGGGGCATAAGTTCACGAGCGAGACGGACACCGAGGTCGCGGTCCACCTGCTCGAGGAGGAGCTCACGCACGGCCGCACGCTCGACGAGGCCGCGCTCGCGGTACTGCCGCGGCTCGAAGGCGCGGCGGCGCTCGCCTTCATCTCGGCGAAGGATCCCGGGAAGATCGTGGCCGCGCGCATCTCCAACGCCGGCGGCGTGCTCGTCGGCTACGGCGACGGCGAGAACTTCCTGGCCTCGGACGCGCCCGCGATCCTCGAGCACACCCGGCGTGTGAGCTTCCTCGACCACGGCGAGGTCGCGATCATCACCAAGGACGCTGTCACCTTCCGCGCGATCACCGGCGAGAAGATCGACAAGAAGATCGAGACGATTACCTGGGATCCGATCGCGGCGGCGAAGTCCGGCTACAAGCATTTCCTGCTCAAGGAGATCAGCGAGCAGCCGCGCGCGATCTCCGACACGCTACTGGGTCGCGTCGAGCGCTCGAGCGGCCGCGTCGTCTTCGACGACAACGTCAAGATGGGCGATGCGTTCGTCCGCGCGATCCCGCGCATCAGCTTTGTCGCGTGCGGGACCGCGTCGTACGCGGCTCTCGTCGGGAAATACCTGATCGAGCGGGTCGCGCGCATCCCCTGCGACGTCGAGATCGCAAGCGAGTACCGCTATCGACAGCCGGCCGTCACGAAGGGCCAGCTCGTCGTGGCGGTGACGCAGTCTGGCGAGACGGCTGACACCCTCGCCGCGATGGAGGAAGCCAAGCGGCAA
>VBDV01000134.1 GCA_005882765.1 Chloroflexota bacterium | reverse complement strand
TCGCCCTTCTGCAGCCGGATGCCGGTGACTCCCTGCGTCTGCCGGCCCATCGGGCGCGCATCGGTCGCCTTGAACGTGATCGCCTTGCCCTTTCGTGTGGCAAGGAGGATCCGGTCCTGCGAGGTGCACGGCGCGACCCAGGCGAGCTCGTCGCCCTTGCGCAGGGCGATCGCGATCAGCCCCGCGCGCCGGACGTTCGCATATTCGGAGAGCGGCGTCTTCTTGATGAAGCCCTTGCGGGTCGCCATCACGAGATGCTCGGCCGAGCTCGTGTCGCGGAGGGCAACCAGCGCGGTCAGGCGCTCACCGGCCTGCATCGCCTCGAGGATGTTCTGGATCGGCGTTCCCTTCGCCGTCCGGCTCGCGTCGGGGAGCTCGAAGACCTTCAGAGCGAAGACCCGGCCGCGATCGGTGAACACGTAGAGACGGTCGTGGCTACGCGCCACGACCAGGTGATCGACGTCGTCCTCCTCGCGGGTCGCCATCCCGATCACACCGCGGCCCCCGCGGTGCTGAGCGCGATAGGTCGAGAGAGGCATGCGTTTCACGTAGTTGCGGCTGGAGACGGTGATGACGACGTCCTCGTCGGCGACGAGCTCCTCGGCGGAGAGCTGTCGCGGCGTGTCGTCGACGATCTCGGTACGGCGGTCGTCGCCATACTTGGCCGCGATCTCGTCGAGGTCCTGCTTGATGAGGCCGAGGATCCGACGCGGGCTCGCGAGGATCGACTCGAGCTCGGAGATGAGCTTGATCGTCTCGCGGTAATCGTCGTCGAGCTTCTGGCGCTCGAGTCCGGATAGCCGGCGAAGCTGCATCTCCAGGATCGCCCTGGCCTGGAGCTCGGTCAGCCCGAAACCTTCCTGCAGCTTGCTCACGAGCACGGTTTCCTGGCCCTTGTGCGCGCGGATGAGCTTGATGATCTCGTCGATGTGATCGTGCGCGATCTTCAGGCCCTCGAGGATGTGCGCGCGCTCCTTGGCCTTTCGTAGATCGTGGTCGGTCCGGCGCCGGATGACCTCGCGTCGGTGGTCGATGTGGTGCTGGAGGATCTCCTTGAGAGAGAGCGTCCGTGGCTGCTGGTCGACGAGCGCGAGCATGTTGAAGTTGAACGCGGACTGCATGGCGGTGTGCTTGTAGAGGTTGTTCAACACGAGGGTCGCGTCGTCGTCGCGCTTGATCTCGATGACGATGCGCATCCCCTCGCGGTCGCTTTCGTCGCGGATATCCGAGATGCCCGCGAGCTTCTTGTTCTGCACGAGATCCGCGATCTTCTCGATGAGTGATGCCTTGTTCACCGCGTACGGCAGCTCGGTCACGATGATCGCGTCGCGGTTACCCCGAAGCTGCTCGTTGTGGGCCTTCGCGCGCGCCACGATCCGCCCGCGGCCCTGTGCGTACGCTCGGCGGATCGCATCGACACGCTCCGCGGCGCCGGTTTCGACGTTGCGTTGCTCGTCGAAGCGGTAGACGACACTTCCACCCGGAAAGTCGGGTCCGACCACGGTCTCGCACAGGTCGTCGGTCGTGAGATCTGGGTCGTCGATGAGCCGCTTCGTGGCGGCCACGATCTCGCGCAGGTTGTGAGGCGGGATGTTGGTCGCCATGCCGACCGCGATGCCGGCCGAGCCGTTGACGATCAGGTTCGGGACGCGCGCCGGCAGGACGGTCGGCTGCTGATGCCTGTTGTCGTAGTTTGGGTAGAAGTCGACGGTCTCTTTGTCGATGTCGGCGAGCATCTCGTTCGAGATCGCGGCGAGGCGGGCCTCGGTGTAGCGCATGTGGGCGGGCGGGTCGTCGTCGATCGAGTTGTGGACGAAGACGCCTGCCGCGAGCGCGAAGTTCTGGGTGAGGTCAACGGTCAGGTCGTACACATCGGCGCGGCCGGCGGGCTCCACGGTGCTTACCTTCTGACTGAGGCTGGCGGGAATCGGAAAAGCGCCGGTCCGGTGCAGACGCTCTGGTATGGCGCTTCGCGAAAACGGCATCAGCTGGTCCTTCGCTTTGAGCTGCTGCGCCTCGCGGTACGTCCCGTCGCGGAGCATGAACCGGTGGTCGGGAGTGCAGACGATCTCGGCGCCTGTCTCGAGCGTGACCTTCACGACAGGGTCGTTGCGCCGAACGAGACGTGGTGCCCGGAGTGGTTTGATGCGGACGTTGCGGTGCGGGTCGACCGTGAAGATCTCCGCGCGCAGGCCTTTGTGCGCCATCTCGACGAGCTCGGTGAACGGCTTCTGCTCGCCGTTATAGAGCTCGACCTTGGTGTCGCCGGTAAAGCATCCGAAGTTCCCCTGCCCCTGTACCAGCGGATACCGCGCCGCGAAGTCCTGCGCAAGCCGGACGAGGGCGTCATAGATCGGAGCATCACCGTGGGGGTGGTACTTGCCCATCACGTCCCCGACGGTGGTGGCGGACTTCCGGAACGGCCGGTCGTTCCGAAGGCCCGACTCGTACATCGTGTAGAGAATCCGGCGCTGCACCGGTTTGAGGCCGTCGCGGACATCCGGCAGCGCGCGAGCGACGATCACGCTCATCGAGTAGTCGAGGTACGCCTGACGCATCTCGTGCTCGAGCTCGACGCCGATCACGCGCTCGTTCTTCGGTTCTTCGATCACTGCGTTACCTGCTCAATCTCTCGGCTACGCCTCGAGACACGCTCAAGGCTGTTGGTCTCGCTCCTCGCGAGTGAATCGCTCGTCGCTCGGTCCATCTGATCAATCTCTCGGCTACGCCTCGAGACACGCTCAAGGCTGTTGGTCTCGCTCCTCGCGAGTGAATCGCTCGTCCCGATCGTCATTTCTCTATCCGTTCACTCTCTAGGTACGACCGTGCTGTCCGGCGCGTTCCTCGTTCTCAACGGCTGCCTTCACCCGCGCGAAGGCGCCTTCGGTTCCGGCGTAGCGCTCCTCGAGCTCTCGGCGGCGGCCGTCGGGCATCCGCAGAAAGGTTGCGTCGGCCTCGGCCAACACGGTGCCATCGTCCGCTCGGGCGACGGTCCCGTGTGTCTCGATGACGCGGCCACGATCGCGCGCGATCTCGCCGACCACCCGGAGGTCCTCACCGATGGGGACCGGCTGACGGAACGAGACGTTGATCTTCGCGGTCACGCCCCAGATGCCCTGGTGAAATATCGCCCAGCCCATGGCCTCGTCGAGAAGCGCAGTGACCACGCCACCGTGGAGCAAGCCGTCATAACCCTGGTGCCGCTGCAGCGCCGTGTAACGCGCTTCCGCGCGATCGCGCGAAACCTCGAAGTCGAGGCGCAGGCCGCCCGGGTTCAACTGGCCACACGCGAAACACCAGTGCTGGAAGTCGACGCCGAGGTCTGAAAGCCTCGCCATCAGATGTCGAGGTCCGCCTTCCCGGCGTTCGCCATGATCCACTTCTTGCGACCTTCGACCTCAGTGCCCATGAGCTCGTCGAACGCAAGATCGGCGAGCTCGGCGTCGTCGAGTGTCACGCGCTTCAGGGTCCGGGTCGCCGGGTTAAGCGTCGTGTCCCAGAGCTGGTCCGCATTCATCTCGCCGAGACCCTTGTAGCGCGCGATGGCCGGCTCACGTCCGCCCTTGCCATCGTCGGTCCCCTCGTCGGTATTCGTAGAAGCGACGTCGGCCTCCTGTTCGGCCTCCTCGGCGGCACGGCGACGGGATCGTGCCGTCGCCTTGTCGCCGTCTGCGGCGGCCTTCTCGCCCGCGGCCTTCTTCCGATCGTCGCGCTTGGCTCGTGCCGTCGTCTTGAGTTCTTTGATCGCCTTGTCTCGCTCGTTGTCCGAATATGCCCAGCGGACCTCTTTGCCGAGCTGCAGCCGAAACAGGGGCGGCTGGCCGATGTAGATGCGACCGTCCTCGACAAGCGGCCTGAAGTGCCGATAGAGCAAAGTCAGAAGAAGCGTCCGGATGTGCGACCCATCGACGTCCGCGTCACAGAGCAGGATCGTCCGGCCGTAGCGGAGGCGCTTGATGTCGAAGTGCTCTCCAATCCCGGTCCCGAGAGCCGTGATGAGTGCCTTGATCTCCTCGTTCCCCAACATCTTGTCGGCGCGGGCCTTCTCGACGTTCAGGATCTTGCCCCGAAGAGGGAGGATCGCCTGCGTCCTCCGATCGCGGCCGCCCTTGGCGCTGCCACCGGCGGACGGACCCTCGACGATGAAGAGCTCGCATTTCTCGGGATCGCGCTCAGAGCAGTCGGCGAGCTTCCCAGGGAGGGAGAAACCATCGAGCGCGCCTTTGCGGAGCACAAGATCGCGCGCCTTGCGCGCCGCCTCGCGCGCCCTGAAGGCGGTGAGGCACTTCTCCACGATCCGTCGCGCATCCGAGGGGTTCTCCTCGAGGTACTGGCCGAGGGCGTCGTTCACGGCGGTCGCCACCTGCCCCGCGACTTCGGCGTTGCCGAGCCTCGTCTTCGTTTGGCCCTCGAACTGCGGCTCACGGATCTTGACGCTGATCACAGCGGTCAGTCCCTCACGCACGTCGTCCGAGGTTAGGTTGGGGTCGGACTCTTTGAGCGCACCGCTCTTGCGCGCGTGGGCATTGATGGTCCGGGTGAGCGCCGTTCTGAATCCCGTAAGGTGCGCGCCACCGTCGATCGTGTTGATGTTGTTCGCGAACGTGTAGACCTTCTCCGCGAAGGTGTCGTTGTACTGCAGCGCGACCTCCGCGATGGTGTTGTTCTCGAAGGTGCGCTCGACGTAGACAGGCTTCGGGTGCAGGTTCTCGTGCGACCTATTCAGGTGGCGGACGAAGCTGATGACACCGCCGTCGAAGTAGTAGTTCTCTTCGGCCCCGGTGCGCTCGTCGTGCAAAGACAGCCAAAGACGCTTGTTGAGGTACGCCGTTTCGCGGAGCCACTGCGTGATGATCGTGGTGTCCCACTCGATCACCGGGAACATCTCTTTGTCGGGCGTGAAGCGCGTGACCGTCCCAGTGACTAGCGCCGGCCGGCGCCATTGGACCGCGGGTGGTGTTGGCAGCTGGGGCTTGGTGATCGCGCGGACGGCACCGGTCGGTTTCCCGCGCTCGTACGACTGGGTGAAGATCTTTCCGTCGCGATGGACTTCCACGACCATTTCCGACGCGAGGGCGTTCACAACCGAGACGCCGACTCCATGAAGTCCGCCGGTGACCTTGTAGCCCGCCCCACCGAATTTCCCGCCGGCGTGGAGGATCGTCATCACGACCTGGAGTGCGTCCATCGGCTTACCCTTCGCATCCTTCTGTGTAGGGTGGGGGCCGACCGGGATTCCGCGACCGTTGTCGGCCACGGTGATCTCGTTCGTCTTGTGGATCCAGAGATCGATGCGATCGCACGTCCCGTTCATCGCCTCGTCGATCGAGTTGTCGAGGACTTCCCGGACAAGGTGATGCAGGCCGCGGAGATCCGTCGTCCCGATGTACATGCCCGGTCGGCGGCGGACCGCCTCGAGACCTTCGAGCACCTGGATGTCGCCTGCGCCGTATGACGGCGCCACGTTGGGACGGCGCTTGCGCCGCTCGTCGCCTGGTACGTCTTTCCTAACGGCCACGATTAGACCTTCCCCGCCCGGACCAGCATTTCGTAGAGACGCTCAAAATCCTCGTCCGAATAGAACTGGATCGCGATGCGCCCGCCGCGTCGGCCGCGCAGGACCTCGACTTTCGTTCCCAGCGCCGCGCGCAGCTCTGTGGTGATCTGCGCAAGGTCGGGGTCGCCTCCGCGAAGGCGAGGGCGCGCACGACCCCGTCGCGTCGGGTGGACCATCTTGCGGGCGAGAGCCTCGGCGTCACGCACCGAAAGGCCTTTGCTGATGACCGCGGCAAGGGCTTGAAGCGCCTCCGAAAGAGGTAGCGGCAAGAGGGCGCGGAGATGGCCCTCGCCGATCTTGCCCTCGATGACGGCATCCTGGAGCGCCTGCGGGGCGGTGAGGGTTCGGAGCATGTTCGCGACCGAAGAACGCGACTTACCAAGTCGCTCGGCGAGCTGCTCCTGCGTGAGGTCGTACGTCTCCATCAAGAGCTTGTAGGCACGTGCTGTCTCGATGGCGTTTAGGTCGGTCCGCTGCAGATTCTCGATCAACGCAAGCTCGAGGCGGTCCCCCACCTCGTCGCGAACGACCGCCGGGATCGTGGTTCTCCCGGCGAGGCGGGCCGCGAGGACGCGCCGGTGTCCGGCCACAAGCTCGTATCCATTGCCGTCGGCAGATACCACTATTGGTTGCAGGACACCGTGGCGGGAGATCGACGCGGCGAGCTCCGAGAGGCCCTCCTGGTCGAAAGCCGTCCTCGGCTGATGTCGGTTCGGTCGGACGAGTTCGAGTGGAATCTCGTTGGTGGATGGACGCTCGGGCGCCTCGGTTCTTGTGGGACCACCTGCCTGTCCCAAGAGCACGTCGAGACCGCGACCGAGGCCACTCCGCGCCATCAGGCGATCGCCCCGCCGAGGGCGATTGGAGCGCGGGCGCGTAGGCGCGCGGAAACCTCTCGCGCAAGATCGTCGTATGCCTGTGCGGCGGCAGAGCGTCGGTCATATAGGGAGATCGGGAGGCCGTGACTTGGCGCCTCTGCCAGACGCACCGCTCGCGGAATTCGTGCGTCCGCCACGAGATTCGGGAAATGCCGCCGGACCTCGTCTATGACCTCGAGAGACAGCCGGTTGCGGCGATCCTCCATGGTCAACACGATCGCCAGAACGTCTAGGTGGCTGTTGAGGCGCGCTCGGACGGCCTCGATTGTCGAGAGCAGTTGGGCGAGACCTTCAAGCGCGTAGTACTCGCACTGCACCGGGATGATCACGGCGTCACCCGCGGTGAGGGCGTTGATCGTCAGCAACCCCAGCGAGGGCGGGCAATCGACGAGCACGGTGTCGTACTCTCTCGTAGATCCCAGAGCCGTGCGAAGCCGGTACTCGCGCGCCAATAGGGGGACGAGCTCGACCTCTGCCCCCGCCATATCGGGGCCTGAGGGAACGATGTCCAGGCCGGGCACAGCCGTGGATACGATCGACTCTTCTATTGGTCGCTCCTTCAAAATGAGGCCGTATACAGGATTCGGCGGTGCCTTGCTGATGCCTAGGCCGCTAGTCGCATTTGCTTGAGGATCGAGATCGACGATTAGCACCCGTTCGCCTTGCTCGACCAGAGCAGCGCCGAGGCTGATCGCTGTCGTGGTCTTCCCAACTCCGCCCTTCTGATTGCTGACGACCAAGATCGTCAATTCGCCCACCATGTCACACGTGAAACATGAGGAGAAAACTGGGTAAAACTGGGGGCAGAGAGGCGAGTGTCCGTGCCCTTCATTCTAGCGGAGGAGAGGCTCCGCGACCACATGGCAGTTGGGTCCCAGAACGTTCTTCTTCGCAACCAGCCGCAACCATTTTAGATAGCGAGGTAGCCACCGATCGGACCCCATCGCAGCAAGCCCCGGCCTGATAATCCAGGAACAGCCATGGGAGCCCGTTGGAGCAGCACGACCAAGCGCGTCGTTATCGCTCTGTTCGCGCTGGCTGCGCTCTACATCGTCTACCGGGCCGGAGACATAGTCCGCCCGTTCGTGTGGGCTGGTGTGCTTGCCTATGTCCTGCTCCCCGTGGTCGCACTCCTGGAGCGCCGGCTCTCTCTTCCGCGAACAGCTGCGGCCGCGGTGGTCTTCCTCGGTCTGCTTGCAGTCATTATTGGTGGCGGCCGGATCCTCGTCCCCCTCGCCATCGACCAGGTGCGCGAGCTGCAACGCACACTCCCGACGCTCGTCGCGAACGCTCAGAACACTCTCGCCGAAACGGCCGATCAGGTAGGACTCGAGGACCTCGATGCGCTGATGGCCAATGGCTTCGCGGGGATCGGGGACCTCACGCAAATGGTCGCTCGAGGCGCGGTGCCATTCATCGTTGGCCTCGGGCACTTTCTCCTCGAGCTGCTGGTTTTCTTGATCGCAACTTTCTTCCTCTTGCGGGACGCGCCACGGCTATTTCAGTGGTTCCGCCGGATTCTTCCCGCGAGCCAGCGCAATGAGCTCATCCCGCTGTTCGCGCAGGTGAATACTCTGCTCGGCCGCTACGTCCGTGGGCAGATGTTTCTCATCGGCGTCATGTCGACGGTGACGTTCGTGGGCCTTTCGATCCTGCAAGTGCCTTTCGCTCTGCTGCTCGCACTGATGACCGGCGTCCTCGAGGTGATCCCGATCGTGGGGCCTATCACCGCCGGTGCAATCGCATGTCTCGTGGCGCTGGGCCACCCGGCGCCGTGGGGCCTATCGCAGATCTGGTACGTGGCGGTCGTCGCCGCGATGTACACGGTTCTTCGCCACTCGGAGGACTACTTTGTCATACCCCTGGTCATCGGCCGGATCGTCAGGCTGCATCCCGCTGTCGTGATCTTCTCGCTCTTGACCGGAGGCACGCTCTACGGTCTGCTTGGTGTCCTCATCGCGGTTCCGGTTGCAGCGACCCTTCGCCTCGTCCTGATCTACGTGGGCGCGAAGCTTCGCGACGAGGATCCGTTCCCGCAGCTCGAACAGGAGCTCGAGGTCCCGCATCCGGCGCCACCGGCAGCGGCGGCCCGCGCTCTTGGCCGCCGCGCGCAGTCCTGAGCAGGCTGCGAACGAAGGGGTGTCCACCGCCGCCTGGTCCCGCGAAGGGGGAACGATGCGTTTTGTCCTGGGCGTCCTGATCCCGCTTGCCGCGGCGCTCCTTCAAGGCACGGTCGCGCCGTTGATCGCGGTGGGCGGTGCGCGCCCCTCGCTACCGATATTGGTAGCGGCATCGTGGTCGATCGCAGCCGGCGCGCGCGAGGGAGTGTGGTGGGCGTTCCTCGGCGGGATCGTGTCCGACCTCATATCAGGAGGTCCCTTGGGGGCGTTCGCGCTCGCCTCCCTCCCGCCGGTCGCCGCCGTCGGTCTCCGGGAGACGGGGCCCGGACGTCCGACCGCGATCCTCCCGGGGGCCGTGCTTGTCGGCCTCGCAGCGTTGGTCGCCGGGCTCCTCTACGTCGGCATCCTCGCGGTCACCGGCGGTGCGATCTCGTCGGCTCCACTCGCCGCGGGCACAGCCGTCGCGAGCGCCATCTACACCGCGCTCTTGGCGCTCGCGATATATCCCATTGCGCGACTTCTCCGCCGCGCCACCGAGAAGCAGGGCGCGTTAGGAGTCTGGTGAGACGGGAGTCGCGTACCTTCGTGTCGCTCCGGCGCTTTGTGGCGTTCGGCGTCGCGATCTTCGTAATCTTCACGGCTCTCACCGCGCGCCTGTACGACCTCGAGATCGTGCGCGGCGACTATTACCACCAGCTGTCCGAGCAAAACCGGATCGTGCGATTGCCCGTGCCAGCCGAGCGCGGAGGCATCGTCGACCGCAACGGGTACGTGCTCGCGCGCAACATCCCGGGCTTCGCGATCAGCGTCATCCCCGTCGACCTGTCGCGGACGCGCGAGGACGAGCTCTCGCACCGGCTTGCGTCGCTCCTCGATCTCCCGAGCGATGCCATCGCGGATGCCATTCGCGCCCAGCGGATCCGTAATCCGTATGAGCCGGTGCGCATCTCCAAGACGCCGGTACCTCGCGAGATCGCCCTCGTGGTGACGGAGCGCGCCGAGCTCTTCCCGGGCGTGCGGGTCGACCCGGAGAGCATTCGGTTCTACGTCGACGGCACGCTCTACGCGCCGACGATCGGCTACACCGGCCCGATCACCGAACAGGAGCTCGCGAAGCTCAAGGACAGCGGCTATCTCGCTGACGATGATGTCGGACGCACCGGGATAGAAGACGTCTACGAGCAATATCTTCGCGGGACCTACGGCTGGCGCGAGATCGAGCGGGACGCCGCTCAGCGCGAGATCAAGACGCTCGCGCTCCAGCGGGCGACCGTGGGCAATACCGTTTCGCTCACGATCGACGACCGCTTGCAGAAGCTTCTCGATGCCGAGCTTCGGAAGGGCGTCGACGAGGACAAATTCACCCAGGCCGTCGGCGTGGCGATGAACCCACAGAACGGCGAGATCCTCGCGATGGTCTCCATCCCTGGCTACGACAACAACATGTTCGCGCGCGGCATCAGCACAGCCGAGCTCGCCGCCCTGAACGCAGACGACCGGCATCCACTGGTCAACAAGGCGATCGGGGACCGCTACCCGGCGGGTTCAACCTTCAAGATGGTCACCGGACTCTCGGCGCTCTCCGAGGGCACCGCGACGAGGAATACCGTCGTGAATGTCTCGGCGAGCTCGTTCAGCGTCAGCGGCACGACGTTCTACGACTGGCGTGCGCACGGTTCGCTCGATTTTGTTCACGGGTTCGCGCACTCGAGCGATATCTACTTCTACACGCTGGCCGGCGGGACTGCGTTCGCGCCGAACGTACGCGGAGTCGGCCCGGACGCGATCGCGAAGTACGCCCGGATGCTTGGTTTCGGCGCGCCGACCGGCATCGACCTCCCGAACGAGGATGGCGGGATCATGCCGGACCCGCAGTGGAAGCTCGCGACCTTCGACGAACCGTGGACGATCGGCAATACCTACCAGGAAGCGATCGGCCAGGGCTTCGTCGCCGTCACGCCGCTCCAGCTTCTCAACGCGTACGCCTCGGTCGCGAACGGCGGGACGCTCTGGCAACCGCACCTTCTGAAGCAGGTGACGGACGCGGCAGGAAACGCCGTGCCGATCGCTGCCTGGAAGTCACAGAAGCTCGAGATGACCGAGGAGAACCTCCGGCTGCTCCGCGAGTCCGCCCGTCGCGTGGTGACGATCGGCCACGCGTACATGCCGAATCTGAAGATCCCGATCGCGGGCAAGACCGGCACCGCCGAGTTCGGCGCCTCTGCCGGCAAAGACAGCGCTGGCCGCAACAAGCTCGGCTTCCACAACTGGTTCGTATCGTTCGTCCCGCAGGCCGACAACACCGATCCAACGGCACAGATCGCCATGGTCATCTTCACGTACGACTCATCGAAATCGCTCTGCGAGCTCTGCCTGAACCCGGCTGTCGGAATGACTCAGCGGATCCTCGAGCAGTACCTCGGGGCGAACAAATGAGCGTCCGCGCCATGAACCTGCCGCGTCCCGCGACGCCACTGCACGACCGTCCGGCACCGCGGCGGTGGACGCAGATCGATCCGATGCTGCTGATCGTGACCCTGCTGCTCATCGGCTACGGGCTCGTCATGACGTACTCCACAACTGCCGAGACGCGCATCTTCACGGGGGATCCGATGCAGTTCGTTGTCCGCGGCGCGATCTGGGCCGCGATCGGGATGGCGGCGATGGCCGCGGTCGCGCTCTTCGACTACGCATGGCTGGGCGCGTTCGCGCCCCTTCTGTACGTCTTCACGCTCGGACTGCTCGCGGTCGTGCTCAGGATCGGCACGTCGAGCCTCGGGGCGCAGCGATCGGTCAACATCGCCGGCCTTTCCTTCCAGTTCAGCGAGGTCGCGAAGGTCCTGATGATCATCGTGCTCGCGAAGTTCTTCGCCGACCGCCGGGCGTCCATCGGCTCCCCACTGACGATGCTGCTCGGGCTCGCGTTACTCGCCCCCGCGGTGCTG
The DNA here is from genome assembly GCA_005882765.1 of Chloroflexota bacterium. GTDB lineage: Bacteria > Chloroflexota > Limnocylindria > P2-11E > P2-11E > 3-1-20CM-2-70-9. The sequence goes on along the minus strand of VBDV01000134.1, from coordinate 17,424 downwards.
CTCGTGTACCGGCAGCCCGACCTCGGGACGAGCCTCGTCTTCATCGCGATCTTCTTCGGCATCGCGTTCCTCGCGGGCGCGCGGATTTGGCAGCTCGTCGCGCTCGTCGCGATCGCGGCGGCGTCGTTCCCCGTCGTCTGGTCGCTCCTCCAGGACTACCAGCGTGCGCGGCTCTCCGCGTTCCTCGATCCCTACTCCGATCCGCAGGGCGCGGGCTGGAACATCATCCAGTCGTTGATCGCGGTCGGCTCCGGGGGTGCAACCGGGAAGGGCCTCACCGCCGGAACGCAGTCGCCCCTCGGCTACCTGCCGATCGCAGAATCCGATTTCGTGTTTTCCGGCCTCGCCGAGGACCTCGGCTTCGCCGGCGCGGTCATCCTCTTCGCGCTCTACATCGTGCTGCTCGTCGCCGCGCTCCGCGTCGCGCTCCGCGCGAAGGATCCCTTCGGGATGCTGATCGGTGGCGGGGTGGCGACAATGCTTCTTTTCCAGATCCTGGTGAACGTGGGCATGGCCATCTCGCTTATGCCGGTGACCGGTATCCCTCTTCCGTTCATCTCGCACGGTGGCAGCTCGCTGGTCTCGATCTGTTTCGCGCTCGGCGTCTTGCAATCGATCTCGATGCGTCGCGAGCCAGAGGGACCTTAGTCCGTATACTTTTGAGCGAACGGCCACGAACGGGAGCAGTACGCGTATTCCCTCGACCAAGAGAGCCGGCGGCCAGGTGTGAGCCGGTGTCGCGGGAGCGCGGAACTCGCCCGGGAGCCGCGGGAGCGAACCGTCGACGCTAGCTCTCGCCGGGGTCACGCCCGTTATCAACGTGCTCGAGCGGAGAGCATCGGGGCTGTGGCGCAGTGGGAGCGCATCACACTGGCAGTGTGGGGGTCGCGGGTTCGAATCCCGCCAGCTCCACTAGGACACCGGCTCTCAATTGGGGTGGTACCACGGAGGTCTTTCGTCCCCTTGGATGGAAGACCTTTTTGTTTTGCTGAAAGGAGGTCGAGTTGACGAGCGAAGTGGAAAAGAAGACCGATCGCTACACGCCCGCCGCCATCGAAGAGAAGTGGCGCGAGCGCTGGGCCTCGTCCGGCCTCCACAACACGCCGGACACATCCGATAAGCCGAACTTCTACTTCCTGACGATGTTCCCGTACCCGTCGGGCGAGATCCACGTGGGTCACTGGTATGCCTTCGCGCCACCGGACGCCGCCGCCCGCTTCCTGCGCATGCGCGGGCACAACGTCCTGTTCCCGATGGGGTTTGACGCGTTCGGGATCAACGCCGAGAACGCGGCGATCGACCGAAAGCTCCATCCGGCCGTCTGGACCGAAAGAAACATGGCGCACATGCGCGAGCAGTTCAATCGCATGGGCGCTGCGATCGATTGGCGGCGCGAGGTCGTCACCTGCTACCCGGAGTACTACCGCTGGAATCAGTGGATGTTCCTGAAGCTGTACGAAAAAGGCCTCGCCTACCGCGGCGATGCGCCGGTCAACTGGTGTCCGCGCGACGAGACAGTGCTGGCCAACGAGCAGGTCATCAATGGACGATGCGAGCGCTGCGACACGCCGGTCGTCAAGCGACAGATGACCCAGTGGTTCTACCGGATCACCAAGTACGCCGACGAGCTGCTGCGCTTCGACGGCTTGGACTGGCCGGAGCGCGTGCGCGTGCTCCAGACCAACTGGATCGGCCGCTCGGAAGGCGCGGAGCTGGCGTTCCCGGTCGAGGGCCACGCCGGCGAGGAGATTCGCTTCTTCACGACGCGGCCGGACACGATCTACGGCGCCACGTTCATGGTCGTCGCCCCTGAGCACCCGCTCGTGGAGAAGATCGCCGCACCGAAACACCGCCCCGAGGTCGAGCGGTACGTCCAACACGCGCGAAATATGGCCGAGATCGAGCGCGCGTCGGCGGAGCGCGAGAAGACCGGAGTCGATACCGGCGCGTTCGCGCGGAATGTGTTCACGGGCGAGCGCATCCCGATCTGGGTGGCCGACTACGTACTCGCGACGTACGGGACCGGCGCGATCATGGCTGTACCCGGCCACGACGAGCGGGACTTCGCGTTCGCGAAGAAGCACCGCCTGGAGATTCGCGAGGTCATCAGCCCCGATGGCACCGCGCACGCGAGGCTTGACGAGCCGTACGCGGGCGATGGGGTCATGGTGCGAAGTGGCCCGTTCACCGGGATGCGCACCGAGGAGGGCAAGCGCGCGGTCGCCGACGATGCCAAGAAGCGTGGTACGGGCGGTCCGTCGGTCACGTATCGCCTCCACGACTGGCTGATCTCCCGCCAGCGGTATTGGGGCACCCCGATTCCCATCGTCCACTGCGACACGTGTGGCGCGGTCCCCGTCCCGTACGAGCAGCTGCCCGTGGTTCTGCCACGCGACGTGGAATTCACCGGACGAGGTGGCTCACCCTTGAGCCACGTGGCGTCGTTCGTGAACACCACCTGCCCGAAATGCGGCGGCCCGGCGCGCCGCGACACCGACACGATGGATACGTTCGTCGACTCCTCCTGGTACATGTACCGGTACGTCGATCCGAAGTACGACAAAGCATTCATGAACAAGGACCTCGGGAAGAAGTGGCTCCCCGTGCAGCAGTACACCGGCGGCGTCGAGCACGCGATCCTCCACCTCCTCTACATGCGGTTCATGGCGAAGGCGCTGCGAGACATGGGCGAGCTCTGGTTCGACGAGCCCGCTATCCGTTTCCGCTACCAGGGCACGATCGTGTTCAAGGGCCGCAAAATGTCGAAGTCGCGCGGGAACGTGCAGACGCCCGATGCCTACGTCGAGAAATACGGCGCCGACACACTCCGCCTCTTCATGATGTTCATGGGTCCGTGGGTCGATGGGGCGGACTGGGATGCCTCGGGCATCGAGGGCGTCCATCGGTTCCTCCGGCGGGTTTGGGAGTTGGCTCAGGCCGAGGCGCAACCGGCCGGTCCGAGGGACGCCGACGTCGACCGCGCCGTCCACCGCGCGATCGCCAAGGTGACCGACGACCTGCAGACGTACTCGTTCAACACGGCGGTCGCCGCGATGATGGAGCTCTCGAACGCTCTCCAGCACGCGACCGGTCCGAGTCGCGACGAGGGCGTGGCGACGCTGCTGCTGCTCCTGGCCCCGTTTGCCCCCTACATGACCGAGGAGCTCTGGGAGCGCCGCGGCGGTCGCGGCTCTGTGCATGGGCAGAGCTGGCCGGCCTTCGACCCGGCCATCGCGGCGGCGAACGAGGTCACGCTCGTCATCCAGATCGATGGGAAAGTGCGCGACCGCATCAGCGCGCCGGCGGGCATCGCTCAACCGGCCGCGGAAAAGCTCGCGATGGCCAGCCCGAAGGTGAAGTCGGCGCTCGACGGCCGTGAGCCGGCGAGGACGATCTTCGTGCCTGACCGTCTGGTGAATTTCGTCACGCGGCGGCCCTCGTGACCGCGGAGATCCGGCTCGCCGCCCTGTGTGACCACGCACTCGTCGGTCAGGACGGCAAGGTCAGCCTCATGGGTATCTTCCGCAACATCTCGGTGAGCGGGCTGCCGGCCCAGCACCCCCGGATGTTCGTCGTGGCGATCCTCGGGCTCGAGGTCGGCGCACACACCGTCAAGGTGCGCCTGCTGCGGCCCGACGGGCAGCAGGCGATGCCGAACCCGCCCGAGATCTCCGTCCATGCCGTTGCCGGCCAAGACGTGAACGTGATCGTCGAGCTCAACAACATGAGCTTCACGAGCTACGGGACGCACAAGTTCGACCTCGAGGTGGATGGCACCTCGATCGGAGGGCTGCCGGTCGCGATCGTCCAAATGCAGCAGCAGCAACAGGGCCGCCGCACGAATTGACGACAGCCTGTCGTCAAAAATGACGACAGCACTGATGCGTCGCAGGGCTATGCACGACTGCGGGTGCCGCTCACGCTGCGCGCATGAGCCGACCGATCCTCGTCCTCCTGGCGATCGCGCTCGTGGCTGTCGTCGTCCTGACCCTTTCGCGCCTTCATAGCGGCGACGGACAGGCGGTGGCGGTCGTCGAGGACACGCCAGCACCTACGCACTCGCCTGAGCCACTCGCCGTGGTGGACGTGAGCGGCGCGGTCGCCCATCCAGGGGTCTACCGGCTCGCCGCGGGCTCTCGGATCGTCGACGCCCTGATCGCCGCCGGGGGCATGACAGGGGAAGCCGACCTCGAGGCGCTCAACAAAGCCGCGCCCATCCACGACGGCCAGCGCATCTACGTACCGCGCCCGGGCGAGACCGTCCCCCCGGGGAGCGCCGGGAGCGACGCGCAGCTCAAGATCGACGTGAACCACGCGACCGCCAGCGAGCTCGAGGCGCTCCCCGGCATCGGACCGACCACTGCCGCGCGAATCGTCCGCTCGCGCGGCAGTCATCCGTTCGCGCGGATCGAGGAGCTGCAGACCCGCGGCCTCATCACCGCACGCGTCTTCGCCGACATAAAGGACATGGTCACCACGCGGTGACCGCGGTGCTGCGGGCGCCACTCCTTCCCGCCGCCATAGGCGCCGTCTGTATCGCCCTCGCGGTGCAGCTCGCGCCGCTCGTAGGGGTCGGGCTGGCCATCGCTTTGGCGTTGGCATTCACCACCCTCGCTGTCGCGAGCGCCGATCGCGCACGTCGCCTGTGCTGGTGCGCGGGCGCGCTGGTCGCTGCGATCTCCGGAGTAGCGACGCTGTTCGGACCGCTACCCGGTTTCGATCTGCGTCACGCCGGACCGCTCGATGGGCTGCGCGAGGCTCTTGCCGCGCCACTGCGTCACCTTCTCCCGGAGCCCGAGGGAGGCATCGTTCGGGGGATCGTCCTCGGGGAGCGCGCCGCCGTCGACGCCGACCTCGCCAGCGCGTTCGCACGCAGCGGTACGTCGCATCTTCTCGCGATATCCGGATTCAACATGACCCTCGTCGCGACGTCGGTCGCGCTCCTCGCGCGCGGCCGGGTGCCTCCGGCGATAACCGCCACGCTGACGGTCGCATGCGTGCTCGCGTACAGCGTCCTGGTGGGTCTCGCGCCCAGCGTGGCGCGCGCGGCGGTCATGGCGGTCGTCGCGTCGCTCGGTCTCGCATTTGGCCGGCGGCCCGCGACGGATAACGCCCTCGCCCTCGCGGTCGCGACGATGGTCGGGATCGACGCGTCGGCGATCGGCGACGTAGGGTTCCTGCTGTCCGCGACGGCGACCGGCGGGCTCCTCTATCTCGGGGACCCGATCTCGCGGCGGCTCGCGTTTCTACCTCGGGCCATACGCGAGGGTCTCGCCACGACCCTCGCCGCGACGCTGCCCACGATCCCGATCATCGCCGCGGTGTTCGGTCGGGTGTCGCTTGTATCGCCGCTCGCGAACCTCCTGGCGGTGCCCCTGTTTCCGCCCCTCATGTTGGCCGGGGCTGCCACCGCCGGGCTCGGCACGGTGTCTTTCGAGCTCGCGCAGCTGCCGGCTCTTCTCGCGTACGCGCTCGCGTTTCTGTTGCGGCTCGTCGTCGAGACCTCCGCGGGCTTGCCCCTTGCATCGCTCGCCGTTCCCGATGGTCCGGTCGCCGGCCTCGCCTACGGCGTGGCGGTGGGACTGGCGCTCTTCTTCGGCCCGGCGGCCGCCTCACGGCTCGCGCGAGCTATCGCCGGGAGGGTCCGATTCCCGCGTCCCCCGGGCATTCGCCTGGGAGCGCGACCTCGGCTCCCGCGTCTGGCATTCGCGGCGGGCGCCGTTGTTGGGGTCGTCGTCCTCGTCGCGGGCGCGGCCGCGTTTCTGTGGCCACCGCCGTCCGGGATCCGTGTGCGCGCGCTGGATATCGGCCAAGGCGACGCGTTCCTCGTCGAGTTCGACGGTCGAACGGTCCTCATCGACGGAGGGCCGGACCCTTCGCGTCTTCTCGCCGAGCTCGGCGCGAGCCTGCCACCGTGGACGCGCCGGATCGACCTGGTCGCGCTCACGCACGCGCACGCCGATCATGCCGACGGTCTCATTGGTGTGCTCGAACGATACGAAGTGGGTCTCGCGATCGAACCGGTTGGCTTGAACCCTGGCGCGGTCGCCACCGCTTGGAACGACCGCATCCGGCGTGCGCAGGTGCCGAGGCGTGCCGTCGCCGCCGGGATGCGGATGCATATCGGCGATGCGACGCTCGCGATCCTCGCGCCGAACGGCGACCCACGCGTGGACGTGCCCTCGCTCGTGATACGTCTTGAGCGAGGCTCCTTCTCGATGCTCTTCATGGGCGACGCTACCGAGCAGGCGCAGGCCGACCTTCTTTTGAGCCCGATGTCCCTCGCCACACGCGTGTACGTACCGCCGCACCACGGCGCCGCCAGCGCGTACGCGGTCCCACTTGTCGATGCGATCCGTCCGAGCGCGGCCGTGATCTCCGTCGGCGCTCAGAACCGGTATGGTCATCCCACCGCCGAAACGCTCGCGGCGCTGCGCCGCGTCCCCACGTACCGCACCGACCGGGATGGCACAGTGGAGCTCGACCAAAGTGGTAACGCCCAGCTCATCGTCCGTACCCACGCGAATGGTCTTCCTCCTCCACGGGGAGGATTCCTTCCGCACGCGCCTCCGGCTCGGTGAGCTCTCCGCCGCGCTGCTCTCAGGCCAATCGGGCGCGCCGACCGACCTCTCGACGCTCGCCGAGCCGCGGCTCGGGTCGCTCATCGGAGTCACCCGTCACGACGCCCGGACTGACAGTGCCAGTGCGATCATGCTGTCGGGCCAAGCGCAGGGGCTGTTCGATGCCGTCGATGAGCCGCGCGTCGTCATCGTCGACAACGCTGAGGCGCTCAAGGACCTCGACCTGATCGGCTCGTTCCCGCGCGAGGCGGCGCTCGTGCTCGTCTCCGTCGAGCGTCTGGCGGCCGGACGCTCGCGGCGCGGTCAGCGGTTGAAGGCGCCGAACGCTCCCGCGGCAAATTTGCTGGAGGCTGTCGAGGCCGCGGGTGGCTCCGTCGAGCGCATCGAGCGACTGGCGCCCGTCGAGGTTCCGGCGTGGATCGCCGCTCGCGCGCGTATTCATGGCGTCAAGCTGGACGGCGACGCGGTTGCGATGCTCGCCTCGGCGGTGGGGAGCGACACCGAGCGCGTCGAGCAGGAGATCCAGAAGCTCGGGGCATATGCGAATGGGGCGACGGTGACGGCGGAGGCCGTGCGAACGCTCGTCAGCGGCGCGATCGAGGCGGATGTGTTCGAACTGACCCAGGCGGTCGTTCGCAAGGATGCAAGGACAGCGGTGGCGACGCTCGAGCGTCTCATCGCGGACGGCAACGCGGTCCAGCAGATACTCGCGCTGCTGCTCTGGCAGTTCCGCGTGCTTCTGTTCGCTTCCGCGATGCGCTCAAACGCCGACGCGGAGCGCATGGCCAAAGCCATTCGGTCCAGCCCCTATGCGATCCAGCGCGCGACGGCGTTCGCGCGCCGCGTGACGCGGGCGGATGTCCTTCGCGCGTACGAGGCTATCTACGCGACCGACCAGGTCATAAAGACGGGACGTGCGGAGTCCGATCTCGCGGCCCTCGAGCTCTGCGTGCTGGATCTCTGCGGCGTCGCGAATGCGGACCTTCGAGACATGCTGCTCGTCGAGGCGCCCCGCCGCTAGCGCTTCGCCGCGGCCTCCGGGCGAGCACTCGGCACAGGCTTCGCCTCCTGCGTCTTCCGATAATCCTCGAGGAACTTCTTCTGTCCCGCTTCGGTGAGCGGATGCGCGAAGAGCATCTTCAGCACCCCGAATGGCATCGTTGCGATGTCCGCGCCCGCGAGCGCCGCCTGTGTGACGTGCATCGGGTTGCGGATCGAGGCCGCGAGTACCTTCGTCTTGATTTCCTGCTGGCGGTACGCGGCGACGATGTCCGCCACGACGCGCATCCCGTCCTCGTTGATGTCGTCGAGCCGCCCAGCGAACGGGCTCACGATGTACGCGCCGATGGCGGCTGCGAGGAGGGCCTGATTGACGGAGAAGCAGAGCGTCACGTTGACGCGGGTGCCCTCGCCGGCCAGGACCCTTCCGGCCGCAAGACCCTCGGGCGTGAGGGGGACTTTCACGATCACGTTCTTGTGCCACGCCGCGAGGCGTCGGCCTTCGACGATCATGTCGTCGGTCTTTTCCGACACGACCTCCGCCGACACGTTGCCGATGATCTGGCAGATCCGCTTGACCTGGTCCTCGTGGTCGTGTCCGGCCTTGGCGATGAGCGTCGGGTTCGTGGTCACACCATCGATGACGCCCCAGGTGACGCCCTGCTGGATCTCTTCATAGATCGCCGTGTCGAGGAAGAGCTTCATAGCGTCGGCAACTCCTGCAGTCGCGATGCCGCTTCGGCGGCACGCCCGTTTGACCTCGCGAACGATACCGCCGCATCGATGAATGAGATGAAGAGCGGGTGGGGCCGGTTAGGCCGCGATTTGAACTCAGGGTGGTATTGCGTTCCGAGATAGAACGGGTGGTCGGGGATTTCCGCGATCTCGACCAAGCGTCCATCCGGCGACAGACCCGTGAACCGCATCCCGTGGCTCTGCAAAAGGTCGCGGTAGGCGTTGTTGAACTCGAATCGATGACGGTGGCGCTCGAGCACGATCGGTTGTCCGTACGACCGAGCGGCGACCGACCCGGGTTCGAGGACGCACGGGTAGCTCCCGAGCCGCATCGTCCCGCCCTTGTCGCCGACGTCGCGCTGCTCAGGCAAGAGGTCGATCACCGGATGGGGCGTGAAGGCGTCGAACTCCGTGGAGTTCGCGTCGTTCGTGCCGAGGGCGGTGCGCGCAAGCTCGATGACCATGCATTGCATGCCCATGCAGAGCCCGAGCGTGGGAACGCGGCGCTCGCGGCCGAAGCGGGACGCCTTGACCTTCCCCTCGATGCCGCGGTAGCCAAAGCCGCCGGGGACGACGATGCCATCGAGCCCTACGAGCGGTTCGACATCATCGGACCGCTCGAGGTGCTCGCTGTCGATCCATTGCACTTTCACGTCGCAGCCTGCCGCCCACGCGGCATGGCGCACGGCCTCGGCGACCGAGAGGTACGCGTCGGGCAGCTCGATGTACTTGCCGACGAGGCCGATGGTCAGCGGAATCCGCGCTCCGCGGATTCGCTCGGTGAGCGCCTTCCATTCGCTCAGGTCAGGCTCGCGCGCGCCAGAGAGGCCAAGCTCCTCGACGACGATCTTCCCGAGGCCCGCGTCCTCGAGCATGAGCGGCACGCCGTAGATGGACCAGGCGTCGGGTTCGCTGATGACGTTGTCTGCCTTGACGTCGCAGAAAAGCGCGATCTTTTCGCGGAGATCGTCGTCGATCGGCTCGTCGGCGCGCGCGATCACCACGTCCGGCTGGATACCGATCGCGCGGAGGTCCCTGACCGAGTGCTGGGTCGGTTTGGTCTTCAGCTCGCCCGTAGCGACGCGCGGGAGCAGCGTCAAGTGGATGTAGAGGACGTTCTGCTTGCCCACGTCATTACGGAACTGGCGGATCGCCTCGAGGTAGGGGAGCGACTCGATGTCGCCGACCGTCCCGCCGACCTCGACGACTACGATCTCGGCCTGCTGCTCGCGCGCGACCCGGTGGATCCGCTCCTTGATCTCGTTGGTCACGTGCGGGATGACCTGGACTGTTGCGCCGAGGTAATCGCCGCGCCGTTCCTTTGCGATGACTGAGTTGTAAATCTGGCCGGTCGTCAGATTCGACGCGCGAGTCACGTTGCGGTCGATGAAGCGCTCGTAGTGGCCGAGGTCGAGGTCCGTCTCGGCTCCGTCCTCGGTCACGAACACCTCGCCGTGCTGATAGGGCGACATCGTCCCCGGGTCGACGTTGAGGTAGGGATCCATCTTCAGCGACGCAACGGCGAGACCTCGCGCGGCGAGGATGCGGCCAAGGGAAGCGGCGGTGATGCCTTTGCCAAGCGAGGAAGTGACCCCTCCGGTCACGAACACAAACTTAGGCACGAGCTGGACCTCCGGGGTTTTTCTGATTCTAAGGTCAGGAGACGGGGAAGGGAAGGCTGTTCAAAACGATGAGGCGGGGTCGATCGCTTGTGGTGTGCGGTGGATAGGAGGGAACCTCGACCGGCGTGTCGCGGCGGCAATCGTCGAGGTGTCCATCAAGTCGCAAAGCGCGGAACCGCGCGTCCCGCAGCTCTCCACTCTCGAGTCCGGCGTACTCGATGATCGCCACGAGGCGCGGGTGGAGAAACCGGAGACCGTCGCGCAAAGCGACCGGCGTCGCGAAGGGCGACCGCTCGGCCGCGAAATCGCGCGTCGCGACGTCGAGCCATTCGCCAAGATACGGCGGCACGTAGGCGTCGCCCGCGAAAGCGATCGAGCCATCCTCGCCGCGAAGTCCGCAAAGGACGGTACGCGCTCGACCGTGGGTCTCGATGACGAGGCCGCCGACGACGACATCGGCGCGGGGCGTGACGTGGCACTTGAGCCAGTCCGCGGTGCGCGTCCCCGGCACGTAGCGGCCATCGCGTTTCTTGGCGACGATCCCTTCCAGCCCGTATTCGGCCACCACTTCGAGGAACGGCTCGCCGTCATCGTCCAGGTGCTCGGGTACGGCCAGGATCCGCGATCCAAGACCCGCGCCGAGAAGACGCGCGCGGCGCTCAGCGAGCGGCCGCGCGATGAGCGGCCGGCCGTCGGCGTAGAGAAGATCGAACGCGACGAAGATCGGGCCGCGGCCGCGCTTCGCGGCCTTGGGGCCGAGCCTCCCGGCGAGAAGGTCGTGGCTCGGACGGCCACGCGAATCGCAGACCACGATCTCGCCATCGAGGACGGTGCCCTCCGGCAGGCGGAGCTCGCGCAGCTCGGGCACGGCAGGCAACAAGTCGCCGCCGCCGCGATCGGTAACGCGAAGCCCAGTCGCGTCCCGCGCCACAAGCGCGCGAATGCCGTCCCACTTCAGCTCAAAGATGTATTCGGGTGAATTGAAGGCCCGGCGCGCAAGACGTGGCCGCATCGGCGTGAGGGCGCGTGGCAGCGCGCTCGTCGCCTCGCCGACGTCGATGAGGGTCGGATGCACGCCGGCCTCCGGTCCCTCCCGTTCGCGCGACGGCACGTGCCGAGGATAGGTCCTAGGACGCCTTCTTCCGGGCCGTCCGCGATGACGAACCGGACGAGACAGCCTTTGTCTTCGCCCCGCTCTTCTTGGCCTTCTCGACCGAGGCCTTGAGGGCCGACATGAGATCGACGACCGTAGTCTCGGCCTCCGGCTCGGGGGCCTCGATGACCTCTTTCTTCTGGACCTTCGCCTCCACGAGCTTGAGGACCGCCTGCTTGTACTCGTCCTTGTATTCCGAGGGCTCGAATGCGGTGGCCATCATGCCGACGAGGTTCTCGGCCATTTTCAGCTCGGCCGGCGACACCTTCACGTCTTCCGGCACGTCGAGATCCTCCGTCGATCGGATCTCGTCCGGCCAGTGGAGGGTGTTCATCAGGAGCGCGCCGTCCTGCGGACGCACGGAGACGAGGCGCTCGCGATCGCGCAGGGCGAACTTCGCGATCGCAACGCGCCCGGTTTTCGCCAGGGTCTTGTTCAAGAGCGCGTAGGGCTTCTCCGCGGACTTCTCAGGCTCGAGGTAATAGGCCGACTGGTAGTAGAGCGCGCCGGGAAGCTCGTCGTCCTTGATGAACCCGGTGATGTCGATGGCCTTGCTCGAGCGAAGGGGAAGCTTCTCGAGATCTTCGTCGGTCAGCTCGACGTAGCTCCCCTTCTCGTATTCGTAGCCGCGCACGACGTCGCCCCACGCGACCTCGTGGTCGCCCTCCACGCACCAGCGCTTGTTCTTGATCCGGCTCCGGTGCTCGGGACAGAGCAGGTTGAACGAGACCTTGCTCGAGCTCTCCGTCGCCAGGTACAAGCGCACCGGGATGGCGACCATCCCGAAGCTCATGACGCCCTTCCAAATCGATCGCGGCATGCCCATTCACCTCGCCGGGCCGCTTCCCCTTTTTTCCGCGCGGCCTTGCCGCGCGAATCGTAACGGTCCCGTCAAGGAACCGCTCGGGGAGAGCCGCGCCGGTTCCAGGAAACCATCCTGAGGACACGCTCAAGGGTCGCGGGGTCGCCATGCCAGTGCTGCCGCACGACTGCGCCGTCGGTCGTGCGGAGGATGAAGCGCAAGGCGAGGGCCGCGACTATGGCATCGTCGAGCTGCCCCGCGATCGGCACGAAATCGGGGATGAGGTCTATTGGCGACGCGAGCCACAGGCTCGCGATTCCAACGACGATCTTCGCGCGAAGCGGGACGCGCGGGTCGCGCAGCAGCCCTCCAAACATCCGCACGAGATTCGGAACCAGCAGTGCAAGTTCGCGCGCGAGCAGCACGCGGCCGACGATGACGAGGACGATCGCGACGACGATCCAGATCGCGACGAGGATGAGAAGGATCTCGGCCCAGAGCGGAAGGTCCATATCTCTAGTTCGCGATCGCCCGCTCCGCGAGGGATGTCGGGATCGAGCCCGTCGAGGTGATGGCGTCGTGGAACGCGCGCAACGCGGCACGGTCGGCCGATCCACGTTTCGCGAGCCACCGCGTCCGGATGTCGACGATCTCGAGCATTCCGGTGAGATAACTCGATGCCTGGGTCGGCCACGAGCAGTACCGGCCGACCTCGGCCTTGGCGTTCGGCGGTGTGAGATTGCCGTTCTTCACCATGAAGTCGACCGCCTGGTCGAATGTCATCTCCTTCATGTGCAGCGAGGTGTCGACGATGATCCGCGCGGCACGGAACAGCGTCGCCTCGTACTGGAACAGCAGGTGGCGGGGATCCGTAAAGAAACCCTGCTCGCGCATGACGCGCTCGGCGTACAGACCCCAACCCTCGGCGAAATAAGACGTGAAGTGGGTCCGGCGAATGGGCGAGCGGTTTTGCTTGGCCATCACCAGATGCCAATGGTGGCCGGGGTAGGCCTCGTGTACCGCGGTCGTCGGGATTCCCGCGCTGCAGTTGCCCTCGAGGCGTTTCTGCACCTCCTCGGGTGGCGTGCCATCCGGCGGATACGGCACGAAAAAATGTCCGTGGAGGGAATCGCTGAACGCCGGAGGCTGGTTGTAGCTCGCGACTGCCTGGATCGGACGCTGGTAGTGCGGCGACGGCTCGACCGTGCAGCGCTCGCCCGCGGGCAGCGTGACGAGTCCAGTGCCTACGAGAAACGATCGGGCGCGCTCGGTCCAGTCCTCGTACTCCGCGCGCATCGCGTCGGGAGTTTGGGCGTGTATGTGGTTCAGGCGCTCGCAGACCTCCGTCCACGTCCCGCCGCCGTCGATCTGCTGAGCGATCTTGTTCGCCTCGCTCGCGAGAAGGTCGTACTGTTCGCGTCCGCGTTCGCGGAGCCCGCGCGCGTCAAGGGGAAGGAGCTCCTTCTCGCGGAGCAGAGCCGTGTAGAGCTCCTCGCCGATCGCGTAGTCGCCGCCCGCGCGGGCTCTGTTGGACTCGAGGAATGCCGCGAAGTCCTCGTACGCGCCGGCGGCCGTCGCGCCGGCTTCGGCGACCTTCTGCCGAAGCGCCGGATCCTTCACCTCTCCCGGCACGAGCTCTCGCGCGTACCGCGCCGCTGCCTTCGCCTGGCCGATGGCGCGCTCGACATACACGCGCGGGGCGAGCGCGAAGTCCAGGTTCGTCTTCCCGTCGGCGACCTGCTTCGTCACCGCGTGCAACCGCGCGCGGGCCGCGTCGGCGAGGTCGCGCTCAGGGCGCAGGCGATGGAGGAAGAGGGTGAACACGCCGCCGAGCGACGGGTTCAGATAGGTATTGGGCTGGCGCTGCCAATCCGATCGCGGCTGCGTGAGCTCGCGCCCGCGCAGCGACGCGAGGATGACGTCACGGTCGATGCGCTCGTCGGGGCTGAGCGTGTCGTCGGCCACGGCCTCAAGACGCCTTTTCCAGGCCAGGACCGCCGCATCGCGCCGCCGGAACGCCTCCGCGGAGAGATCCTCCGAGCGCTCGTCGTACGCGGTGAGGCCGAGCATGCTGGCCCAGGTCGGCGACTCCTCGTAGCGTTCGTCGAGGTAGTCCTTGACCAGCGACGAGAACGGCGCGGACGTCACGATGCGACCTCCCCGACAATGGCGAAGGCCACAGATTGAGCCTCACCGAGTACCAGCGCAAACGCGACTTCCGCCGCACGCCCGAGCCGAAGGGCACGCCGCCGAAGAAAGAAGAGACGCGTCGCTACGTGGTCCACCGTCACCACGCGACGCGGCTCCACTGGGACGTGCGGCTCGAGATGCGTGGCACCCTCGCGTCATGGGCGGTGCCGAACGGCCCGCCGCTCGAGGCCGGAAAGCGACGCCTCGCGGTACACACCGAGGATCATCCGATCGAGTACCTGACGTTCCACGGCGTCATACCCGACGGGTACGGCGCTGGGTCGATGACGATCTGGGATACGGGGACGTACGAGCTCTTAGAAGAGAAGCCGAACGAGCTGAAGATTCGCATGAAGGGCTCGCGTCTCGACGGAGAGTGGGTCATCGTGCAGACGCGGCAGAACGAAGGCCGCGACTGGCTCATGATTAAGCACGGGACGCCGCCGAAGAACGATCCGCTCCTTTCGAAGATCGTGCCGATGCTCGCGTCCGCGGCGGACGAGCCATTCGACTCGCCAGACTTCACCTACGAGCCGAAGTGGGACGGCGTCCGCACCATCGCGTTCGTCGATGGGGGAGAGGTCCGCCTGCAGACGCGGAACCTCCTCGACTGCACCAAGCAGTATCCCGAGGCGACGCAGGCGGCCGAGGCGCTCACCGGCGCGTACCACGCAATCCTCGATGGCGAGATCGTGGCGCTCGACTCCAAGGGCGTGCCGAGCTTCCAGCGGCTGCAGCCGCGGATGCACGTAAGCGACGAGAGCACCGTGCGCAAGCTTCGCAAGTCGACGCCGGTGATCTATGAGGTCTTCGACATCCTCTACGCGGACGGAGAGGACCTCACGCGAAAGCCGCTTCGCGAGCGCCTGCGGCGGCTCGACGAAGCGCTGACCCCGATGGGCTCGATCCGCCGCAGCGAGGGTTTCCCAGGCGCGGGCGTCGCGCTCTTCGAAGCCGCACGCGAGCAGGGGATCGAAGGGATCGTTGCGAAGCGCCTCGATTCGATCTATCAGCCTGGGGCCCGATCGCCGGCGTGGGTGAAGATCAAGGCGTTCCGCACGATGGAGTGTGTGATCGGCGGGTGGACGGCGGGCCAAGGCGGTCGCACCAAGACGCTCGGCGCGCTGCTCATCGGCGTCTATCGCGACGGCAAGCTGCAACCGGTCGGGCACGTCGGCACCGGCTTCGACGAGCGAACGCTTCGCGACCTTCTCAAAGTTCTTGAGGAGCACGAGTCGCCGACATCGCCGTTCGCGACAGAGGCGCGGACTAATCAGCCGGCACGCTGGTGCCTCCCCGAGCTCGTCTGCGAGGTCGAGTACGCCGAGATCACACGCGACGGGACGCTCCGGCACCCGACCTATCGCGGCCTTCGCACGGATGTCGACCCGCGAGAGGCGACGGGAGAGGAGCGGCGCGAGTCGGCGCGAAAAGCTCAGGAGGCCGCCAAGCGCGCCGCGATCGCGCCCGTCGCTTCGGAGAACGGCGAGAAGGCCGCGCGCGTGCCCTCGGTCCTCGAGGTCGAGGGCAAGCGCATCAAGCTCACCAATCTCGAGAAGGTGCTCTTTCCCGAAGACGGCTACACCAAGGCCGACCTCATCCGCTACTACACCGAGGTCTCGCCGTTCCTGGTGCCATGGCTTCGGGATCGGCCGCTCACCCTGAAGCCGTTTCCCGACGGGATTCACGGCACGCACTTCTATCAAAAGAACAAGCCGGGTTTCACGCCTGAGTGGATCAAGAGCTGGACCGATCCGCGCGAGCCGGAGAACGCCTACGTCCTCGCGAACGACATGGCCACGCTCGTGTGGATGGCGAACTACACCGCGATCGAGATCCATCCGCGGCTCGCGCGCGCTGACGATCCCGAAAAACCGGACAACGTCATGATCGATCTCGACCCGGCGGAAGGAGCGACCTGGGACGACGTGAAGGAGGTCGCGCATGTCGTCAAGGCGGTCCTCGACGATCTCGGCATCGTTGGGTTCCCGAAGACGACTGGATCTCGCGGGATCCACGTGCTCGTTCCGATCGCGCGGCGGTACACGTTCGAGGAGAGCCGCGCGTTCGCCCTGCGCGTCGGCCAGCTCGCGCGAGAGCGGCTGCCGAAGCTCGTCACGCTCGAGTTCAGCAAGTCGAAGAGACGCGGGATCTACATCGACTACCTGCAGAACACGCGTGCGAAGTCGACGGCGGGTCCGTACAGCGTTCGCCCGATCCGGCGCGCTCCGGTCTCGGCCCCGCTCCGATGGGACGAGATCGCATCGCTCGGTCGCCCGGACGCCTTCACGATGATCAACATGTCCGCGCGCCTCGACGCGGTCGGCGATCTCCTCAGCCCGTCGCTCGGCCTCGCGCAGAAACTGCCGAAGCCGCCGGCTTGAAGCGGGCCGCCGTCCTCGCGCCCGGATACGGCGGCACCGCGGAGCAGCCCATCCTCCGCGCGCTTGCATCAGCACTGAAGACGTTCGAGATCGCCGCGCAGGCGATCACGTTTCGCACACGGGGGTCGAGACCCAGCAAGGACTACGCATCGGAGATCGAAGATCTCCGAGCCGCGCGCGATGCGCTCCGCGGCGACGGCTACGACCGCGTCGCCCTCGTCGGACGCTCGTTCGGGGGGCGGATCGCCGCGTTCCTCGCCGCGCGAGAGCCGCCGGAGGCGCTCGTGATCCTTGGCCATCCGATCTCGCCACCGAAGAGGCCCCGGCCACGCGACGAGGCGGCGCTCGCCGCGACGGCCTGCCCGACGCTCGTCGTCCAGGGCGACAGAGACGAGCTTGGGCCGTTCGTGGTGCTCGAGCGCATCGCGGCGAACAATCCGCGGATCGACCTCGTCCGCATCGCGGGGGCGGGCCACGATTTCGGCGCGCGTGAATCCGAGGCTCAATGCGAGGCATCGGCATCGTCCTGACGCTTCTGATCGCGGCCATCGTGGGCGTTGGCGCGTATCAGCTGGGGGTATCGCAAGGGCTTGCGACAACGGGCACCGCGGTGGCTCCCGCCGTCTACTACCACCCCTTCTTCTTCGGAGGCTTCGGGTTCCTCTTCCCGCTCCTCTTCATCTTCCTCGTCTTCGCCCTGATTCGAGGGGCCTTCGGCGGATGGGGAAGGCGCTACGGCGGCGGATGGGGCGGCGGTTACTACCAGAGCCCCCGCGAGCGGCTCGAGGAGCTGCACAAGGAGCTACACGGTGAGAAGCCAAAGGACTCCGGCACGACATCGCCTCCGCCCAGCGGTCGCTAGGCGACGCGGAGCCAAGTGGACGCCGGACGCGAGTCCGGCGTCTTTGGCATATCTAGGATTCGGCAGGCGATGAGGAAGGTCTTGGTCGTCGATGAC
>VBDV01000133.1 GCA_005882765.1 Chloroflexota bacterium | reverse complement strand
CGTCCTGCCGAACGCGCTCTTCGCGTGGACTGTGATCAAGGAGCACAACGTGAACTACGACGAGTTCACGGTGCCTAGCGGCACGAGAGCTCCCGCGACGACGCTCGATCGGGAGGCCTATTTCTTCCGCGCGTGCGGTGAGTCCACCGCGACGGCACCGCCGACAGCGAAGCGGAGCCTTGGCGGTCCACCCGCACCGGGCCCGAACGATCACGTCTGCTCGGTCTTCCCCCCGGGCATGGGCATCCTCGCGCTGCCGTTCTTCGCCCCGTTCGTGCTCACGGGAGCGTACCCGCTCGACCTCGGCCTTCTCGTTCACGGCGGCCACGTCGTGGCGGCCATCGTCGAAATACTTGCCACGCTCATCCTCTGGTCCGTCCTGCGTCGCTTCGCCACGCCGCGTTGGTCCCTCGTGCTCGTGCTTCTCTATTTCCTCGCCACGAGCGTTCGAACGGTCGCGAGCCAAGCGCTGTGGCAGCACTCCGGCGTGCACCTCGCCGTCGCGTCCGCGCTCTGGCTGACCCTTCGAGAGGAGCCGATCCCGCTGTCTCGCGATCTCGCCGCGGGGGTGGTGCTGGGGCTCGGTGGCGTGGTGCGCCAGACCACGGCCCTCGTGTCGCTCGGCCTCCACGGGTTCCGTCCGACGCGGATCTTCTGGATGCTCGTGGGAACGGTCATCGGTCTCGCGCCGCTCCTCGCGTACAACGACCTCGCGTTCGGCTCGCCCCTTGAACAGGGCTACGGCGTCAAGTCGTTCGCGACCCCGATCCAGACCGGCCTCTACGGTCTCCTGCTCTCTCCGTCGCGGGGTCTCTTCGTGTACACGCCCTACGTGATCTTTGGCTTCTTCGCACTGCTGCGGGCGTGGCGCTGGCCGGGCGAGGTCGCCGGGCGTCTCCGCGGGCTTTCACTGGTGTGGCTCGCCGCGCTCGTGCTCTACGCGACCTACGCGGAGTGGTGGGGCGGCCGCGTGTTCGGCTCGCGCTTCCTGGACGATTTCGCGCCGATCCTGTTCGTCGCGATCGCTTGGGGCACGTCCGTCGGCCTGTTGGGATCCCGGTTCGCCCGCGTCGTCTTCGGCCTCATGGCGGCGTGGTCGTTCGTGCTCTTCCAGGCGGCCGCGTTCCTCTACGACAAGGCCTGGGACACCGTCCCGATCAACGTGAACGACGACCCGTCGAAGCTCTTCAACTGGAGCGATCCGCAGTGGCTCGCCGTTCTCCGGCTCGTGCCTTCGGCGGACGAACGCGTCATCGCCGGCGCCGCCCTCAGCGCTCTTGTCCTGGTGTTGCTTGTCCGGCTCGAGCTGCGTGCGTATCGCGGGAGTGAGCTAGCGTCGCAGGTGTGAGCGCGTTTCTGATCTTCTTCGGGCGCAGCGGATCGAGCGATTTGGAGCGGCAGCTGGACGCGGTGAAGATCGCCATCGGCGCCGTTGTCATGGGCCGCGCCGCGGACGCCGGGTTCTCGCGTCTCTATGCCGTCACCAACGATCAGGAGGCTGCCGCGGCCTTCCGCTCGAAGGGCGCGTCTGTCCTTCCCGTGAAGACCGAGCCGTTCCACTTCGGGCGTGAGCTGAAGCGGATCGTGGACGAGAAGAAGCTCGACCGCTTGTGCACGATAGGTGCGGGCGCGGGAGCGCTCATGACGACGCATGAGCTGCGCTCGCTGCGCGAGGACCTCGAGTCGAGTGAAGCGCTTGTCCTATCGAACAACTCGTACTCGGCCGACCTCGTCGCATTCACACCGGCGGCCGCGCTCGACGCCATCGATCTTCCGGCGACGGACAACCCGCTTCCGCGGCGGCTCCATCAGCAAGCCGGCCTCTCCTCGCGACAACTCGAGAAGTCCGCCGCGACGTTGCTCGACGTCGACACGCCAACTGACGCCGCGCTCCTCACGCGCCACCCCGGGTGCCCGCCGGAGCTGCGCGCCCTTCCGGCATGGCAGGACCTGCTGGGAGAACGCATCGAGGCGCTCATGCGGATCGTGACGACCCCTGATAAGGAGCTCGTCGTCGCCGGACGCGTCGGTGCGCCGGTGTGGACGTTCATCGAATCGCAGACCGCGTGTCGCGTCCGGATGCTCGCGGAGGAGCGCGGCATGCAGGCCGCAGGGCGCGATGTCTCAGGGGAGGCGCGGAGCGCGCTCGGATTCCTCTACGAGCTCGTCGGGCCGCGCGATTTCTTCGCAAAGATGGGCGAGCTCGGAGACGGGATGCTCTTCGACATGCTCGTCCTCTTCGCGCATCTCCGATGGCGCCCCGCCGCCGAGGAGCGCTTCGCGTCGTACCTCTTCATGACCGACCGGATCGCGACGAAGCCGCTGCGAGATTTCACCGAGGCCGCGCGCGACGCCCCGTTCCCCCTCCTGCTGGGCGGCCACACGCTCGTGTCGGGTGCCTTCTGGACGATGGTCGAAGCGGCCTGGGCCGGGCACCCCGAGATTTGAACGCGCTCTTCGATCACCATGTCCACAGCGACCGCTCGGACGGCACCGTGTCGCTTGCGGACCGCGCGAAGAGCGTGGCCACCCGGCCGCACGGAGTGTCGGATCACTACCCCTGGAAGGAGAAGCTGCGCAACGAGGACGACGTGAAGCGCTACATCGACGACGCTTCGCGTCTCGGCCTCCGGGTCGGTCTCGAATACGACCTCGGTGTCGCGCCGCCGCTCGGTGCCGACACCCGCGAGTCGCTGCACTACCTCATCGGCGCGATCCACCAGATCAACCTCGACGGAAAACGGATTGGCTACGACGACGCCGGGGCCTTCGTGAAAGGCCGGATCAAGATGTTCAAGGAGCGCGACCGCTTCAGCGATCCCGCGCTCCAGAGGCGGATCCTCGAGCGCACGCTCGAGGTAGTTGCCGAAGGGATTGACCGCGACCGCATCGACATCCTGGGCCACCCGACGTTCTCGGCACTTCAAGCGCTTGGCGATCCCGAGCGGGTTTATCCCGAGGAGTGGCAGGAGCGGCTCATCGATCTCTGCGTGAAGGGCCACATCGCGATCGAGATCAACGAGAGCTACGGCGTGCCGCATCGGGAGTTCCTCATTCGCGCGGCACGCGCGGGTGCGCTGTTCTCAGTCGGTACCGACACCCACTTTGAGATCAAGCCCCTCGACAAGACCGACGCGATGATCGCGGCGGCCGCTCTGGATCGCGGCGGGTTCATGGCCGGAAGCCGCCTCGCCGCGAGGTAGCGGCCCTAGGCGGGGGGCGGGTCCTCCGCCAGCAGCTCGTACACCAGGATCCCGATGGCGACGAGAAGCACCAGGTGCACGGCGTTGCCGCCGAAGTTGGCGGCCTGCGCGACGAACCACGCCGCGACGAGCACCCAGACCGCCGTCCAGCGCAGCCGATGGCCGGTCGCGATGCTCACGTTTTCGGAGGCTAGCGCCCGTATACTTTTCATGCAGGACGACCTGCTATCCGCGGCAGGAGGGGAGCCGTGTTCCGAGGACTGTCCGTCTACACCGGAAACGCCCACCCCAAGTTCGCGAGAGACATCGCCGCCCATCTGGAGGTCCCGCTCGGCGACGCCGACGTCACAAAATTTGCTAACGACAACATCTTCGTCAAGATCAACGAGAACGCGCGCGAGCACGACGTCTACGTCGTGCAGTCGCTCGTCGGCCCGTCGGTCAGCGACGCGATCATGGAGCTTCTCATCATGCTCGACGCCTTCAAACGCGCTTCGGCTGGCCGGATCACGGCTGTCATGCCGTACTACGCCTACGGCCGGAGCGATAAGAAAGACCAGCCGCGCGTGCCGATCACGGCTCGCCTCCTCGCCGACCTCATCGGTGTCGCGGGGGCGGATCGGTTCCTGACGATGGATATGCACCAGATGCAGATCCAGGGCTTCTTCTCGATCCCCGGCGACGAGCTCTCGGCGCGCAACCTGCTCATCGAGGCGTTCCGGTCGATCGTCGAGAAGGACCCGAACGGCGTCGCGCTCGTCGTGCCCGATCTCGGTTACGCCAACGCCGCCCGCCGGATCGCCGAAGCACTGCAGATCCCACTCGTCTTCATGCAGAAGACCCATCGCGACAACAGCGGCCGGAGCGAGGTCGTCGCCGTCATCGGCGACATCGACAAGCAGCGCGCGATCATCATCGATGACGAGATCGACACCGGTACGACGATCGTCAACGCCGTTCGCATCCTGCACGAGCGCGGCGTGAACGAGATCTACGTCGGCTGCACTCACGCCGTCCTGTCGGGGAACGCTGCCCAGAAGCTCGCCGAGAGCGGCATCGTCAAGCTGATCACCACGGACACCGCACCCTTAAGACCGTCGGCCCGTGACACACAGAAGTTCGAGGTCCTCACCGTGGCGCCGCTCTTCGCTGAGGCGATCCGGCGCATCCACGAGGGCGAGTCCGTCGGCGCGCTCTTCAACCCGCCGGGGTTGCAGCTGCCGCTCCAGGTCACCTAGCGATCGCAACTCGCAGTCCCGTGAGCTTCATCGGCGGGTTGTTCGACTCAAACGAAGGCGAGCTTCGCAAGCTTCGCAAGATCGCCGCGCGCATCAATGAGCTCGAGCCCGAAATCCAGCAGAAGACCGACGAAGAGCTCGCCCAGAGCACGCTGCGTTTCCGCGATCGCCTGGCCAAGGGCGAAAGCCTCGATGACATCCTCACCGAGGTCTTCGCCTCGGTTCGCGAGGCGGCGAAGCGGACGTTGCGGCAGCGCCACTTCGACGTGCAGCTCATGGGTGGCCTCGCGCTGCACAAGGGGCACATCGCCGAGATGAGGACCGGCGAAGGCAAGACCCTCGTCGCCTCTCTCGCCCTCTACGCGAACGCCCTGGAAGGGAAGGGCGCGCACCTCGTCACGACGAACGACTACCTCGCAAAGACCGGCGCGGGCTGGATGGCGCCCATTTACCAAGCGCTCGGAGCGACCGTCGCCTACATCGCGCACGAGAAGAGCGCGATCTACGACCCGGCAGTGGAGCTGGACGCGGTCGATCCGCGGCACCGGCACTGGCGCGACGTCAGCCGGCGCCAGGCCTACGAAGCCGACATCACGTACGGCCAGAACAGCGAATTCGGCTTCGACTATCTGCGCGACAACATGGCCATGGACCTGAACGACCAGGTGCAGCAGCGGGGCCTGCACTACGCGATCGTGGACGAGGCCGACTCGATCCTGATCGACGAAGCGCGCACGCCGCTCATCATCAGCTCCCCGGCCGAGGACGCGACCGAGACGTACTACACGTTCGCGCGCGTCGCGGCGCAGCTCCAGCCGGACACGGACTACGTCATCGAAGAGAAGCAGCACGCGGTCACCCTCACCGAGGAGGGCATCTCTCGCGCCGAGAAGCTGCTCCGCGTGAAGAACATGTACGAGGGCGACGTGACCGCCGTGCACTACCTCGACAACGCGGTGCGAGCGCGCGCTCTCTACCGGAAGGACAAGGAGTACGTCGTCAAGGACGGCGAGGTGATCATCGTCGACGAGTTCACCGGCCGGCTCATGCCCGGCCGCCGCTGGAGCGATGGGCTGCACCAGGCCGTCGAGGCGAAGGAAGGTCTCAAGATCCAGCGCGAGACCCGGACCTTCGCGACGATCACGATCCAGAACTACTTCCGCATGTACACGAAGCTCGCGGGGATGACCGGTACGGCGGCGACCGAGGCCGAGGAGCTCTTCAAGGTATACAAGCTCGAGGTCACGCAGATCCCTACGAACAAGCCGATGGTCCGCAAGGACAACCCCGATCTCGTCTACAAGACCGAGCAGGGCAAGTGGGACGCCGTCGTCGCCGAGGTGAAGGAGCGCAATGAGGCCGGGCAGCCGGTGCTCATCGGCACGACGAGCGTCGAGAAGAGCGAGCGGCTTTCGGACCAGCTGCGCCGGCACGGGATCAAGCACGAGGTCCTGAACGCGAAGAACCACGAGCGCGAAGCGCTGATCATCGCGGACGCCGGCCAGCGTAGCGCCGTCACGCTCTCGACGAACATGGCCGGCCGCGGTGTCGACATCCTGCTCGGGGAGGGCATCACCGACCTCGGCGGGCTCCACGTCATCGGCACCGAGCGCCACGAAGCGCGGCGCATCGACAACCAGCTTCGCGGCCGGTCCGGCCGTCAGGGCGACCCGGGCAGCTCCCGGTTCTTCAGCTCGCTCGAGGACGACCTGATCCGCATCTTCGCCTCGGAGCGCGTCGCCGGGCTCATGGCGCGCCTCGGTTTCGATGACTCGACGCCGATCGAATCCGGCATGGTCACGGGCGCGATCACGCAGGCCCAGGTCAAGGTCGAGGGGCGCAACTTCGACATCCGGAAGCGCGCGCTCGAGTTCGACGACGTTCTCAACAACCAGCGCACCGTGATCTACGGCCAGCGCCGGCTCATCCTGGAAAAGGGCGACGTCCGCGAGACCGTCCTCGAGTTTCTGCGGCAGGAGGCGGACGGCCTCGTCGACACCGCAGCTGCGACGCCGGACCCCGAGGACTGGGACCGCGAAAAGCTCGCCGCCGGTCTCGGGGCGATGCTGAATCGTCCGGACCTCGTGGCCACGAGCTTCGGGGAGCTGCGCAATCAGAACGAGCTGCGTGACCGTGTGGCGGAGATCGTCGAAGAAACGTACGAGGCGCGCGAGAAGGAGCTGGGAGAGGAGCTCACACGCGCGGTGGAGCGATGGGTCCTTCTTCGCACGATCGACACGCACTGGATCGAGCACCTCACCGCGATGGAGGAGCTCCGCGAGGGCATTTATCTGCGCGGCTACGGCCAGCAGGACCCCCTCGTGGCCTACAAGCGCGAAGCGCACGGCTTCTTCGAGGAGATGGAGGCGCGCATCGCCAGCGGAGTCGCTCAAACAATCTTGCGTGTGACCGTCAGAACCGCCGAACAAGCCGAACAAGAAGAGAAGACGCAGACGACGAAGACGGGTGCCGGGAACACGACGACCACACGAACGAGCGGAAACGGCCGACCCACTTCCTCAACTGCTCCCAGCAAGCTGCCGGGAAGAAACGAGCCATGCTGGTGCGGATCGGGCAAAAAGTTCAAGAAGTGCCATGGAAAGTGATTGACGGCAAACCGCGTGAGGCGTCGCGGGTGGCACCGGCGAGCGGGTTGTGCGCGAGCCGCGGGTCCTCGCGGGCCACAGCGGTCGGTGTCTCATGTGCGGAGCGGCAGGGTGCGGCGAGCGCGCGACCCCGAGCCGGGGACAGGACCCGCGACGCATCCGCTTTCAGACTTTGATTCAGCTTCCCTTCGATCCGAACGTTCACCTCGGTCCGATCACCCTCGCATGGCACGGGATCTTCACCGCCGTTGGAATCTTTTTTGGTGTTTGGCTGCCGCTCCGTCTTCTCCGGGGCAAGATCAGTGAGGACGACGGGTGGGCGGTCGCCACGTGGGGCGTGGTCGGCGGGATCGTCGGCGCGCGTCTCGTCCACGTCATCGACCAACTTCCGTACTACGTCGCGCATCCCGAGCAGATCTTCTTCATCTGGACCGGCGGCATCGCGATCTGGGGCGCCGCGATCGGCGGCGTCCTGGGTGGATACATCGCGGCGGTCCGGCGCGGGGTGCCGATTGGCTTCGGCGCCGACGCCGCAGCGCCCGGGCTCGCACTTGGATTCGCGATCGGGCGGATCGGCGACATCATCAACGGTGAGCACCACGCGACGGCGTGCGCGCCGCCCGAGGGCCTCTGCGTCGGCTACACCTTCCCTCAAGATCAGGGTGGACTCGGTCAGCCTGGACCCGTGCACCTCGTCGTCGCGTACGACATGGTCTGGGACCTGTCGGCGGTCGTGCTCACCTTGTGGTTGCGGCGCTTCATCGGGCGCTGGCCGGACGGCGTGATCTTCTGGATCTGGGCGCTGCACTACGCCGTGGGCCGCTTTCTCCTTGGCTTCCTCCGCATCGGCGACCCGACGTACGCGTTCGGCCTGCGACAAGACCAGACCATCGCGGTCCTGGTGTTCGCGGCGGCGGTCACCATGCTCTTCCGCTTGCTCACGCGCCCGCAGGCGCAGGCGCGTACTTTCGCGGTCTGATCGACCTCCCCTTCGATCCGAACCTCCACGTCGGATCGCTCAGCTTCGCCTGGCACTCGATCTTCTCGCTCGTCGGAATGATCGTCGGGAGCTTCGTCTCCTTCCGCGCGGCGCGCTACCTCGTGCACGACGATCGGATCTATCCCTTCGCGATCGCCGTGGTCGTCGGTGGACTGGTGGGGGCCCGAGCCGCACACGTGCTCGACAACTGGAACGTCTACGCGTCGCATCCCATCGACGTCCTCGCCTTCTGGAACGGCGGTATCGGCACCACCGGCGCGCCGGTCGGCTCGACGATCGCCGGCTACATCGCCGCGCGCCGGCTGCGCCTTCCGATCGGCTTCATGTTCGACATCTCGGTGATCGGCATCGCGCTCGGCGAGGCGATCGGGCGCATCGGCGATGTGATCAACGGCGAGCATCACGCGATCGCATGTTCGGGACTTCCCTGGTGCGTTCGTTACACAAATCCGGCGACGCTCGGCCAGACCGAATACGTGCATTCCGTTGCGGCGTACGACGGCCTCGTCATGGTCCTGATCTTCATTGCGCTGGTCGCCTATTGGCGCCGGGTCCGTGGAAAGCCCCCGGAGAGCCGCGTGTACTGGGCCTACCTGTTGCTCTTTGGCGGGTTCCGCTTCCTCACGTCGTTCCTGCGTCTGGACCCTCTATTTGTGGACGGGCTCCAGGAGGCGCAGCTCCTCGGTCTGGCATACGCGATCGGCGGGGGACTCATGCTACCGATTCTGACCGCGCGCGGACGTGTTGACTCAGGCCGGCAACGTGCTACTACTACGGCCACGTAGTACAAGGGCGGTGAGCCGATGCGCGTAGCCGTGACCGGCGCGAACGGATTCGTGGGGCGGCACGCGATCGCCCGGCTGCTCCTCGGCGGGCACGAGGTGCGGGCGCTGATCAGCGAGCGCCCCGGTGCCGACAAGGAGCTCCCCGGCGCGGGCATGAACGTGGATGTCCGTCGCGCCGACGTGCGCAAGCCGGAGTCGCTCCGCGGCGCGTTCGATGGCGTCGATGCGGTGATCCACACGGTGGCCGTCCCGACCGAGCGCAAACAGCGCTTCGCCGATGTGAACGTCGCGGGGGTCGCGCACGTCGTGGCCGAGGCCCGCCGCGCCGGGGTAGGCCGAATCGTGCACATGGGAGCGCTCGGGGCTGATCCGGTCTCGCCCTATCCCTATCTCCGAAGCAAAGGCGAAGGCGAGGCGCTCATCACCGGGTCCGGCATCGCGCACGTCGTGCTGCAGCCGTCGCTCCTCTTCGGGGAGGGCGACGACTTCTTCCCCCGTCTCGCGTTCAGCCTGCTCTTTCCCGTGGTTCCGGTACCGGGCGACGGCAAGGCCCGTTTCCAGCCGGTCCACGTGGACGACATCGCGCAAGCGCTCCTCGCGGCGGTGCAACGCCGCGAGATCGTCGGCGTGCACCAGATCGGCGGTGCCGAGCCGGTCACCTACGACGAGATGCTCGCCGAGACGATGCGCGGCACCGGGAAACACAGGCCGACCATGCACCTGCCGGTCCCGCTCATGAAGCCGGCGGCTTTCGCGATGGGCCTCTTCATGTCCGACCCGCCGGTCACGATCTCCCAGCTCGACCTTCTGGCCGTCGACAACACGCCTCGCCAGAATGCCCTCGAGCCCGTTTTTGGCGTCCGCCCGCGCCCATTCAAGGGCGCTCTGGATTACCTCAGGAAACCACGCAAGCACTAAAAAGAACAGATTTTCGGGGCCGAATTCGCGTTTTGCCCTCTTCTCAAGCCCCATCCGCATGGATAAGATTCGTACGGAAACCGACACACAATCGCAGTGGGGAGAGCGTGGGCGGGTCTTTGATCAAAAGGTCATTACCCGTCACGCCCTAGAGAGGACCGCGGCATGAAGGAATGGATCGTCTGCGAAGACAATTGCCTCAAGTGCTCCTACGGAGCGACCCTCGACTGTGATGGCGATTGCCCGCGCTGCCCTCGCAACACGTACTGCCCCTGCGTGACGTTCGTCTCGTTCGCAGCGGGCAAGCTAGCTCCGGTCGTCCAGCCGGTGACCACCACGTTCGAACGCCCGCGCAAGCGCTAAGGACACTCTTGACCGTCGACCAGGCATCCCTCTCCACGTTGCGCGACCGCATCGAACGTATGGCGGTGTTCCTTTGACCTTCCCGCTCTGTCCCGTGAGGTCTCGGAGCTAGAGACCGAGTCCGCGAAGCCCGACCTCTGGCAGGACCGGCAGCGCGCGCAGACGATTCTGAAGCGCCTCGGCAACCAGCGCGATCGTCTCGAACGGTGGGAGCGCTTTCGCGCGCGGGCGAAAGATCTGAGTGAGCTTGCGTCGCTTGCCGATGGCGACCCCAAGATGGAAGCCGACATCGCGCATGACACGGCAGAGCTCGGCGAAGAGGTCGCCCGCGCGAGCCTCGAAGCGCAGCTGTCCGGACCGTACGACGAGCGCAGCGCGGTCCTGGCGATCTCCGCCGGGGTCGGTGGCACCGACGCCGCCGATTGGGCCGAGATGCTCGTGCGCATGTACCTCCGCTGGGCCGAGCGGCGCGGTTTCAAGGCCGAGCTCCTTGAGTCCACCCCCGGCGACGAGGCAGGGTTCCGGAGCGCGACCCTTACCGTCGAGGGGCCGTTCGCGTACGGCTACCTGAAGACCGAGCGAGGCACGCATCGGCTCGTGCGCATCTCGCCGTTCGACTTCCAAAAGCGGCGCCAGACCTCGTTCGCCCTGGTGGATCCGACGCCGGAGGTCGAGAGCGAGGCCGAGGTCGAAGTGCGGCCGGAGGACCTCCGGATCGACACATATCGCGCGACCGGAGCGGGCGGGCAGAACGTCAACAAGACCGAGACGGCCGTCCGGATCACCCATCTGCCAACCGGCATCGTCGTCGCGTGTCAGAACGAGCGGTCGCAGCTCCAGAACAAGGAGACCGCGATGAAGATCCTGCGTGCGCGACTCCTGGAGCGGCAGGTACGGGAGCAGGAAGAGGCTCAGGCGAAGGAACGTGGCGAAATGCGCTCCGCAGACTGGGGGAGCCAGATCCGCTCGTACATCCTCCACCCGTACACGCTCGTGAAGGACCACCGGACAGGCGTGGAGATCGGCGATCCGGTTCGCGTCCTGGGTGGCGACATCGATCCCTTCATCGAGGCGGCGCTCTCTCGACCGCCCGGCGGAGCGACAGGCGACAGTGGCACCGGCCCTGCACGGTCCTAATCCGCGCTTCGAGCGCAGAGGAGGCGGCTGCCATGGTGAGCGTGAAGGACCTTCAGGACGTCGTGGATGACTTGAAGGGTGAAGCGTCCAAGCGCGCGAGTGATCTTTTCGGTGAAGGGAAGAGCGAGGTCCGCCGCGTAGTCGGTGGCCACTCCGATGGAGCGATCTTCGGGACGCTCGCGCTCGGTCTTGTGCTTGGCGCGATTGTCGGCGCCGCGATCGCCCTGCTCTTCGCGCCGTTCCCTGGTGACGAAGCCCGTCGTCGTTTGAGCGAGGGCGTCGACAAAGTTCGCACCGAGTCGGCGACCAAAGCCGGAAACGGCTCGACGCGACCAGTCTCGACGGTCGGCAGCACTCCGTACGCGTCGAGCTAGCGGCATCTAGCGACCCAGTCGAATGACTCGGCCGAGGGGGCTGTCGTGCTCGCGGGTCCCTCCCTCGACCACGTAGGGTCTCGGGTCCCACTGCGCGCGCCAGCCCCCTCGGCCGCGTCCAGAACTCAGCTAGCTCGCGCCTAGCTGTCGAGCGATCTCCAATAGATGTTCGCGCGTGTTCAGTTTTGGATCGTCGGTCACGCGCTCGAAGAGCTCGTTGAGAATCTGACCGACGCGCGGTCCCGGCGGAATCCCAAGCTCCTTCATCACGTCGTTGCCGTCGATAAGAAGATCTTTGAGCGAGAACGCCGAGGCCGTGCGGATCTCCTCCTGCACCCGCTCCCAGAGCGCTTCGAGCGCGTACATCCGCGGCGATCGCGCGCCGCTCCCGATGTTGTCAGCCTTGCGCAGCGCGAAGAGGGCCGGGATGTTCTCGAGCCCGACCTTGCGCACGAAGCGGCGGACCGCCGATGGGGTCCATTCGCTCTGGTACCAGAACATGTGATTGCGGATGAGATGCGTGACGCGAGTCACGGTGTCCTTGTCGAAGCGCCACCGGCGCAGGATGTCCCGTGCGGTCGCCTCGCCGACGAACTCGTGCTGGTGGAAGTGGCCGTCGGAGAAGGTCGCCGGCTTGCCGATGTCGTGAAAAAGTCCGGCGAGCCGTAGCACCAGGTCGTCCGGCGGCGTCGCGTCGAGCGTCGCCAACGAATGCTCGAAGACGTTCTGTGCTACCGCCTTGTCCTGCGGGGTCCCCTTCGCGACCTCGAGCTCCGGGCAGATCACCTCGAGCAGCCCGAGGTCGGAGAGCAGGCGAAAGGCTTCCGATGGCTTCGGCGCCTCGAGCATCTTGGTGATCTCCTGCTGGATCCGCTCACCAGACAGATTCTTTGCGAGGGCCGCCGAGTCACGGATCGCGTCTGCCGTACGCGGGTCGATCACGAAACCGAGCCGCGTCGCGAAGCGGACCGCGCGGAGCATCCGCAGGGCGTCTTCCGCGAAGCGTTCGCGCGGCTCACCGACGGCGCGCACGATGCGGGCCTCGAGATCCCGCTGCCCGCCGAAGGGGTCCACGAGCTCGCCTGGCCGGCCCTCGACGCCGGGGCGCCAGGCCATCGCGTTCATGGTGAAGTCGCGGCGCGAGAGATCCTCGTGCAGCGAGTCGGTGAATGCCACTGTTGCCGGATGGCGGTGATCGGCGTAGTCGGCTTCGACCCGGTACGTCGTGACCTCGATCTCGTGATCGCCCTGGCGGACGACCACGGTCCCGAAGCGGTTCAGGTAGAGCGCGTGCCGGAAGACCTTCTGGATCTCGTCAGGTGTCGCGCTCGTCGCGATGTCCCAGTCGTGCGGGTCGACGCCGCGTAGCGCGTCCCGAACGCAGCCGCCGACGACATAAGCCTCATGCCCGGCCGCGACGAGGCGGGCGACAACCCTCTCGACGTCGGCGGGTACCTGAATATGCGGAATCACTCGCGAAGTCTAAAGAAGCAGAAGGGTCACATACCGAGGTAGGCGCGCTGCACGTCGGGCGATGAGAGGAGCTCCTTGCCGGTGCCGGTCTGGACGATCGAGCCCGTTTCCAGAACGTACGCGCGGTGCGCGATCTCAAGCGCCTTGCTCGCGTTCTGCTCGACGAGGAGGATGGGCATGCCCTGCGCGTTGATGTCGGTGCACACGCGGAAGATCGTCTCCACGAGGATCGGCGCGAGACCAAGCGACGGCTCGTCGAGCATCAAGAGCTTCGGGTGCGCCATAAGTGCGCGCCCGATCGCGAGCATCTGCTGCTCCCCGCCGGATAGCGTCCCCGCGAGCTGCTTGGTCCGCTCCTTGAGGCGCGGGAAGAGCGAGTAGACGTTCGCGATGTCATCCTGGAGCCTGCTCAGGTCCTTTCGGGCGTACGTGCCCATCATCAGGTTGTCGAACACCGTCATTCGCGGGAAGAGGCGGCGTCCCTCGGGAGACTGGCAGATCCCGACGCGCACGACCTCATGCGCCTTAGTCTGCTGAAGCTGGCGGCCGTCGAAGCTGATCGTTCCGGTGGTCGGGTGCATCAGACCCGAGATCGTGCGGAGCGTTGTCGTCTTCCCAGCGCCGTTTGACCCGATGAGCGCCACGATCTCGCCGGCGTCGACGGACAGCGTCACGCCGCGCAGGGCCTGGACGCGCCCATAGAAGACATCGATCTTGGAGATCTCGAGGAGCGCCACGCTAGTGCTGCTTCCCGAGGTACGCCTCGATGACCCGCTGATCGTTGCGGACCTGCTCCGGCGTTCCCTCCGCGATCTTCTCGCCGTGGTCGAGGACGACGATGCGCCGCGACACGCCCATGACCACCTTCATGTCGTGCTCGATGAGGAAGACGGTCACGCCGTTGTCGACGATCTTGTGCACGAGGCCCATGAGCTCGACCTTCTCCTGCGGCGTGAAGCCGGCGGCCGGCTCGTCTAGCAGGAGAAGCGCTGGGTTCGTCGCGAGCGCCCGGGCGATCTCGAGGCGGCGTTGCGACCCATACGGGAGATTCCGCGCGTACGTGTGGGTGTAGCGCTCGATCCCGACGAATTGGAGAAGCTCGATCGCGCGGTCGCTCACCCGACGCTCTTCGGCGCGCTCGACGGGCGTCTTGAAGAGCGAGTCCCAGAGCTTCGCGTGCATGCGGCAGTGCTGCCCCAGGCGAACGTTGTCGAGCGCCGACATGTACTCGAAGAGCCGGATGTTCTGGAACGTTCGGGCGATGCCGAGCGTCGCGACCTGATGGGGCTTGGCCCCGGTGATCTCGCGGTCCTGGAAGATCACGCGCCCGGTCGTCGGCGGGAAGATCCCGGTGATCCCGTTGAAGAGGGTGGTCTTGCCGGCCCCGTTGGGGCCAATGAGCGCGAAGATCTCGCCCTTCTTCACGTCGAAGGTCACGTCATCGACGGCCACGAGCCCGCCGAAACGCTTCGTGACGTGGTCGACGCGCAGGATCGGCGGGATCACCTCGACGGTCATGTAGTCTCCGCGGTCACGTCTTCGATGACCGGCTCGTCGTGCACACCCTTGTGGAGCTCCTGCTCGCGCTGGCGGCTCGGCAAAAGCCCCTGCGGCCTCACCAGCATGACGATCACGAGGATGAGTCCGAAGACCAGGAATTTGAGCCGAGAGATGAACTCAGCGATCCCGGGATAGTCGCCGCTCGACCGCACGAGACCGGAGAGTCCGATCGAGCTCACGAAGTTCACCGCGTATTCGGGGAGCTGCTGCAGCAGCACGAAGATCACGTAGTAGATGAGCAGCGCTCCCGTGATGACACCGGGGATGTTCCCCATACCGCCGAGCACGACCATCACGAGGATCGTGATCGAGACGGAAAAGCCAAAGTTCTCCGGCGAGACGAGCGAGAGCTTCCCGGCGTAATACGTTCCGGCGAACCCGCTGAATGCTGCGCCGATCGAGAAGGCGAGGAGCTTGACGGCAACCGTGTTCACGCCCATCGCGGCCGCCGCGACCTCGTCCTCGCGCACCGCCATCCAGGCCCGGCCGAGGCGCGAGCGGTGGAGGTTCCGCACGAGGATCACGCAGATGATGACGAGGATGACCATGATCACGTAGTAGGCGAGCGACGAGATGACCTTGAAGTCGGTCACGAACGCGAACGCATCGCCCGACCACGGCCCCTGCAGC
This sequence comes from Chloroflexota bacterium, assembly GCA_005882765.1. GTDB lineage: Bacteria > Chloroflexota > Limnocylindria > P2-11E > P2-11E > 3-1-20CM-2-70-9. The sequence goes on along the minus strand of VBDV01000133.1, from coordinate 11,794 downwards.
CACAGCGGAAGCGACGGAATGTCCAGGGCGGAGATCCCGTTCACTCCGCTTGTCCACGACGAGGCATTGCGGAAGACGCGCGGCACGATCTCACCGAAACCGAGAGTCACGATGGCGAGGTAATCGCCGCGCAGCCGAAGGGTCGGGGCGCCAAGGATCACTCCGAACGACGCCGCGACGAACATCGCGATCAGCAGCACGATCCAGAACGAGATGTGGATCGGCTCCCCGAGTGGCGTGACCCGCATGTGGTCCGATGCCAGGAACGCATAGGTGTACGCCCCGATGGCGAAGAACGCGGCGTAGCCGAGGTCCAAAAGGCCCGCGAACCCGACCACGACATTCAGACCGATCGCCAGGAGCACATAGACACCAGCGTCGGCGGCGATGGTCATGATGGCGGACGAGTTCCCGCCGGTGATGACGTTCACGAGAATGGGGAAGAAGATCGCGGCAACGAGCAGGACGACGTACGCGATCGTGTTCGGATCGCGGCGCGGCCCGCCTTCCCAGAACTGCCGCAGCATGCTCACTTCTCGGGCACCCGCATCCCGAGGAGTCCTGTCGGGCGGAAGATCAGCACGAGGATGAGGATCGTGAAGATCACGACCTGCGTCCATGCGGAGTCGAAGTAGCCGTCCCAGAACGATTGGATCATCCCGATGACCAGGCCGCCGATGGCAGCACCGTAGATGTTGCCGATGCCTCCGAACACCGCGGCCGTGAAGGCGACGAGCCCTGCGCTGAAGCCCAGGTCGAAGACCGAGGTGTTGTAGTAGAGGCCGTACATCGTCCCGCCCGCGCCGGCGAGGATCGCGCCGATGAAGAACGTCGCCGCGATCGTCCGGTCGATGTCGATGCCCATGAGCAGGGCCGCGTCGCGATCCTGGGCCGTCGCGCGCATCGCTTTTCCCAGCCTGGTTCGGTCGACGAACAGGGCGAGCCCGATCACGAGGACGATCGACACGCCGATCACGAGCAGATCCTTGGCGCCGATCGTCGCGCCGAAAATCTCGAACCCCGCGTTCGGAATGATGTTCGCGTAGTGCACGTTGGACGGCCCCTTCCAGAGGAACAGCACGCCCTCCAGGAAGAACGAGACGCCCACCGCGGTGATCAAGGGCGCGAGCCGCGGCGCGTGGCGAAGCGGCCGGTACGCGATCCGCTCGATGCTGATGTTCAAGATCCCGCACGACAGCATCGTCAGCCCGAAAACGGCGAGTAGCGCGATCACGGATCCGGCGGTGAACGTCCCTCCCTCACGAAGACCGAAGATCGGCAGGAGTGACGCTGATAGGAACGCTCCAAAGGCGAACACGTCGCCGTGGGCGAAATTGATGAGCTCGATGATCCCGTAGACCATCGTGTAGCCGAGCGCGATCAGCGCGTAGATGCCGCCGTTGGCGACGGCGAACGTGAGGATCTGAAGGAAGAACGACCCGCCCTGGGCAACGACCTTCGTGCCGAGAAGGATCAGGAATATGGCGATGATCGCTATGAGCGCGAAGTCGAGGATGCGACCGGCAGCCCCGGCGCGAAGACCACCTCGGCGTCGCCTGACCGCCTCGCCGATCGTCCCCACTTCCCCCTCGCGCGAAAAGGGAGGGGGCGCTTGCGCGCCCCCTCCGGGCTTCGCTTCTTAGAGCTGGCTCACCCGCCGACCGAGAACTGTTTCACGAAGACCCAGTCCTTGGCCGCGGTCTGGTACTGGTAGAACGCCATCGTGGCAGCGGTTGGGTCGCCGTTGTTGTCGAAGCTGTACGTACCTGTCGAAAGCTTGAGGTTCTTCGTCGCCTGGACCGCCGCGACGACCTGCTCGCGGGTCGGCATGTTGCCGCCGGCCGTGTCGATCGCTCGGCTGATCGCGTCCAGGAGGATCTTGGCGCAGTCGTAGCCCGGGAAGGTGTAGGCCGCGAGGTCTTCCTTCGCCGTGAACTTCGACTTGAAGTCGTTGATCAGGGCCTGGTTGTTCGGGTCCTGTGCCGCTTCGGCCGCGGCGTTGGTGAAGTACAGGTTGGCGTTTGCGTTGTCACCGGCGTCGGTGATGCAGTCGGAGGTGCCGATGCCGTCTGGGCCGAGGTACGGGATGTCCGTCGTGAAGATGCTCTTCATCTGCGCGCGCGGGATGCAGCCGTGAGTGGCGGACGTCGCGCCGGCGTAGATCGCCTGGGCGCCCGCGTTCTTGGCCGCCTGCAGGAAGGGCCGGAAGTCGTTCGTGGTCTTCCAGTCGAAGTCCTGGCGGAGCACGACGGTTCCGCCCTTCTTTGTGACTTCCTTGCCGAAGTTGTCGGCGACGCCCTTGCCGAAGGTCTCGTTGTCCGACCAGATCGCGATCTTCGTCGCCTTTAAGGTGTCGACCGCGAAGTCCGCCATCGCCGGACCCTGGACCGTGTCAGGCGCCGCGATGCGGAAGTAGTTGTTCTTTCCAGTCGGCCGCAGCGCCGCCGGCTGGGGGTCGCAGTACGAGAACGTCTGCGTCAGGCACTCGTTGGTGTTCGAAGGGCTGATCATCACGAGGCTTGCGCGGTTCGCGACGGGGATGGTCGCGCGCGCGACGTTCGAGTTGAACGGGCCGACGACACCCAGGATCTTCGAGTTGCCGACCATGTCGTTGAAGTTCTGGGCGCCCTTCTGGGGATCGTGGACACCGTTCACCGAGTCGTCGTATGGCTTGTGCGTGATCTTGAAGCCCTTGATGGTCGGTGTCAGCTGCACCGCGTAGGCAACACCCGCCTCGGGACCCCGGCCGCTCGCGCGGTCCGCGCCCGATGTCGGGAAGTTGCTTGCGATGATGATCTCGCCCTTATCCCCGCCGCCGCCACCTGTGGATGCTGGTGTGCAGGCAACGACGAGCGTCAGACTGGCGAGGATCGCAGCCGCCGAGAGCCAGCGTCTCTGCATGAGTTCCTCCCACTTCGCGATTTCGCTGCGTGGCCCCTTCGCGTTTCCCCTCCGCGTTGCGGGCCCGCGTTTGACGGTCGAGCGTAGGAGGCGGCCGAGCAGGCGTCAATCAAGGGCCGTGCCAGCATGTGACCGTGAGGGTCACCGGGCGCTCGTTCTCCGCACACCCGGCGCGACTCGCCGGCGCGTTCTTAGCCATCGCGGCGCTCTCCGTCATCGTCTGGTACCTCGCCTCGCCGCTCTTCGTTCGTACGTATGTGAACGAGGCGCTCCCCTCACCGACCCTCGCCCCGGACACGGCGGAGGCCGCCCAAACGGCATCGACACCAGTGGCTCCGCGCGTGCTGCGGTCAGGCGAGCTTGGCTACGTCGATGGGATCCACAACGGAACAGGACCCGTGCGGATCGTCGACATCGGCGGCAGCCGTTACGTTCGTTTCGAGGACGTCATGCTGACCAACGCGCCCGACGTCCACGTCTATCTCTCTCGCGAGACAGGTGGTAAGTGGGACGCCGCAACGAGCCTCTATCTCGGCACCCTCAAGGCTACGAACGGCTCCTTTAACTACGAGCTCCCGGCGGATATCGACGTGGCGAGCTACCGGAGTGTCGTCGTCTGGTGCCGCGCTTTCAGGGTCCTCATCACGTGGGCCGATCTGCGGGAGGGTGCGGCCTTCGCCTAGGACCGAGGCGACCGCGAGTATGGTTCAGCGATGCCCGCGCGGCCTAAGCGACAAAAGCCCCGTGCGACCGTGCGGCCCGATTCCGCGCTACGGTCGCGGGCCCGGAAGATCCTGAACCGCCTCGCGAAGGCGCATCCGGACTGGGGGCCCACGCTCCGCTTCTCCTCGCCGCTGGAGCTCCTCGTCGCGACGATCCTTGCCGCGCAGGCGCAGGACGAGCGGATCAACGAGGTCACCCGGGTGCTCTTCACGAAGTACCGGAGCCCGGCGGACTACGCCGCGGCGCCGGCGGGGGTCCTCGAGCGGGACATCAAGGCGACCGGCTTCTACAACCAGAAAGCGAAGTCGCTCCGCGCGATGGCCCATGGCCTCCTCGAGGAGTTCGATGGAGAGGTGCCCTCCGACATGGACGGCCTCACCCGGCTGCATGGGGTCGGTCGCAAGACGGCATCGATCGTCCTCGGAGCGGCCTTTGGCGTTCCCGCGGTCGCCGTCGACCGCCACGTCGCTCGGGTCGCGGAGCGGCTTCGCCTCGACCGCGCGGGTCCGGACATCGAGGCGAGCCTCCGGACGATCTACCCGAAGAAGGACTGGATCAAGGCGACGTGGTGCTTCGTTCTCCATGGTCGTCGTGTCTGCCGGCCGACGCCGCTCTGCCCAATCTGTCCGATCAACGACCTCTGCCCGTACCCGAAGAAGACGAAGACGCTGCCCGCGGCGCTGCGATCCAACCTGCAAGTGCCGCGACGGCCAGCAGCAGCGCGTCGCCCGCGATGATCAAAATGCCCTCGGCCAGACGGTCGCCGGCGGGCTCGAGCGGCGCCGGCGCGAGACCGATCGCTTCGACCAGCACGTAACCGACACCAACGAGCGCGCCGTGATAGAGACCCGCATATTTGGCCAGTTTTCCGGCCAAAAGCGCGCCGACCGCGATACCACAAAGCGGCGCAGCGATACCAAAGATCGATGCGCTGGGCGACGCGGCGAGGCGGAGAAGCGACGCGACCATCGCCGCCACGAGGACGCCCGCGGCAACCGCGAGCTGCTGGATGGGTGGGAGAGAGCGTTGCGGTGCGATGTCGTCGAGCGTACTCGGACAAAAAGAAACCGATCCGCGAGGCCTACGCGGATCGGCGGGTTCGCGAAAGGTGCCAGACTCGAAAATCAAAAAAGCGACGACTCTCGTCGTCGCTAAGACAACCTTAGTGCTTCTTCTTCGAGGACTTCTTCGCCTTCTTCTTTGCTGGCATTAGGGAATCACCTCCTTCTGGCCACGCATTGCACGGTTATATAGACACACTCACGTCGCAGATGTCAACAGAGCCGACCGGAAAGAGTTCAAGCGGTCGTCGGGGGAACGTCGCTCCGTAACCGCTCGGCGACGCGTCGTCGGAGCTCCGCGGGAGCGACATCGGAGGTCCCGCAGTCGCGGATGACTTTCAGGAAGCGCTCCTCGAACGCGAGGTTGTCGCCGCAGTCGGTGCACCCTTCGAGATGGCTCGCCACTTGTTTACGCTCATTTGACCCGAGCTCCTGGTCGAGGAACGCATAGAGCTTCTCCAGGCAATCGTCGCAGTCCATCCCGCCCTCCTAGTCCGGTCGTGGCCCGCTCGTCCGAAGCGCGGCGATGCCGCGCTCGCGGGCGACGTCGAAGAGTCGCTGCTGGAGGAACTTGCGGCCGCGATGAAGCCGGGACATGACCGTGCCAATCGGAATCCCGACCATCTCGGCGATCTCCTTGTAGGAGAAGCCTTCGACGTCGAGCAGCACCGTCGTCCGGAACTTCTCCGGAAGGGCCGCAAGAGCCTCTTTCACCTCGCTCGAGACGATCCCGTCGAGGAATTCCTTCTCGGGATCAGACGAATTCGACCCGGGCGTCTCCTGCGACATCCGCCGATAGAGCGAGAACTCGTCGACGTCGTCCAGCTCGGCGGTCTGAGGCTGCCGGGAGCGCTTTCGGTAGGCGTTGATGAAGGTGTTCGTCAGGATGCGGAAGAGCCACGCCTTGAGGTTCGTCCCCGGCGTGAACTGCTCGCGAAAGCGAAGAGCGCGGATATAGGTCTCCTGCACGAGATCTTCGGCGTCCGCCTCCGATCGGGTCATCCGGAGTGCCGTTCGGTACAACGCATCGATATAGGAGAGCGCCTCGCTCTCGAACGCGTCATCGGCCATCCAGTCACTTTATCCCAACGTCGTCGGCATTCCCGCAATTCCCGATACGCTCGGTTGAGTGGACCGCCGGCGCCTCCGCGCGATCGCGCGTCGCCTCGCTAAGGCGTATGGCACACCGCCACCCCCTCGACACCTGCCGCCGCTCGAGGAGCTCGTCCTGACGGTGCTCTCGCAGCACACCAGCGACACGAACCGCGACCGAGCCTATGCCGATCTCCGTCGACGCTTCGCGGACTGGGACGACGTCGCTGACGCGCCCCTCCCTGCGCTCGCCCGAGCGATCCGCCGTGGCGGTCTCGGACCGACAAAGGCTGTCCGCATCCGCGCGATGCTGCGCGGTATCCGAGAGAGCGGTGTGCCGCTCGATGAACGCGCGTTCATGGCCGTGCCGGACTCCGAACTCTGGGACACCCTGGTCGCGCTGCCCGGCGTCGGCCCGAAGACCGCCGCGTGCGTGCTCCTCTTCTCTCTCGATCGTCCGTTCTTTCCGGTCGATACGCACGTGCACCGTGTCGCGATCCGGCTCGGCCTCGTGCCGCCTCGGTCCAATGCCGTCACGACGCAGGCAGCGTTCCAGGAGAACGTTCCCGATGACGAGATGTACGCGCTGCACATGAATCTGATCCGGCACGGGCGCGAGGTCTGCGTCGCGCAACGTCCGCGGTGCTCCGTATGCATGCTGCGCGGTCTCTGTCCGCGCGTTGGTGTGACGACCTCGCGCTGAGTTACTCGACGAAGAGATCGTCGGGGTAGCAGTAGCGCCAGCGCTCGCCCGGCTCGAACGAGCGGATCACCGGATGCGACGTCGCGCGATAGTGCTTCGTCGCGTGCTTGTTCGGCGAGTCGTCGCAGCATCCGACGTGACCGCACTCGAGGCAGAGCCGGAGGTGCACCCAGGAATCTCCCGAGGCGAGGCACTCCTCGCAGCCGTTCGGTGTGTTCGGACGGTGATCGCGCGCCTTGCGTAGATGGGAGCAGAGCTGCGGTGCCACCTTCTGAGTTTGCGCTTCCGCGGCCGGCTACGCAGCCTCGGGTTGCGGCATTGGGTGCTGATATCGGCGTACGGGAGAGAAGAAGAGGTACAGGAACGCGAGGCCCGCGATGACCCCGGACGCGAAGAGCGTCGGCCGCAAACCGATGAGGTCGCCGACGATTCCGGCGGCGAACGCTGCCGGTGGCGCGACCGCGAACCCGACGAATCGCGTCGCGGAGCTCACCCGACCTAGGAGATGCTCGGGCGTCAGCGCCTGCACCAGGCTCGCCGATCCGACGACCCACAACGGCACGGTCAGTCCGAGGAGCGCTTGCGAGAGGCCGAGCACCGTCGCGGCCTGCACCGGGGTTCCGCCGGCGAACGGAAGCAGGAGACGGCTCAGCGTTTCGAGGAAGAGCGCGGCGATCATCGTCGGCCCGAGACCCCATCGCGCCGTGAGCGGCCCCGCGAGCGCGGCCCCGAGGAGGCTGAGCGGGCCGATCATGGCGAGCGAGATGCCGAGCAGCGCCGGCGAAAGGCCGAGCTCGCGCGTCGCGTACACGACGAGGACTCCTTGCACCGCGAACCACTCGATGTTCGCGAGCGCGATCGCGGTGATCGAGCGAAGCACGATCGGTTGCTCGCGGACCCAGCGCAGGCCCTCGGTGACCTCGTGCCAGACGCTCCTTGCGGTTTCGCGTGGGCGCGGCGTCTCGGTCGAGCGGATCGCTGCGATGAAGACCGCCGACACGAGGAAACCGACGGCGTCCCAGAGCATCGCGATCGGCGCGGTGAGGGCCTGCACGAGAATTCCTCCGAGCGACGGGCCCGCCACCTGTGCCACGGCGTTCGAGGCCTGCAACCGGCTGTTCGCCGCGACGAGCCGCGTTCGGCCGACGAGCGACGGAACGAACGCGGCGCGGGCCAGATCGGGCGCGACCGCGAACCCGACGAATCGCGTCGCGGAGCTCACCCGACCTAGGAGATGCTCGGGCGTCAGCGCCTGCACCAGGCTCGCCGATCCGACGACCCACAACGGCACGGTCAGTCCGAGGAGCGCTTGCGAGAGGCCGAGCACCGTCGCGGCCTGCACCGGGGTTCCGCCGGCGAACGGAAGCAGGAGACGGCTCAGCGTTTCGAGGAAGAGCGCGGCGATCATCGTCGGCCCGAGACCCCATCGCGCCGTGAGCGGCCCCGCGAGCGCGGCCCCGAGGAGGCTGAGCGGGCCGATCATGGCGAGCGAGATGCCGAGCAGCGCCGGCGAAAGGCCGAGCTCGCGCGTCGCGTACACGACGAGGACTCCTTGCACCGCGAACCACTCGATGTTCGCGAGCGCGATCGCGGTGATCGAGCGAAGCACGATCGGTTGCTCGCGGACCCAGCGCAGGCCCTCGGTGACCTCGTGCCAGACGCTCCTTGCGGTTTCGCGTGGGCGCGGCGTCTCGGTCGAGCGGATCGCTGCGATGAAGACCGCCGACACGAGGAAACCGACGGCGTCCCAGAGCATCGCGATCGGCGCGGTGAGGGCCTGCACGAGAATTCCTCCGAGCGACGGGCCCGCCACCTGTGCCACGGCGTTCGAGGCCTGCAACCGGCTGTTCGCCGCGACGAGCCGCGTTCGGCCGACGAGCGACGGAACGAACGCGGCGCGGGCCAGATCGGTCGCGACCGCGAACGCCCCACCGAGGAACGACACGACGTAGAGCTGCGCGAGGCTGAGCGTGCCGAGCGCCGCTGCGAGCGGGACGGTCGCGATCACGATCGCGCTCCCGACGTCCGACACGATCATGATCGGGCGGCGCGGGAGACGGTCGACCCATACACCGATGAAGAGTCCCGCAACGATCGATGGCGCCATCTGCGCCGCGACGAGGAGCCCGGTCTCGGTCGCCCCGGCGCCGAGAAGAAGCACGGCCGTGAGCGGGAGCGCGAGCACCGTGATCTGGCTCCCGACGCGCGCGATCGTGAAGCCGGTCCACAGCTTCATGAAGTCGGAATTGCGTGAGAGAGCCGACGTGGGCGTCACCACTTCGTCTGCAGACTGACGCGTGCCACGGCCAAAGGTCTATGCCGGGCGCGACTCTCAGGCCCTTTAGACTTGCTCAGCAGCGTTCCTCGCCGACGTAGCTCAGCCGGTAGAGCAGCGGTGTCGTAAACTTCCGCGTGCGATCCGGCCGGCGATCACGAAAAATCAGGCGAAACGGCGTATCGCCGGGCGGCAGGCACCGAATCCGTCACCCCGAACCCCGTTCCTCTCTATACGTATGCCGCGCGTCGACGTCGGGGGTTTTTCTGGCTAGCCAAGATCCTCGCCGAGTCGAGTTCGTGATCTGCGGATCTGCTTGCCTCTCCTGATTCGTCATGGAGAAGAATCTGCCTACGCTGGCCGACTGACCTAGCTGCGCTTCTGTGCTCGTACCCAGAAGCGGCGCTGTCGCACGGTGATCGGTCCAGCTCGATCGATCTGCGCCTGGATTTCGCGCAAGCGGGCGCGGTGTTTATCGATTGAGAAACCCGGCACCATCCAAGGGATGGCTTTCAAGCCCCAGGCAAGAGCGCCGACGTCGCGTACGACCTGAACCAAAGGCGCCGACGCGTGTTCGACGACGCGCAGGCCCACGCGTTCGAGTTGGGCGGGCAGCCACGACGCCCAGCGAGTCTTCGGATCGGGCTCCGGACTCTCGATGCCGAAGAGGGCGCGGTACTCGCGATCGTTGCCTGCGTCCACCTGCTGCGTGATGAACCACCCTCCCGGCACGAGAATGCGCGCGACCTCGTCGACGTCGAAGCTCTCATGTCGGTCGACGACCAGATGGAACGCTCCGTCAGGGAACGGCAGCGGCGAAGCGATGCCTTCCAACGGCTTGCCGCTGTTGTCCCGTGCCGGGGCGACCTGGACGACGTCAACGCCGAGCGGCCTGAGACGCGCGCTGGCGATAGCGACGTTCGGCCCCCAGGCCTCGGTGGCCACGGTCCGCGGCGGCCGGTAGGACAACCCCGCGAGCCACTCGCCACCGCCTGTGCCAAGATCCAGCAGGTCGGGCGAGCTCCGGGCGTGCTCAACAACGCTGGCTGTGTAGTCCCACGGCAGCGGCTGCGAGTCGAGTCGACCGCGGAGCCAGCTGAAATCCCAGCCGACGAAGGGCTGGCGCTCGGCCTCATCAAGCAGGGCGTCGACCCGGTCTGGCTTGCCAGTCATGCTTATCAAGCAGGGCAAGTTTCGCGCATGTCTCCGGGCGGCATGAGCTGGAAGTCGACGGTCGTCAAAGAGGATGCTTTCTTGAACAGTTCCTCCGTCCGCGACCCTGGGCAGGACTCGATACCGCCACCGCCCCCAGACGAGCTTCTGCCAAGGATTTCGTTAGGGAACGGCCGAGGTCGAAGTTGTCCGAGGCGCAGGATGTACTGATGCCGTGACTGAAACACTTCCGGCGGCAAAACTCGCGACTGTGGTTTGCTCACAAAGCGATGGACAGGAATCCACCCGGATTTGCTGTGAAGCCTTGCGGGCGAAGGGGCCGGAGGAGGTGCGATCCGCACTCGTTCCGGCACGGCACCTCCGTCGCATTTACGAGTTTCGGCTTACCAAGCCGGAGATCAAGCGCGATCTGCCTCTTGGATCCGACCGCTTGTTGGCGCAGTTGGCCGCATACAACGGCGACAACGTGAGGATGACCGTCCTGGAATACGGTTCACGCGTGTGCTGTGTGATGCTCGATGAAACTGGGAGTCATCTGATCGCAAGCCTGGTTGGCAAAGACCGACGAATACTCCCGGACGATGCCGACAACCCGCCGCGGGGGAGAGCGACGACCTAGTTCAGGGCGATCGCCGAGCTTCGCGGAATTTCGGCTTCGCAGGGCGGCTTACGTTTTCCGGGCTCCTGGACCTTCACCTTCTCACTTCCGGTCTCCCGCTAACGGGGAACGGAGCGGAGAGGTCTTCGACGCGGTACTCGATCGGTTCGGCGGATTCCTCCATCCGCGATTGCTGGTCTCGGGCCATCTCGACAAGCCGCGGCGAGAGGTCGATGCCGGTCACCCGGGCGCAGCGCGCGGCGAGAATGCGTGAGATGAGCGGAGTAGGGACGGATGGCGTCCTGCGCGTCACCGCGGCGGAGGCCCGACGCCTTGCCATCGCCGCACAGCGTCTCGTGCCGCCCAGAGGCGCGCCGACGAGGCGGGGCGTGCTCGAGATCCTGCGCGATCTGGGCTTCCTCCAGATCGACCCGACCAACGTGGTCGCGCGGAGCCCGCTGCTGGTGCTGTGGAGCCGCATCGGCCGCTTCGACCCGGCTCTCGTGGAGGGCCTCCTCGCATCGCGTGACCTCTTTGAGACCGCTTCCCTCATCGTCCCGATGAGCGACCTCCCGATCCACAGCGCCACGATGCGTGCGTACCGTGCAGCGACCTCCGGCCAGCCGACACGATTTACGCGCGGCAGTCTCGAAGGGGCGGGCGGCGGGACCTGGCCGGAGCGCGCGGCGGCGATGCTCGCCCGGAACCCGCAGCTGCGGCGGAGCGTCCTGTCGCGTCTGAAGCGTGACGGCCCGCTACCCGTCACTGCGTTCGAGGACCGCGCAATCGGCAGCTGGACGTCGGGTCAGTGGGACGACGACCGGAACGTAAGCATGATGCTGACGATCCTTCAGCGTCGCGGCGAGGTCGTCGTCGCGGGGCGCCGCCGTGGGCAGAAGCTATGGGCGCTGGCCAACGGATGGCTTCCAGCGGCGGCACCGCTCTCGGGGGCGGCGCTCGCGCGAGAGACTGCGACTCGCGCCCTGCGCGCGCTCGGTGTCGCGACCCGCACACAGCTGCGTCGGCATCACGCGTTCGGCACCCAGGTCACCCGAGCGGCGCTCGATGAGCTCGAGGGCAAGGGCTTGGTGAGGCGCGTGACGATCGCCGATGGCGCGCGGGCATGGTCAGGTACCTGGTACGCGCCGGGCGACGTCGTCGAGCAGCTGGCATCAGTGCACCGGAGTTGGGAGGAGCGCACCACGCTCCTCTCGCCCTTCGACAACCTCATCGCCGATCGCGCTCGTACCGAGCAGCTCTTCTCGTAC
>VBDV01000132.1 GCA_005882765.1 Chloroflexota bacterium | reverse complement strand
GCTCGATGCGGGCGTGCAGATCGTGAAGGGGGCATAGCCATGGCAATTGCAGAAGACCGCGACACATCGGTGATCGAAACCGTCGAGCGCATCCGCGCCGCCGATTCCGGCGACATGCTCGGCCGTATCAAGGACCTCCCAAAGCAGGTCCGCGACGCATGGGCGATCGCCAGCAAAGCGACCATCCCACCTGCGTACAGCGACGTGCGCAGCATCGTCGTCGCCGGAATGGGCGGCTCCGCGATCGGCGGCGATCTCGCGGCTGCGCTGCTCGCCGACGAGCTCAAGGTCCCGATGACCGTCCACCGCGACTACGGCCTGCCGGCGTACGTGGGCCGCGACTCGCTCGTCATCGTGTCGAGCTACTCGGGGAACACCGAGGAAACGCTCTCGAGCTTCGAAGAGGCGCGGAAGCGCGGCGCGAAGGTGCTCGCGCTGACCACCGGCGGGAAGATCGCGGAGCTGGCCCGCGCGTCTAACTACCCGGTCGTGACGTTCAGCTACAAGGCGCAGCCGCGCGCCGCGCTCGGATACTCGCTCGGCCTTGTGCTCGGTGTGCTCAGCAAGCTCGGCTTCGCGCGGGATCTCTCCGACGACATAGAGGCGGCGCTCTCGGACCTGGCGAAGCTCGAGGAACGCGTACACGAGGGCGCGCGCACGAACGACGCGAAGAAAATGGCGCTTGAGCTGCAGGGACGGGTCCCCTTCGCGTACGGCGCCGGCGTGATGGGCGTGATGGCGCGCCGCGTGAAGGGCCAGTGGAACGAGAACGCGAAGAACTGGTCCGCCTTCGACGTCATGAGCGAGCTCAACCACAACGCCGTCGTCGGCTTTGAGCATCCGCCGATCGCGAAGGACGCGCTCACCGTGCTGCTCTTACGGAGCGACCGCGACAACCCGCGTCACAAGCTGCGCTTCGAGATCACGCGCGAGCTGCTCGATCGCTCGCGGATCCCGCACAAGACGCTGCAGTTCGCGGGAAGGAACATGCTCTCGGAGATCCTGCAGATGGTCTACTTCACCGACTACGTATCCTTCTACATCGCGCTGCTCAACGGCGCGGACCCCTCACCGGTGAAGTCGATCGATTACCTGAAGGACCGTCTCGCCAAGGGAAATTGAGCCACCCCGCCGCCGTTTCGACGCTCACATTTTGTCCACGAGACGGCACGCCGCTCGTGCTCACGCGAATCGACGGGCGTGATCGGCCCACCTGCCCGGTCTGCGGCTTCGCCGAGTTCATGTTTGTTCAGATCGGCGCGAACACCATCGTCGAGCGCGACGGCGGCGTGCTCCTCGTCCGGCTGAACTACGGTCCGCGCGACGGGCGCTGGGCACTACCTGGCGGTCTGGTCGAGAACGACGAAACGATCGAGGAGGCGGCGCGGCGCGAGACCACCGAAGAAACGGGCTTCCAGGTCGCGCTCGATGGCCTGCTCTCGACCTGGATGCGTCCCGGATTCCCGATCCTCGTCGTCATCTACCGGGCCCACATCACGTCGGGGACGCTCCGCGTCGCACCGGACGAAGCGTCCGAGGCGGCCTTCTTTCCGAAGAACAAGCTCCCGCCGCTCGAGGAGCTGGCCTGGCCGTCGACTGCTCATGGACTCGACGCGTGGCGCGCGTACGAACCAGGTCGTCCCTAATCGCCGATCCGGAAGTGGCCGAGGCTTTCTCGCGCGGGCCGGCGGTCTAGCCTGCAGCCAAGGGCTGGCGCCAGGCGAACATCACCGCGGCCAGGCCGAGGACCGTGAGCACGGCCGCCGCAGGGAAGACGAGGAACACATCCAACGAGGCGACGACGCTGCCGATCGCCGGGCCAACGACGAAGCCGAGGTTCGCGGGTAAGTACGCGAAGGTCATCACGCGCCCTCTGGTCGTATCGGTCGCCGATGCGGAGAGGATCGTGAACGACACACTGAAGAGTGCCGCGGCAAGGCCGTTCACGACCGTCCACGCAATCGTGAATGGCAGTAGGTCGCGCGTGAAGAAAGGCACCGACCAGAGGGCAGCGAGCACCGCGCACCCGGCGAAGAGCGTTTGGTGTTTGCCGTAACGATCGGCGACCGCGCCGATCGCCGGTGACGCGATGAAGATGCCGAGACCGCCGGCGCCGAGGACGATGCCCACTGCCGTCGCCGGGTCAGGGCCCGTGTACAGGTGCGCGACGACGAGGGGAACGTAGATGAACGCGAGCATCCAGCCCGCGAACAGCAGGAAGAGCGCGGGGAAGAGCGCGCGGAGTCGCGGCGACCGCACGATGAGCAGGATCCCGTCGCCCGCCATACGTAGGAGCGATCCGCCTCTCGCGCTCGGCACGAAGCCATCGCGATAGCCGAATGCGAGCATGAACACGACCCCGATCATGATCGCGGCGTCCGCGGCCATCAGGGCGGGGAAACCGAACCGGTCAACGACCGGACCGCCGACGAGCGGGCCGACAAAGCCGCCGAGTGGATTCGCGCCGTTCACGATGCCGAACGCGAATGCGATGCGACCGGGTGGTGTCTGCTCGGCGAGCGTCGCGAGGATGAGGCCGGTGTTCCCGAGGCCGAGCGATTGGATCGCCCGTGACAGCGCGAAGACCCAGACGTTCGGCGCCAGCGCGGTGAGCGATAGCGCCACGAAGGCTGCGACGAAGGAGCGAATGATGAGCGGCTTGCGCCCGTAGCGGTCGGCGAGCGCTCCCCAGAACGGCAGGAAGGGCAGGCCCGCGAAGTTGGAGAACGATGTGATCGCGCCGACCCAGAACGCGACCGCGGCCGCCTCGATTCCGAGGTGCGGCAGGTACAGAGGAGTGAACGCGGAGACCTGGCCGTACGCCGCGACCTCGAAGAATCCGGCGATTGTGAAGAGGATGGTCATGCGGACCCAGCCGGAAATCGGCCGCATTTTCATGGGGTTTCGAAGGATACGAGGCGGGTCTAAACTCGGCACGTCCGGCGATGCCGAATTGAATAGGGAGTGTGGAGGACGTCATGTACTCGAGCCTCATCTCCAAGATCGAGAAGGCGAAGCGCTACGCCGAAGAGCCCGAACGGATCAGCTTCCGGAGCTTCGAGGTCGCGTTCCGCGGTGAAAACGGGACGCACGCCGTCTCGCTCAGGGGCGATGACTGGAACTGCGAGTGCGAGCACTTTCATACGAGCGGTCTCTGCGCGCATGTCATGACGCTTCAGCGTGTCTTCGCGTCGCATCTCACGGACAACGCACGCTTCACGCAGGAGCACGTGCCGGCATAGCTCAGGACGCGGCTAACGCCGCGTCCGAAGAGGGGTGGCAGGGGATACCTCCCCTGCGAAAATTGAATACGCGGGGTCTCCAGCGAAGCCGGTGAGATTCCGGCAGGGTCGCGCCACCGTGAAAGGCAAACGCCTCAACTCGGGTCGCCTGGGGTCACCGCTTTCGGCATACACGCCTTCGCAAGAAAGGGGTGCGCCAGATGCGCTCACGAATCGTCGTCTTCCTCGCGGTCCTCCTCCTCACGCTCGCCTCCTGCGGTGGTGCCGTCTCCATCTCGCCGTCGCCGTCAGTCACCGCCTCGCCGTTCCCGGCGACCCTCAGCGATTTCCAGAACCGGTCAGTCACGGTCCCCGCTCGTCCCGAGCGGTTGGTCTCCATCGGCCCGTCGATCACCGCGTTCCTCTTCGCGCTTGGGGCGGGCCCGCGCGTCGTCGGCGTCGACGACTTCTCGGACGAGCCGGCCGAGGCAGCGTCTCGCGAACACGTCGGTGGCATCAAGGTGAACTTCGAGAAGGTCGTCGCGCTGAAGCCGGATCTGGTCTTCAGCGTGAAGTTCTCCGACGGCACCATCGAGAAGCTCCAGGCCGCGTCGCTGAACGTCCTCGTCGTCGACCCGCAGAGCGTCTCCGACGTCGCGAAGACGGCGACGTTGCTCGGCAAAGCGGTCGGCGCCGATGGCGAGGCGCTCGCGCGCTCGATCCAGCAGCGGGTCGACGCCGTCAAGGCGAAGACGGCGAACGTCGCCAACCGACCGCGGGTCTATCACGAGATCGACGCGTCGGACCCGGCGAAGATCTTCACGGTCGGGCCCGGGTCGTACATCAACGACCTCATCGACATTGCCGGCGGCGCAAACATCGCGGCGCGCGCGGCGTCGGCCTACCCGCAGCTCTCCGCCGAGGAAATCCTCAAGACCGACCCCGAGATCATCGTTCTCGCCGCGGACGTGTATTCCCCCAAGCCCAGCGACGTCGCGGCGCGACAGGGCTGGTCGATCATCGCCGCGGTGAAGAACAACCGCATCGTCACGATCGACCCCAACCTCATCAACCGGCCCGGACCTCGCGTCGGCGAGGCGGCTGAGGCCTATGCGAAGCTCGTTCATCCGGAGCTGTTCCGGTGATGCGAACGGTCGGGATCCTGACCGTCCTCGCGGTCGCCCTCGTCGTGAGCGCGGCCGCGGGGATCCTCGTCGGAGCGGTCGCGATCGGACCGAGCGACGTCTTCGCGGCGCTCTTCGGATCGAATGACGTGAACGGCACGATCATCCGCGAGCTGCGGCTTCCGCGTGTCCTCGGGGCGGCGCTCGTCGGCGGAGCGCTCGCGACTGCGGGCGCGCTGCTGCAGGGCCTGCTCCGCAATCCACTCGCAGATCCTTTCGTGACCGGCACGTCGGCGGGCGCGACACTCGCCGCGGTGGCGGCGATCGTTCTCGGTCTCGCCGCGCCGCTCGTGCCGATCGCGGCCTTCGTCGGCGCCCTCGTCACGGTCACACTCGTGTGGCGTCTCGCGCGTCTCGGCGGTGGCACCACGGTGCTCACCGTTCTCCTCGCGGGCGTCGTCCTCACATCGTTCGCCGGCGCGGTCGTCACGTTCCTTCTCATTTCCAGCGATCGGCTCGCGCTACAGCTTCGGGCCGTGCTGGGCTGGCTGCAGGGCGGCGTCTCAGTGATCAGCTGGCCCGAGCTCGGCGTGGCCGCACTTGTTGTGGCTCTGGGGCTCGGGTTCGCAGTCGTTCTCGCGCATCGCGTCGACGCGTACGCTTTCGGCGAGGAGACCGCCGCGACTCTCGGTGTCGATCCGGATCGCACCACGACCACGGTGCTCGGCGCGACCGCGCTCCTGTCGGGCGCGGCGGTCGCTCTTGCCGGCCTCGTCGGCTTCGTCGGCCTGGTGATTCCGCACGCGCTCCGGTTCGTGATCGGCGCGACCCATCGGCGACTTGTCCCCGCGAGCTTTCTCGCCGGAGCGACCGCACTCGTACTGGCGGATCTCGGCGCGCGAACGATCATCGCGCCGGCCGAGCTGCCTCTCGGCGCCATCACCGGTCTCATCGGCGCCCCCTTCTTCCTTGCGCTTCTCGTGCGCTCACGGCGAGTCGTCGTATGACGATCCTTGCCGCGACCGCCGTCACCGCGGCGTACGGCCCGCGCCTGGTGCTGCACGAGTGTTCGTTCGCGCTCGCTTCGGGCGAGGTCGTCGCGATCGTGGGACCGAACGGCGCCGGCAAATCGACGCTGCTACGAGTGCTGGCCGGCCTGCTTCGACCCACCGCCGGCCGCGTCTTGCTCGACGGCGAGGATCTGGCGGCGCTCTCACGATCTAAGGTCGCGCGCCGAATCGCCGTCGTTCCGCAGATCTTCGACACGCTGTTCCCGTTCACCGTGCGTGAGGTCGTCGCTCTGGGGCGGACAGCGCGCTTGGGCGCGTTCGGCCGCGCCTCACCCGATGATGTGGCAGCGGTCGACCGCGCGATCGGCGAGCTCGAGCTCGAAGCGCTTGCGGGGCGTCGCATCGACCGGCTCTCGGGCGGCGAACGGCAGCGCGCGGTCCTCGCCATGGCGCTCGCGCAGGAAACCGCGGTGCTTCTCCTTGACGAGCCGACGGTGCATCTCGATCCGGGGCACCAGCTCGCGACGCTCGAGCTCCTTCGCGAGCTCGGGCAGCGCCGTCAGCTTGCGGTCTGCGCGGTGCTCCACGATCTGAATCTCGCGTCGACCTTCGCGTCGCGCATCGTCGCGCTCGCCGACGGGCGCATCGTCCGTGACGGGACGCCGCTCGATGTCCTCGACGCCGAGCTGGTACGGACGGTCTTCGGCGATGGCCTCGAAGTGGTCGCGCGCGATGGCCATCCTGGAGTCCTTCCGCGCGTACCCCAGGCGGTGAGGCGGCTCTAGAAGGGCTGGTCCGGGAGCGCGTCGAAGAACGCGGGCCAGTCCCCCGCTCCCGCCGACTGCGTCCATCGGACGGCGCCGGTGCGCGCGTCGACGAAGGAGACGCTCCATCGGATCGGCGCGGGCGACGGGCATGCCGTCAGGCCGCGGCAGATGCCGCTCGTCATGCCGAGGTCTCCCGCGACGGCGACAACCCAAATCGGCGCCTGCGGCTCCGCGCTGAGCGGTCCGGGGCCAGGTCCCTGGAACGGACCGACGATCGATCTGATATCGGTCCACCGCACCAACCTTGCTTCGGCGCGATCGATCCGCGCTATCGGCACCGGCTTGGTGCTGCGCGCGCCGGTGAGCGGAGCCGTCACGATCGCGATCGCGGCATCCTTCGTCACTGTCGCGCGTGGCGCCGCGGCGGGCGAGGCGAGCTGCAGCGTCGCGAGCGCGCGTTCGGCGTTCCCCAGCGCCGTGCTGTCGAATGGGAGCGCGTGGACGACCAGCATCGTGTCGTCGTCCCTCGGCACGATCCACACGCGCGAGATCTGCTGGCCGTACGGAGGCGGCCCGATGTTCTGCTCGTCTGTAAGAACTACGGCCTCCTTGCCCGCGAGCGTCGTGGTCGACCGAGCGGAGACTGCTCTTGTCAGCCCGCCCGCGAACGCACCGTCGGTCCATGCGCCGAGTGCGAGGTGCTGGTCGTTCGACCACATCTCGAGCGTGACGCGCATGCGCGCGGGCGCCTGCGGCATGACCACGTGCGTGTACGACCCGTAGACGTCGGGCTGGTAGTTCGTGAGGACCGCGGCGCCGAAACGAACGGCGTCGGACGAGACGAACCACTCCCGCGGCACCGAGATGCTCCAGCCGCCCTCGCTTTTGACTACAGCACTCTGCCCCTGCGCCGTGACCGTGTAATCGACCGGCACCACGGGCGTCGGGTACGGACTGGTCGGGGGAGTCCACGCGGGCGGGAGCGTTCCGTACTCATGCAGGTCGTCGAAGCCATCGCCGATCCACCACGTGCCGATCGTGATCGTCATCGCGAGCTCGTGCCCGTCGGTCGCGTCCAGCGCGTAGAGGCCCAGCGGATAGGTCTCTGGGGCGCCCACCGGCGGGTTCCAGTTCGGCGGCCGCCGGACCTCGCCGGCTAATCCAACCAGCCAGACCGGCGCGCTCGTGTCCGCGGTGCCGAAGGTGATGAATCTCGTCTTGTTGCGTTCGAGCTCGGCCCACAGCACAAGCTTCGCCTCGATCTTCGTCACGCCGAGCACGTCCGGTCGCGATCGAACGAGCTGGATGGCTTTATCGCGCGTCAGCTTGACGCGCGGATCCGCTGCCCGGTCGGCGCACGGCGCAACGCTCAACGAGCCGCTGCTGAAGGACGCGAGCCAGCGTCCATTCGGCGCGAACGCGACGTCGCCTGCCGATCCGCCCGTCGTGCGCGCGACTTCGTCCACGCGCATGACGTCCCATCCGAGAAGCGCGGAGGAGCTCGTTCGGAAGAGCGCGCGGCGACCATCGGGCGACCAGCCTGTAAAGGTGCCGGCTATCTCTGTTTTCATGACCGTCGCGGACGCCCGCGCCTCGGCGAAGAGCGTCAGGCGATCGTCGTAGTCGAACATCACCCTGCCGCCGAACGGCGCGAGCGAGTAGGCCAGCGGCGGGGCGAGAGGCGAAGCCCGGCCGTCCTTCGTGTCGCCGATGAAGAGCTCCGCGATCTTTCCGTTCTCGCGTCGCTCAACGACGAAGCGCGAGCCGTCCCCGCTGAACCGCGCCAAGTACGGCTTGCTCGGCACGTACGAGGAGCCGACCACTGCGCGCAGCTCGTCCTTTCCGTCGTGCCACGCTCGGAGTTCGTTGCCGCGGAAGAACACGAGCGCCTCGCCGTCCCAGGCGTAGGCGGCGCTGGTGTTGTCGATCTGCGCGACCTGCTGACCCGAGTGCGGGTCGACGACCCGGAGCGTACCCGCCCGGTCGGGTCGCTCGAAGGCGAGGACGCCCGCCGGCGACCAGCGCGGGCCCCGACCCGGACCGATGTCGTGAGCCTTCCAGCCAGGTCCATAGAAAAGCGTCATTCGCTCCAGCGATTCGCCTGAAGGAGCGCTCGTTGCCGCGAGGACGCTCGAGTCAGGCGACCACGCGAAATTTGCGAAACGACCCGCGAGCGCCGTCGAGGCGTCGCACTGAACGGGAAGCGCGAGCGTGCCGTTCGAGCTCGCGGCAGGCGGCGGCGCGAAGGGCTCGAACGAGGGCTCGGGTGTCTGGCGGACAGCGGTGAGCGCGCGTCCCGCGGCGAGTCCGATTACCGTCACCAAAACGCCGACGACGAGAACGGTGGACAGCCGCGCGGCCAGCCGCATACCTCTCTATGACGTGCGAGGAACTCGAAAGTTTCCGGCGTTTCCCAAGGGTTGATGTTGTTCCCTGGCGCTCAGCAGGTAGATCCCCACTGCGGTCGCGCAGACGAGCGAGACGACTAGCGCCAACGGCGCACTAGTCCGCGCTCACTTCGACTGGCGCTGACCAGCCCCAATCCCACGTCGCCAGCTCGTGAATCAGCTCGTGGCTGGTGAGGTCGAGATAGATCGGGGTCACGCTGATCTTCCCGGCGCGGAGTGCCGCGACATCGGTGCCGGGCTCGGCGTCGCCGGCTACCGCAGGACCGCCGACCCAGTAGTAGGGCTCGCCGTAGGGATCGAGCCGCTCGACGAGCTGGTCGCGATAGTTCCGCTTGCCGAGCCGCGTGACCTCCACTCCGGTGATCCGCTCGCGCGGCAGCGCCGGCACGTTCACGTTGAGGAGCGCGTCGGACGAGAAGCCTTTCGCGAGGATGTTCTTCGCGAGGAGCGCGGCGAATGACGCGGCCGGGCCGAAGTCGAGGTTCGCGCCGAACGCGCCGATCGAGATCGCGATGGACGGCACGTTCGAAAGCAGACCCTCCATCGCCGCGGCGACCGTTCCCGAATACGTGATGTCGTCTCCCATGTTCGACCCGCGGTTTATTCCCGAGACGACGAGGTCCGGCTTATGCGGAAGGAAGCCGAGCACCGCGAGCCGCACGCAGTCCGTCGGCGATCCGTCGCTCATGTACGCGGGCTGTCCGCTCCGAAGCTGCGTCGCCTTCACGCGGAGCGGTCGGTAGAGCGTGATGCTGTGGCTCGCGCCACTCCAGTTGCGCTCCGGGACGATGATGTCGACGTTCCCGACCGCCCAGAGCGCGTCGGCCAGCGGCCCGAGCGCATCCGACTCGATGCCGTCGTCGTTCGTGATGAGGATGTGTTTGCGCTCTTCGGTCACTTGCCTCGCGGTGCGAGACGCGCCTTTCGTGCGGTACGTTGAGACTCCCTCGCCTCAGCCTCCGCGTCCCGTAGATCCGCCGCGGCCGCGGCGGCTGCCGCATCGCTCTCTTCCATGAGCGTCGAGGCCTCGGTCCGCGCGCGACGGCCCTGCGCGACCTGGAACGCGTAGCGCACGAAGGTGTTGATGACACCTGCGACGGGCATCGCGAGGAAGACGCCCCAGAACCCGGCGATGCGCGACCCGAGCAGGAGAGCGAGGAAGACGAAGATCGGATGGATGCCGATCGCGTTCGACATGACGCGTGGCCCGAGCACGTTCAGCACGATCTGCTGCAAGGCCAGAGTGAGCACGAGCACCCACACGAAGACGTCGGGCGCGCCGAGGAGGGTGACAGCGAGCACGGGGATCTCCGCGATGATCGGGCCGAAGAACGGGATCACCATCGTGAGTCCCGAAAGCACGGCCAGCACGCCGGCAAACGGGACCCCGAGCGCGACGAGAATCGCGAGCGTCGCCACCCCGTAGATCACGCCGAGAATGAGCGAGCCGCGAATGAAGCCGCCGAAGGAACGGTCCGCGCTCTGCCGGAGCAGCTCCGCTTCGCTGCGGAGCTCGGGGGTGAGCGCACCGATGAACCGCCGCCAGAGCTGATCGCCGTCGATCAGCATGATGAACGCGATGATGAGGACGAGCGTCGCGTTGAAGAGGACGCTCGCGGTTGCCGAGACATACTGGAGCGCATCGGCGGCGATGGTGCCCGCTATCTGGGAGAGCTTCGCGGGCACCTGACCGTAGAGGTCGGTGACGCTGACCGGCACGCCCGCACCCTCCAGACGGCGCTGCAGGTTGACGACCTCTCGCGCGGCACGGTCGCCGTACTCAGGTGCGCGCACGATGAGGTCGTTCAGCTGGCTGACGAGTCCCGGCACCACGAGCGCGAGCGTTCCGGCAAGCACGAACGCGATCCCGATGTACACGACCACCACGCTGAGGGCGCGATTCAGGATCGTCCGCTGGTCGATCCGAGTCACAAGCGGCGATAGCAGATAGGACACAGCCCAGGCGGCGATGAAAATGATTACGACGTCAGCGACGCGCGAGAGTGCTTCGGTAACATCGGCGAGCAGCTGGAAACTCGCGAGGACAATGAGCAGAACGACGAGCGTTGTCAGGAGCTGCCGTTCGCGCGTCGAGAGATTCACAGGCGAATGGTACTGACGGAATACCATGCTTCCCCGTGCCAGACGCGCGTTGCCTCATCGATCGCTACGCGTCCTATCTCCCAGTCACTGAGCGGACACCCCGGCTCACCCTTGGCGAGGGAGACACCCCCTTGGTGCGCGCTCGTTCCCTCGAGCGCGAGACGGGCGTCTCGGAGATCTGGCTCAAGGTCGAAGGTCAGAATCCGACGGGATCGTTCAAGGATCGCGGCATGGTTGTAGCGGTCGCGAAAGCGCTCGAAGGCGGCGCTCGTGTGGTCCTATGCGCATCGACCGGCAACACCGCTGCGTCGGCAGCTGCGTACGCCGCCCGCGCGGGAATGTCGTGCACCGTGGTCCTTCCGGCCGGCCAGGTCGCAGCCGGCAAGCTCGCGCAGGCGATCGCCCACGGCGCTCACGTTGTCGCTGTCCGGGGCGGGTTCGACGCCGCGCTGGCGGTGGTGCGTGCCCTCGCCGACGAGGGCGAGGCGGCGCTCGTCAACAGCGTCAATCCGCACCGCATCGAGGGACAGAAAACGGCCGCGTTCGAGCTCTGCGAGACGATCGGAGACGCGCCCGATGCCCTCTTCATCCCCGTCGGCAATGCTGGGAACATCACCGCGTACTGGAAGGG
This sequence comes from Chloroflexota bacterium, assembly GCA_005882765.1. GTDB lineage: Bacteria > Chloroflexota > Limnocylindria > P2-11E > P2-11E > 3-1-20CM-2-70-9. The sequence goes on along the minus strand of VBDV01000132.1, from coordinate 11,107 downwards.
CTTTGTCGAGGCGGCCAAGACGGGCCTCGCCCGGCAGCGACCGCGGATGTATGGATACCAGGCCGAAGGCGCCGCCCCGCTCGTCCGTGGGGTGCCCGTCGCCCACCCGGAGACCGTCGCGACCGCGATCCGGATCGGAAACCCGGCGTCGTGGAAGGGGGCGGTGGCCGCCCGAGACGAGTCGGGGGGCGCGATCGACGCGGTCAGCGACAGCGAGATCCTCGATGCGTACAGCTTCCTGGCCCGCTGCGAGGGCGTTTTCGCCGAGCCCGCCTCGGCAGCGGCGATCGCCGGGCTGCGCAAGCGGGCGCGGACCGGGGGCCTCGGAGGCGCGAAGCGGGTGGTGTGCGTTCTCACCGGGAACGGGATGAAGGACCCCGACCGCGCCCGCTCGCTCGCCGGCGACATCCCCGAGGTTGAGGCCACACCGGATGCGGTCCGTGCGGCGTTGAGGGCGTAGCAGTGGGGGAGCTTCGCGTGCGGGTGCCCGCTTCGAGCGCGAATCTGGGCCCGGGCTTCGATTCGTTCGCCATCGCGTTGCCCCTTCTCGCCGAGTTCGACCTCCGACCCGCCCGCGCCTGGTCCGTGAACCTGGACGGGGACGACAACGCTCGCGAAAACGGCATAGAGAACGGCATGCCGACCGGTGAGGACAATCTGTTCGTCGTGTCGGCCCGCGCCGCGGCGGAAGCGGCCGCGGAGACGCTCGGCGCGTACCACGTGACGCAGCGCTCGGCCATCCCGGTGGCGCGCGGTCTCGGATCGAGCGCGGCGGCCATCGTCGGTGGGGTGGTGGCAGCCAACGCGATCATGGGCGACCCGCTCGACCGGCGGACGCTCCTCCGCGTCGCGAGCGAGGTCGAAGGGCATGCCGACAACGTGGCTGCGGCCCTGTACGGAGCGTTCACGGTCGCGCTGCCGAGCGACGACGGTCCGGTCGCGACGCGCATCGCGTTTCCGCGCGCATGGCGGATATGCCTTTTCATCCCGCGCGAACCGCTGGCCACAGAGAAGGCGCGTGCGGTCCTACCAGCTAACGTCTCGCGGGCCGATGCCGTCTTCAACATCGCCCACGCCGCCGCGCTGCTCGCGGCGGTGCTGCGCTCCGACGGCGCGCTCCTCTCGATCGCTATGGCGGACCGCCTCCATCAGCCGGCGCGGGCCCAACTGGTGACCGGCTTGAACGACATCATCGCCGCGGCGCGGGCCGCCGGCGCGTTCGGCGCCGCTCTGTCGGGGGCGGGTCCGGCCGTGGTCGCGTTCGCCCCCGCGCGCCTCGCCGCTCGCGTTGTCGCGGCAATGGAGGAGTCAGCGCTGGCCGTCGGCACAAGCGGCCGCGGGCGTGTGGTCCGGGTGCGCGCCGCGGGGGCGCAGGTGCGACGAACGTGAGGACCGCGGCGCTCGTAACCCTGGCCGCCGCTCTCCTCGGCGCGGGATGCGTCGACAACCGGATCGTCGTTACAACGCCGACGCCCACGCCCGTCCGGTCGGCGACACCGACGTCGACTGCGAGTCCAAGCCCGACGCCAAGCCCGACCCCAACGCCTAGCCCGGTACCGACGCCGCTCCTCTCCGCGCGGGGCGGGATCCTCGTGAAGGAGCCACTCGCCAACACCCACGTTCGCAGTCCGCTGACGATCAGCGGCGAAGCGAGTGTGTTCGAGGCCGCGCTCATCTGGCAGGTCACCGACACCGCTGGCCGCGTCCTGGCGAGCGGGTTCACGACCGCGACCGCCGGCGCACCCGCGAAGGGCAGTTTCGCGATCACGGCGTCGTACCAGGATCCGCCGTCCGACATCATCGGATTCGCCGAGGTGTACACGCGTAGCCCCAAGGACGGAACGATCGACGAGATCGTCCGCGTCCCTCTCGTTCTCGCCGCAGCGCGCTGATGCGCCTCGCGCTGCTGGCGATCCCGGCGGTGCGGAGCGCGCTATCGCTCGAGATCCGCCGCGACATCGAGTTCCACGCGGCACTTGCGAGCACCCAGGAGCGTGCGCGGGCGCTCGCCGCCGCCGGAGCCGGGCCGTCCGTCGTCGTCGCCGACCTTCAGACTGCCGGGCAGGGCACCCACGGACGCACCTGGCACGCCGCGGCCGGGACGAGCCTGCTCGCCTCGTGGTTGTTCCGCCCCGCTCCCGCCGAGCCGGGGCTCTTTGCCCTTCTCGCGGGGGTCGCCGTCGCCCGGGCGCTGGAGCGCCTTGGCATGCCGGAAGCCTCCCTAAAATGGCCCAACGACGTCGAGGCTGGCCAAAAGAAGGTCGCCGGTGCGCTCGCCCACGCGACCACCGATGGAGAAGGCGGTTCGCTGGTGCTGGGGATCGGCGTGAACGTCCATCAGACGACGGACGACTTTTCGGCGGAGCTGCGCGCCAGCGCCACGTCGCTCGCCCTGACCGGACACACCGTCGACCGCCTGTCGCTGCTCGTCGAGATCACCCGCGAGCTCGATCGCGTCGCCGCACCTGGGGAGCGAGTTGGGGCACTCGCCGAGTGGCGTAGGCGGGCGACGCTGCTCGGGCGCGAGGTCGAGGTGACTCGCGAAGGCCGCCCGGTCGTGCGCGGCGTCGCCCGCGACATCGCCGACGACGGCGCGCTGCTCGTGGGATCGGAGCGCGTGGTCGGCGGCGACGTGCGGACGCTCGCATGAGCGATCGCTCTGTGATCGTCATCGACGGCAGCTCCGCGATGTCGGACGAAGTCCAGCGAGAGTTCCGCTTCCGTCTGCTCCCGATCCACGTGCTCTTCGGCGACGAGGACTTCACGCCCGGTGTGAACCTCACGACCGCCGAGTACTACGAGAAGCTCGCGTCGTCGAAGAAGCCGCCGACGACGGCCGCGCCGTCGCTCGGCGAGTGCGTCGAGATCTACCAGAGCCTCGTGAAGGAAGGGTTTCGCTCGATCCTCGTGATCACCGTCATCAACGAGGCGTCGGTGACACACACCGTCGCGAAGACCGCGGCGCAGCAGGTGGGCGGGGCGACGATCGAGGTCGTCGATTCGCGGACCACCGCCGGCGGGATCACCCTCATCGCGACGGCCTGCGCGCGGGTCCTGCGCGACGGCCGCAGCTTCGACGAGACGGTCGCGCTCGCCCGGCGGCTCGCAGGAAAAGTGCAGATCCTCGCGCTCATCGACACCCTCGAATACCTGCGCCGGGGCGGGCGGGTCTCAGGGGCGCAGGCGGCGTTCGGCGCACTCCTCTCTATCAAGCCGATCGTCGAGGTGAAGGATGGTGACCGCGTTCTCGTCGACAGGGTCCGGACGCGAGAGCGCGGCGTCGAGCGCCTGAAACAGCTCATCGAGGAGCGCGTCGCGCCCGGCTCGCGGATCCACGCGTGTGCGATGCACACCAACCACCCGGAACGCGCTCACCTTCTCGGGGAGTGGGTCCAGGAGCGATTCCATTGCGTGGAGTACTGGACGGCCGAGGCGGGCCCCATCATTGGGACGCATACCGGTCCCGGGATCGCCGGACTGTGCTGGTATCGCGAGGAGGACGCGCGACAGTGAGGCTGCGCAACCCGTTCGGTCGCAAGACGAAAGAGTTCCCATCGCATCTCTGGACGCAGTGTCCGAGCTGCGGCGAGATGCTGTTCAACAAGCAGCTCGAGCGCAACCACCGCGTGTGTCAGAAATGCGGCCACCATTTCAAGCTCGGCGCACTCGAGCGCATCGACCTTTTGGCCGACGCAAAATCGTTCAGCGAGACTGACGCCGACATCGTGTCGAGCGATCCGCTTGGATTCGTCGACAGCAAGCCGTACCCCGAGCGCATCGCGGCGGCGCAGGCGAAGAGTGGCCACAAGGATGCCGTCCTGACGGGCGACGCGCAGATCGCTGGGATCCCCGTTGCGCTTGCGGTGATGGACTTCGAGTTCATGGGCGGCTCGATGGGCAGCGTGGTCGGCGAGAAGCTCACCCGCACGGCCGAGCGCGCGTACGCCGACCGCAAGCCGCTCGTGATCGTGTCCGCATCCGGCGGCGCGCGCATGCAGGAGGGCACGATCGCGCTCATGCAGCTCGCGAAGACAGTCGCCGCCGTCGCGCGCCTCGACGAGGCGGCCATCCCGTTCATCAGCGTGCTCACCGACCCGACGACGGGCGGCGTCCTCGCGTCGTTCGCGTCGCTCGGCGACATCGTCCTCGCCGAACCGGGCGCGCTCATCGGCTTCTCCGGCGCACGCGTGACGAGCGAGACGATCGGCGAGAAGCTGCCGAAGGGTTTCCAGCGATCCGAGTTCCTCCTCGAACACGGCTTCGTCGATCAGGTCGTGCCGCGCACGCAGCTCAAGGAACGCATCGCGTTCTTCCTGAACGCGTTTCGGGTCGCGGGACAAGACCTGCGCTGGAGTCTTTAGTGCCACGTCCCGCAGGTCGCACTCAGCTCCATCGGCCCGGCACCGCCGATCCCGGCGTCGCCTTCGTCCGCGCGCTCGGTCAGGTATCTGCGGATACCCTCCCTCACGTGCTCCTCGGCTCCTGGGCCTCGGCGGCCCGGGCCGCGGATCTGCGTACGACCTCCGGGACGCGCCACTAGATGTCCATGCTCGATCGCATCGTCGGCTCGCGCCGCGGCACCGAGGGGAACGGCCACCTCGTGGTCGAAGCCGGCCTCATCACCGACGCGACGCAGCTCGCCTCGGGGCGGCCGACCCCGTGGCAGACCGTGCAGACGGCGCGCAACATCGCGCGCCCGCACGCGCTCGACATCATCGGCCGAGTGTTCGAGCAGTTTCAGGAGCTTCACGGAGACCGCTCGTTCCGCGACGACCCGGCGATCATCGGCGGGATCGCCCAGCTCGAGGGCCGCCCGGTCATCGTCGTCGGACAGCAGAAGGGCTCGTCGACCGAGGAGAACATCGTTCGCAACTTCGGCATGCCGTACCCCGAGGGCTACCGCAAGGCGATGCGCCTCTACCGGCTCGCGCAGAAATTCCACCTTCCGCTCGTAACCCTCGTGGATACGCCGGGCGCGTACCCCGGCCCCGAGGCCGAAGAGCGAGGGCAGGCCGAGGCCATCGCGTCGAGCATCCAGCTCATGACACGCCTTGCAGTCCCGGTGGTCGTCGTCGTGCTCGGCGAGGGCGGGTCGGGCGGCGCGCTCGCGCTCGGTGTCGGTGACGTCGTGCTCGCGCTGGAGAACGCGACGTACTCAGTGATTTCGCCGGAGGGCTGCGCGGCGATCCTCTGGCGAAGCGCGAGCGAGGCCGAGCGAGCCGCCGTGGCCATGAAGCTTGCCGGACCCGATCTCCTCGAAACGGGCGTCGCCGACGCGCTCATCCGCGAGCCCGCCGGCGGCGCGCACACCGACCACGACGCGACCGCGGCCGCGATCAAGAGCGCGCTCGTCGCGCAGCTCGATCGTCTCTCGCGCGTGCCCGTTGCCGACCTGCTCTCGCTCCGCTACGAGCGCTTCCGGTCCTTCGGCATGTTCGTCGAGCCCGACGGCGGCGCGGCGCCCGCGCCCGCGCAGCCCTGGTGGCGGCGCATTCTGAAGAACCCGCTGGAGAAAGGGGGCCTGTGAGCGACCCGAACGATCCGCTCCTCGGCCTCATGGACGACCTGCTCAAGCTCGAGTTGCCCGACGGTCTCGCTGCCGTCACGATCGAGGTCGAAGCGGACGGCTTCGCGGTTTCGGTCTCGCGGCACGCGCAGACCGATCGAGCCGTCCCTCTCGCCGCCCGGCAGGAGGAAGCTCCGGCCGAAAAGACCCAGCGCGTTCACGCGACGACCGTCGGTGTCTTCAGCATCTCGCGCGAGTGGAGCACCGGCGACTCGGTGGCGCGCGGTGACGTTCTCGGTGGGATCCAGTCCCTCGGTCACGTTGCCGAGATCAGCGCGCCCGCCGATGGCGAGATTCGCGAGGTCCTCGTGACCGGTGGGGCGCCGGTCGAGTACGGGCAGGCGCTCTTCGTCATTGCGCTCCGCTGAGCGGATCGCGGTCAGCATCCACGAGTCAGGCGACGGCCACGTCGCCGAAGTGACGGTTCAGGATCGCATGAAGACGACGCACATCGTGCGCGTTTCGCGCGCGGAGCGTGACCGATACGGCCGTGGCGACGACGTCGCGGATCTGGTGAAGCGCTCCTTTGAATTCCTTCTCGCGCGCGAGGCGAACACCTCGATCCTTCGCGACTTCGATCTCTCCACGATCGAGCGGTACTTCCCCGAGTACGCGCGCGAGATCCGGCGGAGCTAGGCGACCAGCGCCGGCGCGGGTGCCTCGACTTTCTTGAGCGACCGGGCTGCGCGCCATCCGGAGATGAGCCCGTAGATCGCGATCGCGTGGACGGCGATCCCCAGGAGGTCCGCCGCAATTAGGAAGAGAAGACCGTCGAGGAAATAGAGGAAGGTGCCGACGGCGTACCAGCCAAGTTTCCCGCGGCGCGCGGCGCGTCCGATCAGCAGGAACCCGGCCGCGATCGCAATATCGATGATGACCGCGTAGATCGGCGTCCGCACCGTGTCGCTGATGTAGTCAGCCATGCCGTCGATGAGGTACGTCACCCCGAGACCGACGGCGAGACCCCATTGGATCCCGGCCGCGTTGAGGACTGTGTTCAGGATGGACGCCCCGCCGACCCAGTAGAACCACGCGCCTCCCGAGCCGCGACGCTGCAGCAGCTGATGGCGCAGCAGGTCCTGGCCGCTGACCGTCGCGCCCGTCGCGTCGATCGCGGCCGCAACCAGCGTCGTTTCCGTTCCGAGCACCGGCTTGCCGTCGACATGAAGCGTGGGCAGATCGTTCGAGACCCGCGGAATGACCACGGTGAGGACGTGCCCCGCGAGGCTCGTGACGTAGCGGTCCGACTCGGGCGTCTGGTCGAAGCGGTCGAGCCTTCGCCGGTCGACAGTGACGCGGAGGCCGCCGAGCAGCGAACGATCGACGAGCACGGGATGCTGCCGACCAGCCGCTTCGGTGATCGTCCACTCCGCGACGTGTGCCATGGCTCGAGATGATGCCTTGAGCCCGCCAGGTTGCCCGGTAACGGTCGCGTCTCACCGCGTCGCGATACGTAGACTCGGCGCCTTCATGGGCATCGAGAAGACGCCGGTCGCGTGGCTTTTCGCGGGACAGGGCTCCCAAACGGTCGGAATGGGGAAGGACCTCGCCGACCGCTACCCGAGCGCGGCCCGTGTCTTCGAGGAGGCGAACGACGCGATCGGCATCGATTTGCGCGCGCTCTGCTTCGACGGTCCGCAGGACGAGCTCGACAAGACGGCGAACACCCAGCCCGCTCTCGTCGCAGCGTCGATCGCCGCGTTCCGCGCGGCCGAGGAAGCGGGCGGCGCGCCGCTGCCGGAGCCTGCCGTCGTGCTCGGCCACTCGCTCGGCGAGTTCAGCGCGCTCGTCGCGGCCGGCGCGCTCCGGCTTGCCGATGCGGTGCGCCTCGTCCGCACACGCGGCGAGCTGATGCATGCCGCCGATCACGCCGGCGCGATGGCGGCGGTCATCGGTCTCGATGCGTATGTCATCGCGCGCGCTCTCGTTGGAACGCATGTCGTCGTCGCGAACGACAACGCTCCCGGTCAGGTCGTCATCTCCGGTCCGCGGGCCGAGCTCGGTCGCGCCGCGGACGATCTGAAGAAGATCGGCGCGAAGCGAGTCATCCCTCTTCGCGTTTCAGCTGCGTTCCATTCGCCCGCGATGCAACCCGTCGCGCCGCGCCTCCGGCAGGCGATGGACGTCACGCCCTTCAGCGCGCTTCGGTATCGGCTCATCGCGAACGTGGATGGCCGCGTCCACGAGCACGCGCGCGAGATGCCCGCGCTTCTGGAGAAACAGGTGTGGTCTCCGGTACAGTGGGTCGCCTCGGTCAAGCGGGCGCACGGGGAGGGCGCGTCCGCGTTTGTCGAGTTCGGTCCTGGCGCAGTCCTGACCGGGCTCGTAAAACGGATCCTCCCCGATGTCATGACCGGGAATGTCTCGGACGAGAGCACGCTTCGGCAGTCGCTTCCGCTGTTGAAGGGAGTTACGCGTTGAAGGTCACGAAGACGTACTTCATGCTGATGGCCGGGGACGTCGTTCGCGGCGCGTCCTTCTACAAGAAGGCGTTGGGCCTCAAGCCAGGCGGGTACGAGTCGCCCGAGTGGACCGAGCTTGTCCAGAACGGCACGACCGTCGCGCTTCATCACGGTGGCGGTACGACACGCCGCGACACCGGTCTCGGGTTTTACGTCGACGACCTCGACGCGGCATGCAAAGCTGTGGCGGCCGCTGGAGGACAGATTCAGAAGCGTCCCGAGGCCCGTCCAGGCGAAGGCATCAGCATCGCCACGGCGGTCGACACGGAAGGAAACGTCTTTTCGATCGCACAAGAGTTGCCGCGCTCGTGACACCGATCGAGAAAGTCTTGATCGCGAACCGCGGCGAGATCGCGGTGCGGGTCATTCGCGCGTGCCGCGAGCTCGGCATCCAGTCGGTCGCTGTGTACAGCGAGGCCGACGCGCACAGCCTCCCGGTGCATCTCGCCGACGAGGCGATCTGCATCGGGCCGGCGAACGCGCGCGAGTCCTATATGAATATCCCGGCGATCATGTCGGCTGCGCTTCTATCGGGCGCGCAGGCCATCCACCCCGGCTACGGGTTCCTTTCGGAGAACGCCGACTTCGCCGAGGTCTGCAAGGATCACGGGCTCGTCTTCATCGGGCCGCCGCCGGAGGTGCTGCGCCTTTTCCACGACAAGGCGCAAACGCGCGTCGATATGAAGCGCGCGGGAATGCCCGTCATCCCGGGTTCGGACGGGCCGGTCCGCAGCGTCGCCGAGGCGCTGCGGATCGCAGAGGCGATCGGGTATCCGGTCATGTTGAAAGCCAAGGCCGGCGGCGGCGGGCGCGGCATGCGCAAGGCGATCTCGCCGTCCGAGCTCCAGCGTCTCTGGGCGCAGGCCGCGAGTGAGGCGCGCGCATCGTTTGGCGACGACGGCATCTACGTGGAGCGATGCCTCGAGGGCGTGCGCCACGTCGAGGCGCAGATCGCGGTGGACGAATCGGGCCGAGGCATCTGCCTCGGCGAGCGCGAATGCTCGATCCAGCGACGGAATCAAAAGATGATCGAGGAGGCGCCTTCCGCGTCGATCAGCGAGAGCCTTCGCCAGGACATTGCCAAGCTCGCCGTCGATGCCGCCGTGCGCTCCGGTTACCGGAACGTCGGCACGTTCGAGTTTCTCGTCGACGCGCAGAACAAGACGTACTTCATCGAAGTCAACTCGCGCATTCAGGTCGAGCACACGGTCACCGAGATGACCACGGGCATGGACCTCGTGAAAGAGCAGATCGCTCTCGCGTCGGGCGAGCTCCTTTCATTCAGCGAGGAGCAGATCTGGGTGCACGGCCACGCCATCGAGTGCCGCATCAACGCCGAAGATGCGGAGGCGAACTTCGCTCCGTCGACCGGGGTGCTCACGAGCTGGCTTCCGCCGGCCGGCCCCGGAATCCGCTTCGACTCGCACTGCTTCCAGGGCTACGAGGTTCCGCCGTACTACGACTCGCTTCTCGCGAAGGTCATCGCATGGGGCCGTGACCGGCACGAGGCCGTCGCGCGGATGCAGCGGGCGCTGGATGAATTCACGATCGTCGGCGTCACGACCAATATTCCGGCCCACAAGAAGATCCTCGCGAGCGATTTGTTCCGCTCAGGGCAAGTGACGACCCATCTCATCGACACGGTCGGAGTCGACGCGCTCGCGGGCTGAGCCCCGCGAAATTTCGCCGTCGGCATATCCGCCGCGGGTCTACGTTCGTTAGATCGATGAAGATGCTCCGAACGCCGTCGACGCTGTCGTCCAACCGGTCGCTTCTCGTCCTGCTCGTGCCACTTCTCGCACTTGTGGGTATCGCCGCCAGCCGGACGCTCATGGGTAGCTCGTTCGATCCCGCCGCGCCGGTCTACGGGCCTGCCGAGAATCCGGCGTTCGTCCCCCCAGCTGTGCAAGCTTCGTCCGCTCCCGCGCCCGCGGATCCCGTGCCGAGCGAGACCGCGATTCCGGACAGCGATGCAGCGATTCCCGCCCCCGCGCCGATCTACCCGACGGCCCCAACTGCCCCTCCCGCGGCGACTCCGGTGCCTCGCGCGACTCTGCCGGGCCCCTCGACCAGTGCCATTCCCGGGGGTGACATCCACTCGATCGCTCCAGAGGGGATGGCGCCAGGATTTAATCCGCCCCCCGGCCGGGAGTAGCGCTCCGCGACAAACGTCGCTCGCCGTCCGGCCGACGAACAATAAGAAGCCCGCCCCCTCGCTTGACAAGCCAACCGGCCGTGATAACTCTGACTACCGCTTGCGGGCTTGGGGGGAGGGCTGGGCGGTCGGCGGCGATCCCTCTCCGTCTGGGGGCGCATCACGTTGGAGGGAAAGGCTCTTGAAGCCAGGATTCATCGCATACATCGCTGCCATCACGCTCCTTGTTTCGCTCATCGCGGCATCCGCCGCTTCACCGGCGATCGCAGACTCCGGTGTGACGAGTCAGGTCGCGCTCGCAGGCACGGGATCGCCGGCATCCGGTGAATTCACGCCTTCTGGGAGCGGTACCGAGCTCGAATTCCCGGATCAGGCGAGCGAAGCCGACCCCGCTTCGTTCGATGGGACGATCAATCGATCACTCGCGCGCGGTACGGCGAGCGGCGTCGCGACCGCGACTGCTAAGAGGGCGAAGTCGAATCCGCGGGTCGACGCCAGCTTCGAGGGACTGAACTTCTACCAGCAGCGTTACTCACGCGGCGGAAACCAGTTCTCGGTCGAACCGCCCGATCAGGGCATGTGCGTGGGGAACGGTTACATCGTCGAAGCAGTCAACGACGTCTTCAACGTCTTCAACTTCTCAGGCGCGTCAGTGCTCCCAGACAACACGAGCACGAACATCGTCGCCGGCCATCCGCGCAACGTGAATCACGCGATCGATCTCAACTCGTTCTTCCAATACCCGCCAGCGATCAACCGGACCACGGGGGTCCGGGGACCGAACGTCACTGACCCGACCTGCTATTACGACGCCCAGACGCAGCGGTTCTACCTGGTCGTTCTTACTTACATCTTGGGCCCCGGTAACTCACTCGTCGAGAATCACCTCGACATCGCGGTCAGCACCACATCGAATCCAGCGGG
>VBDV01000161.1 GCA_005882765.1 Chloroflexota bacterium | reverse complement strand
ATCCAGCTTGGACCAGCACTCCGTTCGAGCCACGAGGAGCCGTAGTCGGTATGGAGGCCGTGCCACCTCGGTGCGGCCTCCTACCCCTGCGCCGCGAGCGCCTCCATGAGCCGGCCCACGGCGGCTCCGAGCGAATACCGCTTCGCGAGCTGCTCCAGCTTCTCGGGCTGAGCGGGCTTGCGCGGGATCGTTCCGTCGCCGCCCGTCACTGGAGCGTCGCGCGCCATGCGCACGACCTTCCGCGCGGCGGCGAGATATTCCGCGTCGGCACGGAGCTTCGCGCGGATCGTCGCAGAGATATCGGGCGCGGCGAGGATCGCGTCGAGCGATCCGTACTTCGCGACGAGATGGCTCGCGGTCTTTTCGCCGATCCCATGCACACCCGGTAGGCCGTCCGAGGGATCGCCCCGCAAAACGGCGTAGTCGAAGTAGCGATCCCCTGGTATGCCGTACTTGTTCCGGATGTAGGCCTCGTCCACCTGACCGAGCTCGGTCACGCCGCGGAGCGTGTACAGGACGCGCACGTTCGGATCTTTCACGAGCGCGAAGAGGTCGCGGTCTCCGGTCACGATCTCGATCGGCCCGCTCGTGCGCTCGGCGATCGTTGCGATGACGTCCTCGGCCTCGTAGCCATCGGCCGCGCCCATCGAGATTCCGAATGCGTCGAGCAGCTCGATGATGATCTTCATCTGCGGATCCACGGGGTCCGGCGGGTCGTCGGGTCCCGCGACGCGGTGCGACTTGTACGACGGCATGGCGTCGACCCGGAACTGGGGTCGCCAGTCGGCGTCCAGCGCGACGACGAGCTTCGACGGGCGGCGATCCGGAAGAAGACGCGAGAGGAAGTTCAGGAAACCGAGCGCCGCATTCACGTTCGTGCCGTCGGAAGCCTTCCACTCGGGAACCGCGTGATAGGCGCGATACGCGAGGCTGGCCGCGTCGACGAGGAGTGCCGCGCCGGCTATCGGCGTGCGGCGGGTGCGGCGAAGACGGTGTCGAGCGCGGCGATGAAGCGGTCGTTCTCCGCCGGCGTTCCGATCGAGGCCCGCAGGCACCCGTCGCACCCGGGCCAGATAGAGATGTCGCGGATGAGGACGCTCTGCTCGAGGAATCGTGCGTGGACGTCGGGTGGCCTCTCGTTCCGGAGGCGGAACAGGATGAAGTTCGTCACCGACGGGAAGACATCGATCGCCGGCACGCGCCGTAGCGCGGTGAGGACGCGCTCGCGTTCCCGCTTGGCGAGCTCGAGGCGATGCGCGATCGCCTGTTCGTCACGAGCGACGCGGGCAGCGACGGCGAGCGTCAGCGTGCTCACGTTGTACGGGAGCGCCGCTGCCGTGAAGTACCCCATGAGATCGGGGTGGACGATGAGCACGCCCACCCGCAGGCCGGCTGCGGCGAGCACCTTGGAGAACGTCTTCGAGATGACCAGGTTCGGGAATTCGTCCATCCGCGAAACAAGCGACTTGCCAGCGAAGTCGGAGTACGCCTCGTCGACGAGGACGAGTGTCTCGGGGAACTTTTCCGCGACTGCGAGGATGACGTCGGCGTCGATCTCGCCGCCGGTCGGGTTGTTCGGCGTCGTGAACACCACGATCTCGGGACGCGCCTTGGCCATCGTGGCGAGCGCGCGCTCCTTCGTGACCTCGTAGGGCAGGCCGACCATCTCCGTGACAACGGTTCCGCCGGCAAGCTGCGTCAGCCTTCCGTGCATCGAATACGTGGGGTGGAAGAGCAGGGTCTTTCGGCCGTGACCACCGAACACCAGGAAGACCTGCAGCAGCAGCTCGTTGCTGCCGTTACCAAGGATCAGCCGGTCCGGTTGTGTGCCCCAGCGGGTCGCGAGGATCTCGCGGAGCTCGTCGCCCCGGCCGGGGTATCTATTGAGAAGGACGCCGTTCAGCTCCTCCGGAGTGATGTAGCGGCCGGCGGCGTTCGGCTCAGGCCACTCGTTCGCGTTTATGCGAACGTCGGCCTTGAGCATCTGCGTCCGGTACGGCTGGAACTGGGCGAGCTCGTCCCGGGGTCGCGGCAGCTTCCGATCGCTCATCCATCCATAGCCTGACACGCGCGGGCCGCTCGCGCTCTCCGCGCGAACGGCCCGCCGCTGCTTGGGGGAGGTGGGGGCTTGGTTGGCTAGCGGGAGTCGTGGCCCGCCGATCGAAGGTCGTGGCTCTTCGTCTTCGCAGTCTTCTCGGCCTTGCCCTTGTCGGATGCGTACGCGAGTACCGCCTTGGACGCCTTGCCCGTGCGGACACTCGCATCGCCGCAGCCCGCGGCGCTCCGCGCCTGCGTTGCGAGTGCGCTCAGGGCCGCGAAGTCGTCGTTTGTCAGATTGCGTTGCGCGTACGACATGAGGCGGTCGAGTGAGCCGCCGCTCGAGCAGACCTGCCCGTTGCCATACGCGAGAGAGTCCTTGGTGTCGTCGATCTTCTTCAGGAGCCAACGCTCGGTGTTTCGATCGAGGTTGAAGCTCAGGACGAGCGCCGACATCTGATCGAGCACGTCCGAAGCGCTGACGGTCGGCACGGTAACAGCGACCTGCGCGGTCGCGCTCGTCGATGCGCCGGATGGCTCGGTGACGGTCGCGTTGACGGTATATGTGCGGCTCGCCGAGTACACGTGCGATGCGGTGAACGTGGTCGCCCCGGCGGCGAGGGCCTGCGTCGTTGTGACACCGTCGCCCCAGGTCAGCGCGAGGTCGTGGGTGTCCAGAGCGTCAGGGTCGTCGAAGCCGCCGTTGATCGTGACGTTGGCTCCGGCGACGCTCGAGTCAAGCACGAGGCCGCTCGGGACGGTGTTGTGCGCGGTCACCACCAGGAACGAGTCCTGAGTACCGACACCGTTGTCGCGGTCGGTGACGGTGACGATCACGTCGTATGTGCCTGAGGTGACGTACGAGTGCGAGCCGCTGAAGCTGCGAGTGCCCGCAGCGAGCGAGTCCGGCGACGTGCTGCCATCGCCCCACGCGAATCGCACCGTGTATGTGTCCAGCGTGCCGGGGTCGCTGAATGTCCCGGTCACGGCCACGGTCTGGTGGTCGGTGACCGACGACGGCGAGAAGGTCAGGCTCGAGAGCGACGGTGACACGTTCATCGCGGTCACGGTCGTGCCGCCGGCGACCCACAGCCCACCGCCATCCGTCACGGTGACCGCGACGGTGTATGTGCCCGAGTCGAGGTAGGTGTGGCTCGGGGTTGCCGAGGTTGCGCCGGATCCGAGGGAGACGCTGTCCGTGCCGCCATCGCCCCAGGTGATCGCCACCGTGTGGCTGTCCGACGCCTCGGCGTCGGTGAAGGACACGCTCAGAGTGCTGCTACCGCCCTCGAGGTCTGCGGTCGCCTGGACCGCGAGGTCGGCGGGCGCGTGGTTGCTCGGGAGAACGACGAGGTCCGCTGTCGAGCTCGCCTTCCCAAGATCGTGGTCGGCGACGGTCGCCTTGAGGGTGATCGGACCGGCCGCGTTGTACGCGTGACTGTCCGAGAACGAACGGGTCCCCGCCGCAAGTGACTGCGACGACGACGTTCCGTCACCCCAGTCCATGGTGAGCGTGAACGTATCGGCCGTGCCGGGATCCGTGAACGTGCCGCCCACGGTCAACGTCTGGTGATCAACGACTGAGGTCGGCGAAAGCGAAAGGGTCCCAACGACAGGCGCGACGTTTGTCGGCGAGACCGATGCGCTCGCGGTCACGGTGTGGCTTGCGCTATCGGCAAGCGTGACAACGACTGAGTACGCGATGGTGTCGGCGTAGACGTGCGACGCCTCGAACGTCGTCACGGTCGACGCCAGCGTCCCCGAATCGGACGTGGCGCCATCGCCCCACGCGACCGAGACCGTGTGCGAGTCGGCTGCGTCGGTGTCCGCGAAAGTCAGCGCAAGGCTGGAGCTCCCGCCCTCGGCGCCGGTCGTCAGATTGAGCGAAGCAATGCTCGGCGCCTGGTTCGCCTGATGCACGCTCACGCTCGACGTCGCGGTGGCGGATGCGCCGGCGTTGTCCGCGACCGTCACGGTGACAGTGAAGTCACCGGAGGTCGCGTAGGTGTGCGCACCCGTGGTGAACGAGGAAACGCCCGCAGCGAGGTTCAGGGTCGTCGTCGGCGAAAGATCGCCCCAGTCGACGGTAACGGTGTGCGTGTCGGCGGCACCGTTGTCGGCGAATGTGCCGGTCGCCGTCACGGCCTTGCCTGCTTCGACGGAGGCCGAAGAGAGCGCGAAGGAGCTGATCGACGGCGCCGCATTCAGCACGGTGACCCCGACGAATCGCGTTGTCGCGAAGATTCCGTCGCTGAGGGTGATCGTCACGGTCAGCGCGGCGCCAGACGAATCGCTCACATAGGGAACGGTCTTCTGAAGAGAAAAGCTCCGGTCCCCTACGGTCAGCCGGTACGTGTCGGGGGTGGTGCCGTCGCCCCAATCGATCTCGACCGTGTGCTGGTCGGTTAGATCGGGATCGGTGAATGTCGCGTTTGCAAACGGTCTGTCGCCTTCATAGACAGGTGCGGTCACGGACCAGGTAGTGATCCTCGGCCCTGTTGCGGCGAGGGCCACAGAAGTCGATCCCAACAGGCCCGTCGCCCCGATGGCGACGCTCAGCGCTCCCACAAATAGGGGTCGCAGCAAGGCCCTCATCTTTAGTTACCTCCGCCGGGAAACCCACTCCCCCGGCTCACGCAACCGTAGAAAGAACCGGCACCCGTAACGAGAGACGAAGAGGGCCTACGCGCACGTACGCCGGGAGGGGCAGGGTCCTACCCCCCTCGTACTCCCCCACCTGGGGGGACTTCGCTTTGGTCCCCCGTTTTCGTGATGCCCGCTTGCTCGGCGGACCCGAATGTCTGCTCAGGAACGGGAGGACGACAGGTGAACGGAGCCCTACAGCACCGGATCGGCCACGAATGCGCCCTCTGTGACGCGCATTCGAAGGCCGCTGAGCGCCACACGGCTCGGCCGCACGTTCGCACGCAGCGGTACCTGCCGTGGATCGCGCCCCTTGCGCTCTGCCTCGTCCTCCTTCCGTTTGTCGACGGCGTCGCTCGCGGTCTCCTCGGTGGGATCGTCGTTGGCCTCGCCGCCGGCGCCGCACTCTCCTGGCTCACGACACGCGTGAACCGGCACATCGCCGCGACGACGCTCGCGTCGGCCACCGACGAGCTCAAGGCTGAGGCCGACCAACGCGTCGCCATGGTCATCCGCCAGTTCGAGTGGGCGGTGAACGACGTCGCGAACCTCCGCGATGCACTGAAGCGGGCGCAGGACTCGCGCGCGACGGCCGAGGCGAACGAGCTCGGCGTGAAGCGGCGTCAACGCCACCTTGAGCGCCAGCTGTACGAGGCGCGGATGAAGATCGGCGAGTACTCGCGTGCGCTTGGGAGCGAGGACGTTGCGGTCGACGACGAACCGACGGTCCTTCCGACCGGCGACGACCTCGTCGTGCCACTCATGTGGCGCGTCTTCGAGGAAAACATGCTCACGTGGCTGCGCTTCGAGAGCGCGGGCATTGTCCCTTCTCAGATCCGGATCATGAACGAGCACCAGAGCGTCATCGCGATCAGCGCGCATGCCCTCGACGCGCTCAAGGAAGGCGCGCAGGTCTCGCTCGTGGTGCGTGCTCCCGATCACGTCGTAGCGACCCTGGAAGGTCGGCACCAGGGTCGCTTCTCTTTTGAAGCCCTCGTTGACGACGTGTGGTGCAAGGTCGAGCTCAAGCCGGGGGAGCGCCCCGCCTCAAAGGACAAGCGCGCCCGCGTGTGGCGCCCCGAGGACGACCGCCGACCCCAATCACTCATCGCGTAGGGACTTGCGTCGCAGCGATCCTGATCTAGGGTCGCGCCGTGAGCCGCGCCGCCCGCTTCACGCCCGTACTCGCCCTTCTTATTGGGGTGACGCTCGGGGTGTGGATCCTCTTCGGACCCACGTACACGAGCTGCACCGTCACAGCCGCTCCCGGACAGCCCGAAGCCCAGGAGTGTCACGCGGAGAACCTCGCCACCGCGCAGGGTGGCGATCTCTTCCCCGCGCCTCTGCTGTGGATCGCCGCATGGTCGTTCGCGCCCGCGCTCGCGGTGATCGGAACACGCACCGGTTCGCGCACATCGGCCCTCGTATTGACGGCCGCCGCGTTCGCGATCGACGCGATGTCGATCATCAGCATGGGCGGCGGTTTCGTCTACGCGCTGGGCGTGGCCCCGCTGCTCCTTCTTACGCTCGTCTTGATCGCGCGCGACGATGTCGACTCGGCCAGGGCTGCTCTGGGATAATTCGCGTGTTCACTCTTTGGGGAGTGGCCAAGCGGTAAGGCTCCTGACTCTGGATCAGGTAATCGGTGGTTCGAATCCACCCTCCCCAGCTGCCGCGCGCGATTGCTTCGCAATCACGCGCTTCCGCCGTCGATCGCCACAAGCCGCCCATCACCTGATTTCCTGAGCGATGACCTGATTCCGGCGTTCGACCTGTCGCGGAGAAGCGCATCCATCGGGCTCGGGCCTCGTCGCCGCTCAGCCAGCGGCCCCTGATGCGCGTATCGGCCGATCATCTTCAGATCGCTCCATCCGCCCTCGTACTTGAGGTCGTACAGGTCACCGCAGTCTCGCCGGCGATAGTTCGTCGCCCACGTATGCCGGCAAACGTGAGCTGTG
>VBDV01000131.1 GCA_005882765.1 Chloroflexota bacterium | reverse complement strand
AGCTAGGCCATCTCGCCGTCCAGAAGGACCGCGAGGCCTACCTGCGCGGCCTCGTCGACCTCTGTTCGCAGGCCGTCGATGCAGAGCGCTGCACCGTGTACATCGTCAACGGGAAGAAGAAGGAGCTCTGGGCTCGCGTCGCCCAGCGCACCGCGACCGAGATCCGCCTGCCGATGGGGCAGGGCCTCGCGGGCCAGTCCGCGCTCACCGGGGAGACGATCAACGTACCGGATGCCTACGCTGACGCGCGCTTCGACCGGAACGTGGATCTGCGGACCGGATTCCGCACCCTGAACATGCTCGTCGTCCCCGTGTGGGGAAGCGATGGGCAGAGCGTGGTTGGTGTGATCCAGGCGCTGAACAAGCGCAACGGCGCCTTCGAACGGCGCGACCAGATGCTGCTCGAGCAGATCGCCGAGACCGTGGGGCCGGTGCTCGAGCACATCCCAATCGACAACTGATGACCGATGAGCGCCGGACGCGGCGCGACCGTCGCACCCAGCCGCGGCGCAAGGGCGAACGCAAAGTCACAGCCGGGTCCAAGCTCGATCTCATCCTCGATGTGACGCGCCGTCTCATGTCGATCACCGACCTGGACGCCCTGCTGCGGGACATGGCGACGGTCACGACCCAGCTTCTCGACGCTGATCGCGCCACGATCTTCATCGTCGATCGCGACCGCGCTGAGATCTGGTCGAAGGTCGCCCTCGGCACAGGCGCGGGCGAGATTCGGCAGGCGATCGGGGTCGGCATCGCGGGCACCGTCGCCGCCACAGGCGAGACGATCAACATCGCCGATGCGTACGAGGACCCCCGCTTCAACCCCGAGCCCGACCATCGCACTGGGTACCGCACCAAGACGCTGCTCACGTTCCCGATGACCGGACAGAACGATCGCGTCATCGGTGTATTCCAGGTGGTGAACAAGAACGGGGGTGGCGAGTTCACGACGGACGACGAGGAAACGCTGAGCTCGCTCGGGGCATCGGCGGCGGTTGCGGTCGAGAACGCGCAGCTCGTCGCCGAGCAGCGGCGTCTCTGGACGACGCTCATCGAGACGCTCGCGGTCACGATCGACGCACGCGATCAGCAGACCGCCGGTCACAGCCAGCGCGTGACGCGATATGCGGAGGTCATCGGGCGGGCGCTCGGGCTTCAGGGGATAGAGCTCGAGAAGATCCGCGCCGCCGCGCTGCTCCACGACTACGGCAAGATCGCGGTACGCGACCAGTTTCTTCTCAAGCCGGGGAAGCTCGACCAGGCCGAGTTCGAATACATGAAGGTCCATGCAGAGAAGACCGGCGAATTCCTCGCCCACCTCGTGTTCCCTCAGGACATGCGCGACGTTCCCGTGATCGCCGCGCAGCATCACGAGCGCATGGACGGCAAGGGCTACCCCCGCGCCCTGCCGGCGGAGCGCATCCTTCTTGGCGCGCGGATCGTCGCGGCGGCTGACGTCTTCGACGCGCTCACCGCGCCCCGCTACTACAAACCCGCGTACACGCTCGAGAAGACGCTCGAGATCATGGATGGCATGGCGGGTGATCATCTCGACCCGGCCGTCGTCGCAGCCGTGCGCCGCAACGTTCACGACCTCGAGTGGACGCTTGACTCCATGAAGCACACCTGGCCCAAACCCGGTGACGAGGGAATGACCGCTGCGCCGGAGTCGGGCCTCTCCGAGCGCGATCAGGCACCGAGCTCCTGAGCGACTGATGAAGATCCGCTTCTGGGGCACGCGAGGCTCCATCCCGACGCCGGGGCCGCTCACCGTGCGATACGGCGGCAACACCGCCTGTGTCGAAGTTCGCGACAGCACCGGATCGCTTCTGATCCTCGACGCCGGCACGGGACTCCGCGAGCTCGGCACGGCACTCATGAACGGCGGCGGCACGCGGCCGTTCTCCGTCGACCTCCTTCTCTCGCATCTCCATTGGGATCACATCCAGGGCATTCCCTTCTTCCGTCCGGCGTACGACCCGAAGTCGTCGCTCCGCATCCGCGGCCCCAAGCAATCCCGGACGATGCGCGAGCTGCTCGGGCTCGGGATGGACGATCCGTTCTTTCCCGTCGACATCGACGATCTTCCCGCGCAGCTATCCGTCGGCGAGCTGCAGGATGGAAGCGACGAGCAGATCGGGCGGTTCCGCGTGCGCGCCGCCAGCATCTTCCACCCGGCGCCCGCTCTCGCGTTCCGGATCGAGGCTGACGGCCATGCGTTCGTCTACGCGACGGATACGGAGGATCCGTTCTCTGGAAAACCGAATCCCGTGATCGCCCTCGCCACCGGCGCGGACACGCTTATCCACGACGCCCAATTCCAGGAGAGCGACTTCAAGCCGACGTGGGGGCACTCCACGATCGCGAGCGCGATCGATGTGGCGGCCAAATCGAAAGTGAAGCGTTTGGTTCTCTATCACCACGACCCCGACCGCAGCGACGACGCGCTCGATCGAATCGCCGTCGAGGCGCAGAAGAAGGCGACCGAAACCGCCCCCCGCCTCGAGGTCGTCGTGGCGCGCGAGGGCATGGAGCTCGCGATCTAGCACAGCGTGTCTCTAACCAAAGTGACGGAGCGTATCGTCGGGGCGACGACCGAGGGGAGGTCTTCCGATGAACGCACTTGACGCGATCAGCCAGGCGAAAGAGGTCATTACCGTCCGCCGCGTATACGGCGACCCCTACCAGGAGAACGGAATCACGATCATCCCCGCCGCCAGCGTGATGGGTGGTGGCGGCGGCGGCGGCGATACTGCCGGGAACGGGGGCGTCGGCTTTGGCGTGCGCGCGCGGCCCGCCGGAGCGTGGGTGATCAAGAACGGCGAGGCCGAGTGGCGGCCCGCGATCGACCTCAATCGGACGATCCTCGTCGGGCAGCTCGTCGCCATCGTCGCGCTCCTCGTCGCGCGCTCGGTCGTGAAGACCCTGGCAAGGGCCAGACGCTAGCCGTGTAACAGGCGATGCGGGCGGGCTCGCCCGCCCGATCCGGGGACGCCCTGCGCCCAAAGTTGTGCGCGTCGGTATATCCGCTGGCTCTATTGCTCAGCATCCGTTAACTGAAACGTCGCTGCGACACATAGACCGCCGCATGTCGCATTTAGTGACGTTGTACGCAGCGAGCGTTCAGAAAGTCCACCCCACCTCCCCCAATGCGCACGCGCCGCCGGCCAGGGACTCCATCCCGCCGGCGGCGTCGTGACATCTAGGACAGTCTCGTTCCGGGACGACGCCTGGCATCCACGGACGAGGCCAACTGGAGCCCACACGAGTGGGCTGCCGCGGTCAGTTACGGATCGACGCGGCGGATCGGATGACGGAGCGCGAATCCTTTGACGTCCTCGAGGGACATGCCCCCGGTGGGCTGCCAATCGTGCGATTCGCTTTTTCCGGCCGAGCAGTAGGCCCAGCGGTCTTCGTGCATCGTTAGCGCATCGGTCGGCTCCGGACCTTGGTGGTCCGGGCGCGCGCAGAAGAAGTCCACGCGATCGTCCATCAATGGGTTGACGCAGCAGCCCTCCGGACCACGTCACCTCGTCGGGGGATGAGCCCGAGTCCTCCCGTGGTTTGACATGTGACTAAACGGTCACCTATAGTTGGCCGCAGTGGATGACGTGTTCAAGGCGTTGGCCGATCCGACCCGGCGGAGCCTCCTCGACCGGCTCTTCCGTGAGGATGGACAGACGTTAGGCGCGCTCCAAGCGCGGTTCCGGATGACGCGGTTCGGCGTCATGAAGCACCTGAAGCAGCTTGAAGACGCCGGCCTCGTTGTGACCAAGCGGCGAGGCCGCGAGAAGCTCCACTTTCTCAACCCGGTGCCGATTCGGCTTGTCCACGATCGGTGGGTGAGCAAGTACGCCGAGCCGTGGACCGCCGCTCTCAGCGATCTAAAAACCAAACTGGAGGGACCCGTGGAGAAGGTATTCGAGATCTACATCAAGACCACGCCGGAGCGCCTATGGGAGGCCATCACCGACAGCGACATCAGGAGCAAGTACAACTTCGGGGTTCACATCGACTCGGACTGGACGCCGGGCTCGCGATACGACACCAGCCACCCGTCCAGCAACGGGCCACTCGTGGAAGGCGAGAACCTGGAGGTCGATCCGCCGCGAAGGCTCGTCCAGACCATGCGCGCACTCTGGAGCGAAGACGTGAAGCGCGAAGGAACGTCGCGGGTCACATGGGAGATCGAACCGGTCGGCGATTCGTGCCGACTTACCGTGACCCACGATCGGCTCCGCGACGGCGCGAACGACCAGCTCTTCGGCGGCTGGCCGATGATCCTCTCGGGTCTGAAGACCTATCTCGAGACGGGAGAGCTCCTCACCACACCAGGTTCGCTCATGTATGCCACTCCGCCCGCATCTGGAAAACGCTGAAGCTCGGCGAACCCTTCTGACGCCGGGCACAAAACGTCCGGCCTCAGCGCCTCACAAGGCAAACCGTGGGCGAGGAGGGACTCGAACCCTCACGCTCTTTCGAGCACGAGCTCCTAAAGCTCGAATGTCTGCCATTTCATCACTCGCCCACACCTAGCCTAAGGGGGCTCAACTTTTCCGGCGATCGACCACCCATGCCGAACCGGGTCGACGCTTCGCGACTTCCTTGACCTCCGCGGCCGCGCGTGCCGCCGCGGTCGCGCCGTCGAAACGGCCCGGCGGTACGTTCACGATCCCGATCGAGACCGTGGCGATCGGCGTGTGGCGCAGACGTCCCCGACGATCGCGGGCCTCGATCCAGCCGCGTGCGTGGTCATCCGGGTCGTAGAGCGCGCGGATCGAGGCGTCGAACCGTCCGGTGATCTCCTCTGCGAGCGCTTCCGCTTCCTCGGCTCGCGCCAGCAGCACGAAGTCATCCCCGCCGATGTGCCCGACGAAGCGCTGGTCCGAGCCGGCGGCGTGAATCAGGATCTCCGCAAGCATCGTGATCACGCGGTCTCCTCGCGTGAATCCGTAGTGGTCGTTGAACTCCTTGAAGCGGTCGATGTCCACGTAGAGCAGCGCGAAATGCTCCCCGCGCGCGAGGCGCGTCTCGAGCTCTTCGGTGATGGTCGCGTTGCCAGGAAGCCCGGACAGCGGGTTGACGTTCCGCATCCCGCTCCAGCGACGCACCGCCGCTCCCACTCGCGCCAGGAGCTCGTCGGCGTCGTAGGGCTTGGTGATGAAGTCTTCGGCGCCGGCCTCGAGCTCGGCGAGCTTGGTCTGGCGGTCGGAATGAGCGGTAAGAAAGACGATCGGCAGAAAGCGCGTGCGCGGGTCTTGACGCAGCTGCCGGTGAACTTCCGCACCGGACATTCCGGGTAGGCCGAGATCGAGAAGGACGAGGTCAAACCGCGCATCGCGCATCACAGCGACGGCGCGCTCGCCGTCGCCGACCTCGTCGCAGACGTAGCCCGCATCGTCGAGGAGCGCGCGCAGCGCGCCGCGGGTCGCCTCGTCGTCCTCCACCACCAGGACGCGTGCCGCCATGTATCAAGAGTCGGCGGGACGGACAGTCACGCTCAATAGGACAGCCGTACCCGTTTGAGCTTGGTTCTCCGGTCGCTAGGTCAACGTGCGGTCAACGATCTTGTCGCGCTTCGACACCGGCGAGCCGTTCGATGACCTTCAGAAGCGCGTGATTGCCCTCGCGCCCGCCGCCGCCCTGCTGGAGCGCGGTATACAGCGCGTGCACGAGCGCGGTCCCCGGCAGCGAAACGTGGTCGCCGTAGGCGTTGTCGAGGACGAGCCGCAGATCCTTCTGCTGCAGATCGACCATGAAACCCGGGCGAAAGTCGCCGGCGATCATCTTCGGGGCGTAGTTCTGCATCGCCCAGGATGAGCCCGCACCACCCGCGATCACCTGTCGCGTGCGCTCGAGATCGATGCCCTGCGCCTTCGCGAAGACGAGCGCCTCGGATACACCGAGGTTGTTGATCGCCACGGCGATCTGATTCGCGAGCTTGCAGGCCTGCCCCGCACCGTGATCGCCGATGTGAACGATCGTCTTTCCGAGGACCTCGAAGAGCGGCATCGCGCGCTTGGTGTCCGCTTCGCCGCCGCCGACCATGATCGCAAGACGCGCTTCGATCGCCCCGAGCTCGCCGCCGGAGACAGGCGCGTCGAGCGTGTGAAATGGCGGCTTGTTCGCTGCCGCGCGCTTGGCGATCTCGCGCGACGCGGCTGGGCTGATCGTGCTCATGTCGATCGCGAGGAGCTCGGGTCGCGCACCGGAAGCGATGCCGTCGGGCCCGAAGGTCACCGCTTCCACGTCGGGCGAGCTCGTGACCATCGTCACGACGATGTCCGATCGCTCGGCCACCTCACGTGGCGTACGGACCACCGTCGCCCCGTCTTTCTCGAAGGGCTTTGCGCGATCCAGCGTCCGATTCGTGACCGTGACGGGGAATCCTGCTGCCAGCGCGTTCCGGGCCATCGGCGCGCCCATGATCCCGAGGCCGACGAAACCGACGCGCTCCATCAGGTCAGTTCTCGATGTCGTCGTCGCTCGAGAGGAACACGCTGCGGTCGCCGGCCTCCTCGGAGACGAGGAACGTGCCCTCCTCGGTCACGTCCACGTTCACGGACGCGACGAGAAGATCGTCGGTCACGTGGATGAAGCCGGCCGTGCGCGCGAGCTCGTTCGCGATCGCCTCGGAAAGCGAATCCTCCTCGAACGAATCGACGAGCAACGTCCGCGCCTTTTTCACGAGCGCGAAGAATTCGAGCGGCTCAAGATGCTGCTCGTGGGCGAGGAGGACGGCTGTTCCGAGCTCCTCGTCGCCTTCATGGATCTCGTAGAAGAACATCTGCTGTCGACGAGCGTACCCGATTACCATTGGCGTATCTCCATGCAGAACTCCCCGAAGACTTTGCCGTCATCCGTGAAGCACACGGTCCGCCGAGAGCCTGGATCGAAGGTCACGCTCGATGTTGAGGTCGCGGCCGACCGCCTCTCGCGCGCGGCGGACGCCGCGTTCGAGCGGCACGTGCAGCGCGCGAAGATACCGGGCTTTCGTCCCGGCAAGGCACCGCGGGGAATGTACGAGCGGGCATACGGCAAGGAGCATCTCTGGGAGGACGCCGCGGACGACCTCATGGACCAGACCTATCGAGAGATCGTCGAGGCGGAGGGCATCGAGCCGATCGATCGGCCGGATGCGAAGCTGACGCAGCTCAAAGAGGGCGAGCCCCTCCGCTACACCGCGACCGTTGTTGTGCGTCCCGACGTCACGCTCGGCGACTACCTGGCGCACGGCGCGACCGTCGAGGCCGCTCCGCCCACCGATGAAGACGTCGAGCGAACGATCGCGTCGATGCGCGACACCCACGCTCAGCTTCGGCCCGTCGACCGCGAGGCGCGAGCCGGCGACATCCTCACCGTTGACATTGACGCAGCCGTGCCGGGGAAGGCCCTGCCGCCGTTCGCGCGCAACGCGCACATCGAGGCCGGGAAAGATCTCGGCATGGTGGGACTCGGCGAAGCCCTCGTCGGTATGAAGCTGGGCGACGAGAAAAAGGTCGACCTCACTTTCCCGAACGACGCGAGCGAGAACGACCTTGCCGGAAAGACCGGGACATTCAGCATCCGGCCGTCCCAGGTGGCCGAGAAGATCTTGCCGGAGCTTGACGACGAGTTCGCCAAGACGGTCGGCGTTGCGGACGTCGCCGCGCTCCGGAAGGCGGTGCGGAACGAGCTGGCGCACGCGGCCTTCCATGAGGCTCGCGACGAAGCGGCCGACAAAGCGGTGGAGCACGCGATGGCCACGTCCACCGTGGAGATTCCGGAGCTTCTGATCGAGGACGAGTTGGAACACCTGGTGAACGATTTGAAGGCGCGCATCAAGCAGGAAGGGATGACGTGGGAGAAGTTCCTCCTTCAGGCGCGAAAGACCGAGGATGAGATCCGCACAGAGTGGCGTCCGGTCGCGGAGCGGCGCGCGAAGTCACTTCTGGTGCTGGACGCGATCGCCCGCAAGGAAGGCATCACCGTCTCGGGCGACGAGCTCGCCGCCCAGGCAGCGATGTCGCCGCTCGCGCAGGTCGACCCGCAGGCGCTTCGCTCCCCCGCGGTTCTCGCGTCCCTTGCGCGGTCGATCCGCAATCGAAAGACGGTTGACAAGCTCGTCGGTCTCGATTCGCCGGATGCCGAGCGCGAGGCGATCAGGAAGGCGGGCGGGGATGACTTCGACTTCCACGGCGACAGTCCGCCGAAGCTGGCGGAGCCGAAGATCATCGTGCCTGAGAAGTCGGATGCGACACCCGAGGGCCGCGAGGCCCTTCGGGCGATGCTCGAGAAGAAATAGCGTGGGGCGGTTTTTGCCGCTCGTCGCTAGCATTCTCATGCCGTTCGCGTTGTAACCCCAGCGCCGCGGTGGCTGATCGTCGGGCGTCTGGCCAGCGCGAGGTTGCTGATCGCGCGCGGCGCACCACATCGCGGATGTGCTCAGTCTGTCGGCGATCCGCGGGCGCTTGGAGAAGGACCGACATGAGGTGCCTTCGCATAGGGTTTCGCCCGCGTAACGACTGATAGCCTCACCCGGTGAACGAAGGCGTGTCGGTGATCCTTCCGTGCCTCAACGAGATCGAGAGCGTTGCCGCCGTCGTCCGTGAAGCGCTCCACGCGATGGAAGAAGCCGGTGTCGCCGGCGAAGTCATCGTCGTCGATAACGGGTCCACCGACGGGTCCGCCGAGGTCGCGGCGTCCGCGGGCGCGCGCGTGGTGCGCGAGCGCCGCCGCGGATATGGCGCCGCGTACATGGCCGGGTTCGCCGCGGCCGCGGGCGACGTGATCGTCATGGCCGACGCGGACGGCTCGTACGATTTTGCGGCGCTTCCCGCTTTCCTCGATCGCATCAGAGACGGGGACCAGTTCGTGATGGGCTCGCGATTCAAAGGACACCTGGAGCCTGGTGCGATGCCGTGGACCCACCGGCACATCGGGAGCCCGATTCTCTCAGGGCTGCTCAACCTTCTCTACCACACCGGCGTCGACGACGCGCACTGCGGGATGCGTGCGTTCCGGCGCGATGTGCTCGATGACCTTCGGCTGCGGATGCCTGGGATGGAGTTCGCGAGCGAGATGGTCGTGAACGCTGCGCGATCGGGTCTGCGGATCGGCGAGGTCCCCGTGAACTACCGCGTTCGGGGCGGGCGCTCGAAGCTGCGGACGATACCCGATGGCTGGCGGCACCTGCGCTTCCTGATGCTCTACAGCCCGACGCATCTCTTCGTCGTGCCTGGTCTCGCCCTCCTTGTCATCGGCTTGGTGTTGCTCGTCGCGCTCCTGCCGGGCCCAGTCGTCGTACTCGGCCGCCTCTTCGACATCCACGTCATGGTCCTCGGTGCGCTGTTGACGTTGATCGGGTTTCAGATTCTCGCTATCGGCCTCTACGCGAAGACGCTCGCCGTCACCCTACGTCTCCAGCCGCCAGATCGCACGCTCGGCATCCTTCGCCGGGTGTTCAGCCTCGAGCGTGGCCTGGTTGCCGGCGCGGTGCTCTTCATGGTCGGCTTCATCGTGGACTTCGGGATCGCCGCCACGTGGGTCGCCTCAGGCTTCGGACCGTTGAATGAGGTCCGGCCCGCGCTGTTCGCCCTGGTCGCGATGCTCCTTGGGATGCAGACGGTGTTCTCGTCGTTCTTTCTCTTCGCGATCGAGCTGCAGGTCCGCGAGCCGGCGTAGCGCTACCTGCCCGCAGGAGCCGCGACCGCGATCCGTGCCGCGAGGTCGCGCACGACCTTTGACGCGGCGCTGTCGGGGTGGAGGACGGTGAGTGGCCGGCCCCGATCGGCGGCGTCGTCGGCAGCCTCGGTGTGCGGGACCACGACGTCGGGCTTGCGATTGAAGAACCGGGCGACATGGTCCATCTCCACGCCGGCCGCGCTCGTCCGGTTCACGACGAGAACGGTGCGCTCCGTCGGAAAGGAGAGCTTCTCGAGCACCTCGAGCGCCTGCTTTGTCGCCTTGAGCGAGGGCAGGTGCGCGGCGGTCACGACCACGACCGCGTCGGTCGAGTCGAGCACGGCGAGGACATGCTGCGAGAAGCTCGCGGGCGCGTCGACGACGACGTAGTCCGATTGCTTCTGAAGGAGATCGACCGCCTGCTGCACCGCGGGAACCGTGACGAGCTCGGCGCGTTCCGGTAGGTCGCAGCCGGCGAGAACACGCACCCCGCTGCGGTCCTGCTCGAGGTAGCTCCCAAACGTTGTCTCGTCGAGCTGCTCGTGCGCGTTTTCAGCGAGGTCCGCGAGCGTGCGTGGTGAGGTCAGATTCATCAGCATCGGGGCGTTCCCGAATTCGAGGTTGAGGTCGAGAAGGGTCACTCGATAGATCGTCGTCGCGGCGAGGGCGACCGCCGCGTTCACGGCGAGCGTGGTGCAGCCCACCCCGCCCTTGGCGTGCAGGAAAAGGACGACGTTGCCGCCACGCTTCCCGGCTGCCTCGCCGCCCTTCGTCGTCCGAAACCGCTTGATCAGGACCTCGATCTTCGCCTCGAGCACGGCCATCTCGACCGGCTTGGGGACATACTCGTCCGCGCCCTCGGCGTAACCGCTCAGGACGTCGTCCGCCTGCTTGCGCGCCGACAGCATGATCACGGGGATCCGCGCGGTGCGGTGGTCCGCGCGCATGCGCCGCGTGAGCTCCAGACCGTTCATGTTCGGCATGTTCACGTCGGTGATGACGAGGTCGGGGGCCTTCGCGCGAATCGTTTTCAGAGCCTCCCAGCCATCGTTCGCCACGCTGATCTCATACCCGTGGCGCGTCAGCCAGGTCGACAGCAGCTTGCGGATCTGCTCTTCGTCATCGACGAAGAGGATGCGTTCTCCCGGCACTAGTTCTTGAAGAACTGCGCGACGCGAGCGCGAAGCTCGGTCATCGTGAATGGTTTGGCGAGGTGTCCGGCGGCCCCGTGGCGGAAGCACTCTTCGATCTGCTCGCGTTGCACCGACGCCGTCATGAACACGATCGGAATGTGCGCGAGAGCGGGTCTCGCGCGCATCGCATCAGCCACACCAAAGCCATCCATCTCGGGCATCATGACGTCGCTGAAGACTACGTCAGGACGGACCTCGTCAATCAGGGCGAGGCACAGTTTCCCGTTTTCAGCGACGTGCACCTCGTGGCTCGTCGAACGCAGCGCGGCTCGCACGAGCTTTTGGATCATTGGGTCGTCCTCGCAGAAGACGACCTTGCTCACGACGCGGCCTCGGCAGCGGCCGTGCCCGCAGCCGCGCGCGGCAACGTGACGTGAAAGACCGAGCCCTCGCCGACGCTGCTCTCCGCCCACACCGTCCCTCCGTGGAGGTGCACGATCTGGCGAACGATCGGGAGGCCCAGGCCGGTCCCCTGGATGTGGCGCGTTTCCGGCGATTCCACCCGCCCGTACCGCTCGAAGATCGTCTCGAGGGAGGCCTTGGGGATGCCCATCCCGTGGTCGCGCACGACGACGTGCGCGGCGCCGCCCTCGGCGCGGCTGCTCACTACGATCTCGCCCCCCTTCGGCGAGTACTTCACGGCATTGCTGAGGAGATTGGCCATCACTTGAATGAGCTTGTCGCGGTCTCCATTCATCTCGCCGACGAGCGGGTCGAGCCGCAGCGAAACCGGGTGCTGCGGCGCGTTCGGCCGCACGCGATCGACCGCGTCGCTGATGACCGCATTCAGATCGAGCCGCTCGCGATGGAGCTGCATCCGCCCCGACTCCATTTTGTCGAGATCGAGCATCTCGGTGATCATCCGATTAAGGCGGTGGGCATCCTTGTTGATGTCGCCGGCGTACTCGCGCATCTCGTCGATCGTTAGCTCCTCGCTTGCCATCATTTCCGAGAAACCCTGGATGCCCGTGAGGGGCGTGCGAAACTCGTGGCTGACGATCGACACGAAGTCGCTTTTCGCTCGGTTCAAGCGCTCGAGCTCGACGACCGCGGCGCGCTGGCGCTCGAAGGCCTCGGCCGCGGTGATCGCGATCCGGAGCTCCTGCGCCACAGCCTCGATGAGACGGACGTCGTCGGCGGTCCACTCTCGGGAGCGATCGACCTGCGAGAAGGAGAGCGCGCCTGCGAGCTGGCCTCCGACGCGAATGGGCGTGGCCGCCGCGGCGACGACGTCCTGTGAGATGACGTCCTCGGCCCCGCGCGGATCGGTAAACCGGCGATCCTTACGGACGTCGGTCACGATGATGGTGCGTCCGAGCCGCGCCGCGAGACGCGCGACAGGAACGTGTTTTGCCCCGATCCCGACCGGCGCGACGCCGGTCGCGTCCCACTCGTAGGACACAGCGAGGTCGTCCTCGGTTGCGCCCGTGCAGACGAGCGCTCGGGAGACCTCCAGCACTTTCGCGAGCTCCTCGACGGTGCCGCGGAGGATCTCCTCGGGATCGAGGCTCGCTCGGGCGCGCTGCGCGACCCGATTGACCAGCGCTTCGCGCTCCGCGCGCGCCTCGGCCTCTTTGACGGAGAGCGCACTGTGTATGGAGCCCGCGACGTACTGGCCCATGATCATCGGGAGCTGGACCTTGTCCGCGATGAGATCGCCAGTCCCTTCGCCGATGAGAAGGAGCGCTCCCACGAGCCGCTCGCGCGAGATGAGGGGCAGCGCCGCGAAAGACTTCGCGGTCCCGAGAGCCGGCAGCTCCTCCACGACCCTCTTCCACATATCCCGGTGCGCCTCATCGTCGACCAGGAGAAGTGACTGCCGGTGGTCGATCACGCGCGTGCGTACGACCGCAGGAAGCGCGACGCTCGAGTAGCTCTTCTCTCGGAGCGCCGCGCTGCGCGGGCCGTCCGTCGCGACTGTGCGGAACGCCTCGAGAACGTCGTCGTACACGATCAATGCAAGGGTCATGTCAGCCGGCAAAGCGCCTCGGATCGCAGCGACGAAATAGGAGCCGATCTGCTCGAGGTCGAGCGGTCCGGCGATCGCCGCCGAGAGACCAAAGATCGAGCCAAGCTCCTGCTCCTTCTGCTCGCCGACGGTCTTGGCCTCCTCCTCAGCGGTCTTCGCACCGGCGAGCGCGGTGGCGAGACGATGCATGACCGCCGCCGCAATGAGGCTGATGCCCAACCAGACGATGAAAGAGACGATCTGGATCGAGGAGAGCACGTCCCCGCTATCCCGCTGGGCAACGAGCAGTCCGCTCTGGGTAAGCTGAAACGTGTAGATGAACTGGACAGCGAAGAAGACCACCGCGGCGTAGAGGGTCGACGCCGCCACGTAGAAGCGCAGCGAGCGCGGAAGCTTACGCATTCTTTCCTGTCTTCGGCGCGAATCGTACTGGCTCGCCTGTCAGGTGGACATGCCCAGACCTCTGATCCCAAATGGCAACCGCGATCACGGCGGGAAATTGCGCGTCAGCGTCAATTGGCTGCCGTACACTCTTTGAACAGGCACAACGCGCGAGGAGGGTGCTCTTGACGACGCGGAACTACGTGCCGATGGTCATCGAGCAGTCCGGGCGCGGCGAGCGCGCCTACGACATCTTTTCGCGCCTGCTCAAGGAACGGATCATCTTTATCGGGGACGCGGTCGAGGACACGATGGCGAACCTGATCATCGCTCAGCTCCTCTTCCTCGAGTCCGAGGACCCCGAGCGGGACATCTACCTCTATATCAACTCGCCGGGGGGCGTGGTGACGGCCGGGCTCGCCATCTACGACACCATGCAGTACCTGAAGGCCCCCGTGAATACGATCTGTATCGGTCAGGCTGCTTCGATGGGCGCGGTCCTTCTGGCGGCCGGCGCGAAGGGCAAGCGTTACGCCCTTCCCAACTCGCGGATCATGATCCACCAGGGCTCCGGCGGATTCCGTGGCAACACCCCGGATGTCCTCATTCAGGTCAAAGAGCTAGAAACGCTTGTCGAGAAGCTCATGCGCATCCTCGCGCACCACACCGGACAGCCGGCCGACAAGGTGCGACGCGACGTCGACCGCGATCGCTTCATGAGCGCCGAGGAGGCGCGGGAGTACGGTCTCATTGACGAGATCTTCGTGGGCAAGGAGTCACTGATCTCGATCGCGAAGGCCGAAGAGCCCAGGCGCGAGCCAACTCGAGAGCCGGTGGCGGCCCGCTAGACCATGACAACCACCGCGAAGGGCGGCAAGCCCTACCGCTGCTCCTTCTGCGGCAAGAGCCAGGATCAGGTCCGCAAGCTCATCGCCGGTCAGGGCGTCTACATCTGCGACGAGTGCATCACCCTCTGCCGCGAGATCGTGGACGAAGAGTTCATGGAGACGCCGAAGGCACGGACTCTCGGCGCGAAGGTCCCGAGCCCTCGCCGCATCAACGAGATCCTCGACCAGTACGTCATCGGCCAGGACAAGGCGAAGCGCGTCCTCTCGGTCGCCGTCTACAACCACTACAAGCGGGTGGGCGCGGGCCACCGGGTCGACGACGTCGAGCTCGGGAAGTCCAACGTCCTGCTCATCGGGCCGACCGGGTGCGGCAAGACGCTCCTCGCGCAGACGCTCGCGCGGATCCTCGACGTGCCCTTCTCGATCGCCGACGCGACCAGCCTCACCGAGGCGGGGTACGTCGGAGAGGACGTCGAGAACATCCTCCTCCGGCTCATCCAGGCCGCCGACTTCGATCTCAACCGTGCGCAGCGGGGGATCATCTACATCGACGAGATCGACAAGATCGCGCGGAAAGGCGATAACCCCTCCATCACCCGCGACGTCTCCGGCGAGGGCGTCCAACAGGCGCTGTTGAAGATCCTCGAGGGCACGGTCGCGAACGTCCCGCCACAGGGCGGCCGCAAGCACCCGCACCAGGACTTCATACAGATCGACACGACGAACATCCTCTTCGTCTGCGGCGGCGCGTTCGAAGGTCTCGAGAAGATCGTCGAGGCGCGCGTGGGCAAGAAGACGATGGGCTTCGGCGCGACGCTCCGCGACAACACCAAGGAGACCTCGGCGATCCTCGAGCAGGTCATGCCCGACGATCTGCTGAAGTACGGGCTCATTCCCGAGTTCGTCGGCCGGCTTCCGGTCGTCGTGCCCCTCCAGGCGCTCGACGAGGGCGACCTCATGCGCATCCTCACCGAGCCGAAGAACGCAATCGTGAAGCAGTACCAGAAGTTCCTTGCGCTCGACAAGGTGGAGCTGCAGCTCACGCCGGATGCGCTCCAGGCGGCGGCGAAGGGCGCGGCGAAGCGGAAGACCGGAGCCCGCGGCTTGCGGACGATCATCGAGGAGGTACTCCTCGACGTGATGTACGAGATCCCGTCGAGCACGAACATCCGAAAGGTCGTCGTGACCGGCGACTCGATCGAGGGCCGCATGAAGCCGCTCCTCCTCTCGAAGAACGAGCAGATCTCGCTCGAGGGAGACGAGGCGACCGCTTCGTAACGCTCGTCACTCATGCCTAAGCTCTATTACGCGAGCCCCCGAGACCTTCCGGTTATCGAGCCGCATCCAGGCGTGAAGGGCCGCGTTGTCCACGCTCAGCACGCGACGCTGATCGTCTACGACTACGCGCCGAGAACGATCGTCGAGACCCACAAGCACACCGTCGAGCAGTTCGGCGTGGTGGTGAAGGGGTCGCTCGCGATGGTCGTCGCCGGCGAGCAGCGCATCCTCATGGTGGGCGACACCTTCCGGATTCCCGCGGGAACGGCGCACGGCGCCCGCGTCTTCGA
Organism: Chloroflexota bacterium; assembly: GCA_005882765.1. Taxonomy (GTDB): domain Bacteria; phylum Chloroflexota; class Limnocylindria; order P2-11E; family P2-11E; genus 3-1-20CM-2-70-9. The sequence goes on along the minus strand of VBDV01000131.1, from coordinate 17,879 downwards.
GGAGCCCACACAGGTGGTGCAGGTGTTCGCACCGCCGCGCACCGATCTTCCGCGGCCGAGCACGGACGGACCCACCATCAAGACCTAGCGAAAAAGGAGCGCCGGCCGCGCCAGGGAGGCACGGCCAGTCTCCGGACGTTTCTGATACCTGCCCGACAAGCAGGCTACCTATCGTCTTGGCGGGTGCGGGGGCTTTTTCCGCGCGATCCGCTGCTCGTGGGTCGCCTCGGCGCGTGCGTCGGTGCGGTCGCCTGGCTATCGCTCGGTGGGCAGGGGATCGTCCCTTTGGCCGCCGCGGCTCTGGTGCTGCTCGTGGCGACGTCGGTTCGGGTCTGGCGACTCGATCGCGAGCGAGGCCATGCCCTGCGGCTGCACGAGGTCCCGGTACATCTCGTCATCGCTGACCTCGTAACGGCCGCTGTGTGGATGATCGGCAGCGCGACGAACCCGCGGAGCATCGCCTTCGTGATCGTTCTGGCCGTCGGAGCCTTCGCCATGTACCGCCTCGGACGAGCGGGCCTCGTCGCCACGATGACGACGTACGTCGCCGCGCGCGTCGGAATGGAAGCCGTTCGCATGTCGGTCGGTGACCCCACTCCGGTCCCGCAGGTCATCGCCGAAGTCTTCGTCGTCACGATCTCCGTCCTCATCCTCTCGGCGACTGTCGACAGCTATCGGGCGGAGCAGACCCGAGCCGAGAACGCCCTCCGTCGCGGCAAAAGCCTCGAGCGCCTGGCGGCCGAGATCGCCTCCGAGACCGAGCCGATGGCGCTCTTCCACACTGTCGCCCGCAGCGCGCTCCTTCTCGCGAGCGCCCACCACGCGACGATCAACGTCCGCCGAGGCGAGGAGTTCTACATCGCCGCGGGCGTCGGCACGGGCGAGCGCGTCGTCGGTGTACACGCCCCCGCCGAGACGGGCATCGTCGGCGCTGTGCTGCGCACGCGAGCGACGGTGGCGGTCGATGACTACGCCACAGATCCGACGGCCGTCCCGGCCGTCCGCGACATCGGGGTGCGAGCGATGATCTGCGTCCCGATCTTCCTGCACGGCGAATTCGCGGCGACGATCACCGTCGGCCGGCTTGACACACGACCGTTCGACGGCGAGGACCGCGCCGCACTCGAAGGCCTTGCCTCACATGCCTCCATCGCGCTGCGCAACGCGCGGACGATCGAGCAGGGCCGCCGCCTTGAATCTCTTTCTCGCGAGCTCTCCGGGGCCATGCCCGAGGACGTCATCGATCGCATCGCCGAGACGATGCAGGCGGTCTTCGACCTGGAGTGGGTGATCATCAATGAGGTCAAGGGCGATCTCGTCCGGTCACTGGCCGCTCTCGGGAAGGCGGCTCCAGCGCGCAGCCACGGGTGGATATCACACGGACCATTGCTCCGGCAGGTGGTCGTCGCCCGCGAGCTGGTCGTCATGCGCGATTACGCGACCGACAGCGGCGTCGAGCCCGACCGGCCGATCAGCATGCTCGCCCGTGAGGTGGGCGTGCACGCGATCATGGTCGCGCCCGTCATCTTTGACGGCGAGATACGCGCGGCCCTCACCGTCGGCACGACCGATCCGTACCGATCGTTCGACGCGATCGAGCGCCGAGAGCTCCTCGCCTTCGCCGATCTGGCCTCGACCGCACTTCGCGCCGCGAACGAGCGCCGAGAGCGCGAGCGACGCATCGGGCGGCTTTCCGCGCTGAACGTCCTGGCGTGGCAGCTCGGAGCGGTGCACGACCCGTTCGAGATCGCGCGCCTCGCCTTCGACGCGGCGGCGACGCTTGTGTCACGAGACTCCTTCTCGATCGCGCGATACGACGAGCGGGGCAACGAGCTCGAATTCGTCATCAACGCGCGTGGCGACGAGGCCGTCGTCGCCGAGGCGCGCGTGCCGGTCGGATCGGGGCCGGCGAGCCTGGTCATCCAGAGCGGCGAGCCGTCCCGCGCACCGAGTGAGGTGTACCTGCCAATGAAGAGTCGCGGAAAGCTCGTCGGGGTCCTCGCCTGTGGAGCGGACGCCCCGAAGACGCTCGACGACGAGGATGTGGCCGTCCTGCAGACGCTCGCGAATCTCGTTGCGACCGCGATCGAGAACGCCGAGGCCCTCGCGCGCATGCGCGAGCTCTACCTCGCGTCGGTGCGTGCGCTCGCGGCGGCCGTCGATGCGCGCGATCCGTACACGCGCAGCCACTCAGCGCGGGTGGCGGCGCTCTCTCGCGGGATCGCCGAGGAGATGCGTCTGACCGCGGACCAGGTCCGCCGCATCCAGCTCGGCGCGCTCCTCCACGACATCGGCAAGATCGGCGTGCCCGACGCGATCCTCAACAAACCGGGCTCGCTCTCAGCCGACGAGTGGGTCATGATGCGCAGCCACTCGATCCTCGGCGCGTCGATCGTCAACGCGGTCGAGCCGCTTCGAGACCTCGTCCCGATCGTGCGGAGCCATCACGAGCGGTACGACGGAGCCGGCTATCCGGACGAGCTGGGCGGCGATCTCGTTCCGATCGAGGCGTACGTCGTAGCCGCCGCGGACGCGTTCGAGGTCATCGTCAGCCGCCGTGCGTACAAGCCGGCGCAGACCGTCGAGCATGCCTGCGCCGAGCTCCTGCGCTGTCGCGGGACTCAGTTCCATCCGGCTGTGGTCGACGCGTTCCTGCGGCTCATCGAGCGCGACCGCGCGCAGGGCGCGGCCCAGCTCCGCCGCATCGCGGGGATCCTCCACGAGGACATCGAAGACGTGCCCGGACCGGGCGTGCTCCTCGAGCAGTTCGCTGCGAGCGCTCAGACCCATGGCCGTCAGCTCGCGATCCTGCAGCGGCTCGCCTCCGAGATCAGCGCCGTCCTGGACATCGACGACCTCGCCGAGCGGCTCCTTCGGATCATCTGCGACGCAATGGGCTACGAGAATGGTTTCCTCCTCACCCTCGACGACGCCGGCGAGCATCTGGTGATCCGCGCCGCGGTCGGCCCGTCCGGGTCGTACGTGGGCCAGCGCCTTCCGAAGGGCCAAGGCATCAGCTGGTGGGTCGTCGAGCGAGGCGAGCTTCAGAACGTCGCGGACGGTCGTCTCGATCCGCGCTTCTACGGTCCGACCGAGATCCGCTCGGTCCTGTGTGTCCCGCTGCAGCTCGGCGACGAGCGCATCGGAGCGCTGGGCGTCGAGAGCCCGCGGATCGCCGCGTTCAGCCGTGAGGACGAGGACCTGCTCACGGCGGTCTCGCATCAGGTCGCCGCCGCGGTGCGCGTCGCCAAGCTCCATCAGGCGGCGAAGACGGCAGCGGCGACCGATCCGCTCACCGGGCTGCCGAACCGACGAAGCTTCTTCCAGCGGCTCGAGCGTGAGCTCGCGGCTCGCGACGGCGCGTCGCTGTCGGTTGCGATCGTGGACGCCAACGGCCTCAAGGCGCTGAACGACGGGTTTGGCCATGCGGCGGGCGACGAGGCGCTCGTACGCGTCGGCGCCATTTTGCAAGCCGGGGTCCGCGAAGGCGACCTCGTGGCACGAATCGGCGGTGATGAATTCGCCGTCCTTTTTGCGGGTGCGCCCATCCTCACTGCCGAGCGGATCGTCCGCCGCCTCGCCGAGCGGATCGCCAACAGCACCCTTGGCGTGGGCCACCGGCTGCCGACCATCGCCTGGGGCGTGGCCGACGCGACCGGGGAGGCGACCGTGGACGCCCTGGTCGAAGCGGCCGACCGCGCCATGTACCGTCAGAAGCAGCTCACCCGGAAACGCACGCCCGCCTAGCCGACACTCGCTCTCAAAGCACGGCATCGGTCGTGCACCCATCATGTATCCATGGGGAACCTGCTACTCCGCGTCGGCTTCGCCCTGTCCATCGTTGCCGCCGCGATCGGCCTGACGTTCGCTGCGCCGAATAACTTCGGCCGGTCGGATGCGGCGAGCCCGGCTGCGACCGCGGCCTCGGTCGCCCCGGCAGTGGCGGGCTACCAGGCCGCGCCCCTGCCTGCGGACCGCGCTGCGGCCCTGTCGACCTCGTCGACGCAGGGGGCCGCGACGCTTGTGGCTCTCGCCACGACTGTCGTTCTTCTCGCGATCTTCGTTATCCTGTTCAGTTACCGGCCGCGACCGGGAGGAGTACGAGCCTCGCACCGATAGAGAAGGCGCCTGACGGGTGAAAGGGTGCCGCGCGAGAGGTTCGGAAGGTCGCCCGCGAGCCGGATCGGGTCCGCCCGGTACAGCGGTATGAGGCACGGAGAGCGCTTCCGTGCGAAGCCAGGGTGGTACCACGACGCCGCTCGTCCTTGGACGAGGCGGCGTTTTTGTTTGCGCGAAGGAGTTAGGAGCTGATGGCGACTCACGAAGGACCGCCGCAGTCGGCGCTCGATCTCGCGGAGAAGAACTTCCGGCCGGCCGCCGTCGAAGCCGATCTCTACGAGTGGTGGGAGCGCTCGGGCTTCTTCACGCCCGACGAAAACGCGAAGAAGCCTTTCGTGATGATGCTGCCGCTTCCGAACATCACCGGCGATCTGCACCTGGGCCACGCCCTCGGCTTCGGCGGGTACGAGGACCTCATGGCTCGCTACCACCGGATGCGTGGTGAGCCGACGCTCTATATGCCGGGCACGGACCACGCCGGGATCATCGCCCAGGTCGTCGTGGAGAACGAGCTCGCGAAGGAGGGCATCACCCGCCAGCAGCTCGGTCGCGAGAAGTTCCTCGCCCAGATGTGGAAGTGGATGGACCACTACCGCCCCCGCATCGAGAAGCAGCTGCGAATGCTCGGATGCTCCCTCGACTGGTCCCGCCCGCATTTCACGATGGAGCCGGCGCATCAGCGCGCGGTGCGCACTCACTTCATCCGCCTGCACCGGAAGGGTCATCTCTACCGAGCCGATCGGATCGTCCACTGGTGTCTGCGGGATCAGACGACCTACTCGGATCTCGAGGTGCGGCACATCGAACGGACCGACACGCTCTATTACGTCCGCTACCCGTGGGCTGACCCGATGCCGCCGGGGACACCTCCGGTGATCGTCGCGACGACCCGTCCGGAGACGATCGTGGCCGACGTCGCGGTGGCGGTGCATCCGGACGATGCGCGATGGAAGTCATACGTCGGAAAAGAGGTGCTCGTCCCAGGTGTCGAGCGGCGCGTGAAGATCATCGCCGATGAGGCGGTCGATCCCGCCTTCGGTACCGGTGCGCTCAAGATCACGCCCGGCCACGACCAGACCGACTTCGAGATCGGCCAGCGCCATGGCCTTCCGGTGCTCTCAGTGATCGACAAGCGCGGGATGATGACGCCGGCCGCGGGACCCCTCGCCGGTCCGGACCGCGACGCCGGTCGCACGATGATGCTCGAGAAGCTGCGCGCGGCCGGCCTTCTCGTGAAGGAAGAGCCCATCACGCACGCGATCGCGGTCCACGACCGCTGCGGGACCGTCGATGAGCCGCTCGTGATGAAGCAGTGGTGGGTGCGCATGGATCGCCTCGCACCGCCGGCGATCGACGCCGTCCGCGATGGCCGCATCACGATCCTCCCGAAGTACCAGGAGAAGATCTACTTCAACTGGATGGAGAACATCCGGGACTGGTCCGTGTCGCGCCAGATCTGGTGGGGCCACTCCATCCCGGTGTGGTACTGCCGCGACTGCGACAACGTGATCGTGCCCGACGAGGACGCACCGGATCCGACGCGCTGCACCCGATGCCGCTCGGATGACATCTATCAGGACCCAGATGTGCTCGACACATGGTTCTCGTCAGGACTCTGGCCGTTCAGCACTCTCGGGTGGCCGGACAAGACGCCGGACCTCGAGCGCTACTACCCAGGAAGCGTTCTCGAGACTGGTTACGACATCCTGTTCTTTTGGGTCGCCCGCATGATCATGCTCGGGCTCGAGCACATGGGCGAGATCCCCTTTCAGACGGTGTATCTCCACGGTCTGGTGCGCGTCGGCACCGTGAAGATGAGCAAGTCCCTCGGCAACGTGGTGAGCCCGGTCGACTTCATCCAGGAGTACGGCGCCGACGCGCTCCGTTACGCGCTCGTCCATGGCATCGCAATGGGCGCCGACTCCCAGCTTTCGCAAAACAAGCTCGATCACGCGCGAAACTTCGCGAACAAGCTCTGGAACATCAGCCGCTTCGTCCTGAAGCAGGTGGACGAGCACCCGGAGGCGTTCAGGGGTCACACCGCTGATCAGCGACCCGATCCGAAGAGCGAGGCCGCTCGGTGGATCCTCTCGCGCACCGACGCCGCGGTGGCGGAGGCGACGCGCCTGGTGGACAGCTATCTCTTCGGCGAGTACCTCGTCGCGCTGGAGAGCTTCATCTGGAATGAGCTGGCCGACTTCTACGTCGAGCTCGCAAAGCCCTCGCTGCGTGGCTCGGACGCGACCGAGGCCGTGCGCACGCTCGCGTACGTGCTCGACCGGTCACTGCGCCTCCTGCATCCGTCGATGCCCTTCCTCACCGAGACGATCGCGGTGCAACTCTGGAAGCGCACCGGGAAATCCGACGACATCGCGTCGCTCGTGGTCTCCCCGTGGCCGAAGGCGGGCGAGCGTGATCTCGCGCTGGAGGAACGCTTCGGCGCCTTCATCGACGTCGTCCGCGCGATCCGCAACCTGCGACAGGAGGGCGGGCTCGATCCATCCGCGCGCGCCAAGGTATCGCTCGCGGGTGACACGAAAGCCGTCCGGGAGTTGCTCAAGCCGATCGGCGAGCTGACGCATAGCGAGGTCAGCCTCGCATCAGGTGGCGACGGTGCGGCGGCCGTCGTGCGAGCGATCGAAATTCGCCTCGCCATCGCGAAAGACGAAGCGCAAGACGGCAAGAGACTCGAACGAGACGTCGAAGAAGCGCGGCACATGCTTCAGCGCTCACGAGATCTGCTCGCGAAGCCCGGCTTCGCCGACAAGGCCCCCAAGGACGTCGTCGAGAAAGAAAAGAAGAAACTCAAAGAGCGAGAAGACCGCATGAAGCTTTTGGAAGCCGAAATGAGGAAGCGCCGCGGGTAGGAGAAGGCTGCGCGCAGAGTAGGCGACGCGGGATGGCACGCGAGGGAGCGGGTTGCGCAGCGTCGGGGTCTTCTGAGCGAGCGGCCCCTAGACGGCGGTCCATCACAATCCCACCGGGGCCGAGCGAAGAAGACCCCGGCGCTGCACCCCCGGTCCCCCGGGACAGGACCCGCGTCGCCTCTCCCAAACAGAAGCGCCGGAGCTTTGACAGTCCCGGCGCTTCGTTCAGTTCCGGCGTGAGCTACTGGTTGTCTTTGAAGATCGCGTTCGCTTTGTCTCCTGCGGCCTTGATGGCGGCGTCCGGCGTCGCTTTTCCGGCGAGGACGGACGTCATCATGTCGCTGACGACGTTGCGCACGTCCTGCTGCCCGCGCACGTTCGGCTCGGGCGAGCTGTATTGGATAAGGTCGAATCCCTGCTTCCCCTGCGGGACCTTGGCCCAGTAGTCCTTGAGGATCTGCGCGTCAGCTGAGGACTTCCGGACCGGCATGTAGTACGAGGTCGCCGCGAATTGCGCGGATTGGTCGGTCTCGCTCATCCACTTGATGAAGAGCCACGATGCGAGCTGCTTCTCGGCCGTGCTCTTGAAGATCGCAACATTGGCGCCGAATTGGACGGTCTTGGGCTTCGCGGTGTCTGCCTGAGGCAGGTTGGCGATGCTCCACTTCGCGCCCGTCTTGTCGGCGATGTCCTTGAGAAACGGAATCGACGAGGTCGTCGAGAAGTAGAAGAGCAGCTTGCCGCCGGGCAGATCGTTCTGCCAGTCGAAGCCGGCCGGCGTGTACCCGCTGCCGTTCTTGTTCATCCGGTCGTACATCTGCAGGACCTGCAGACCCTGCGTGCTGTTCCAGGCGACGGTCTGGTTGTCCGCCGCCATGAGGCTGCCTCCGCGCGAATAGACCTGAGCGTTGAAGTACGAGGCGTCGGTGGTGAAGCCGAAGCCGTAGCGAGTCGTCTTGCCCGAGGCGTCCTTCTTCACGGCGGCTGCCGCCGTGGCCTCGAACTCGTCCCATGTCTTTGGGATCGGCTTGCCGAGCTCCTTGAGGATGTCCTCGTTCACGTACATGACGGCGAGGGACTTCGTGAACGGCCACGACAGGAGCTGGTTGCCGAACTGCGGAAAGATGTTGGTGTCGTAGTAACCCTTGTAGATGTCGTCCTGGCTCGCCTTGGAAAGGCCGTTCGTCTTGCTGTCCTTGTACGGGCCGAGGTCGACGACCGTCGCCGCCTTCATGTAGTCGGCGACGTTGCTTTCGTAGGCGTGCGCGAGCTCGGGAAGGCTTCCGGCCTGGATCGCGCCCATCAGCTTCTGGCCGAGAACGGTGTAGTTGCCCTGGTTGAGGGCGGTGACGGTGATGCCCTTCCCGTTGGTCTCGTTGAACTTCTTGACCATCGCGTCGAGGGCCACCTGCTGGGGACCGCTCAGGGCGTGCCACAGCGTGATGGAAACCGGGCCCGAGAGCGTGATGTCCGCTTCCGTTGACTGCTGCGGTGCTGGAGCCGCCGCGCTGCATGCGGCGCTCACCAGCATCATCGTCGCGAGGATCGTCGCCTTTACCCGCATGGGTCTTCCCTCCTACGTGACATACGCATCCCTCTCACCCCCGGATGCCCGTGCGTGCGATGCCCTGCACGAGGTAGCGCTGGGCGACGAGGAAGAGCACAACGATGGGGGCGACCACGAAAGTGGCCGCTGCCATGAGCAGATGGTAGCTCGACCCCGCTTCCTGCCGGAACCCCGACAGACCAACCTGAACGGGCCGGAAGTCCGGCTTCGAGGTCACGATGAGGGGCCACTGGAACGCGTTCCACGAGCCGAGGAAGGTGATGAGGCCGGCCGTGATCAGCGCCGGGACGGAGAGCGGCAGAACGATGCTCCAGAGGAATCGAAGGTGACCGGCGCCGTCGATCCGGGCCGCGTCGGCGAGCTCGCTCGGGATCGAGAGGAAGAATTGGCGCATGAGGAAGATTGAGAAGGCGCTCGCGATGAACGGGACGATCTGCACCTGGTAGCTGTCGAACCAGCCCAGGCAGGGGAGGCCCAGGCATCCGTTCCGGCTCGGGCTCATCAGCACATAGTTCGGAATGAGCGTCGCCTCGGCGGGGATCATCAGCGTCGCGAGGAACACCGTGAACAGGATGGTCTTGCCGCGGAACCGCATGCGCGCGAAGGCGTAGGCCGCGAGGCACGCGGTGGCGAGCTCGAGGACGGTCACCGTCACCGACACGAAGATCGTGTTGACGAAGTACCGGCCCCACGGTGCGCGGTTCCATGCGTCGGTGTAGTTCTCGGGATGGAACTCGGTCGGGAAGATCGTCGGCGGCGTGCGCGCGGCCTCGAGGACGTCCTTGAACGAGCTCGTGAGCATGAAATAGAAGGGGTACGCGACGAGCACGGCGACGGCGATCAGCACGGCGTGCTTCGCGATGGTGCCAATGCGGGGTCGCGCCGAAAACCGCGGAAGGCCGCGCTCCAGCGGGATGGCCCTAGCCATATTGCACGCGCCTTCCCAGGACTCGGAACTGGATGAGCGTGAACAGCAGGATGACGAGCGTGAGGATGAACGCGAGCGCCGAGCCCAGCCCGAACTGCGCTTGCTGGAACGCCGTTCGGAACACGAGGAGGGTCACCGTGCGCGTCGTGTCGAGCGGCCCGCCGTTCGTGAGGACGTAGACCGAGTCGAACGACCGCAACACACCGATCGACGCGACAGTGAAGACGAAGAACGTGGTCGGCGAGAGAAGCGGGAGTGTGATCTTGGTGAAGATCTGGCGTTCGCTCGCGCCATCGAGTCGCGCGGCCTCGTAGAACTCCTGCGAGATGTTTGACAGTCCAGCGAGGAAGATGACGATCTGATAGCCCAGGTAGTGCCAGACCGTGACGAGCGACAGCACAAGGAGGGCGAGGCTGGGACCGGCGAGCCACGCCGGCAGGGTGATCCCGAACGCGGATGCGGCGAGCTCGAAAATCCCGCTCGGCTCCTCGAGCCACTTCTGCGCTCCGATCCCGAAGAGTCCGAGGACCTCGTTCGCCGGCCCGTATTGCGGATTGAAGACCCATACGAAGACGGCGGCCGCCGCGACGAACGACGTCACGTACGGCAGGTAATAGAGGGTCCGGTAGAGGCCGCGGGCCCGCATCTTCTGGAAGAGGAGATACGCGAGGACGAGCGCGATGGCCATTTCCAGGGGCACCGTGAAGATCACGTAGGCGAAGGTCGTCGATAAGGCGCGCCAGAAATCTGGACTCCGGAGCGCGCTGTCGTAGAGCCAGTCGGTGTAGTTCCCGAGACCGCGGAACGCGCCCTGGATGACGTCCCACTTGAAGAGCGACATGTAGAAGGCCGCGATCGCAGGGATGACTTTGAAGACGCCGATGATGACGACGGCCGGCAGGAGGAAGAGCCAAGCCTGAATCGTTTCGACTGGAAGCCGACGGCGGGGCGATGCGCGGACCCTTGCGGGAATGACCTCGGCCGCCACCGGCTGCGATGATAGGCGAGCGATGCCGATCTACGACTATCACTGCGATCACTGCGGCCATTCCTTCTCCCAGGTGCAGTCGTACAGCGACGAGCCGGTCGCGAAATGCCCGAACTGCGGGAAGAAACCGCGCCGATTGATCGCGCCGGCGGCGGTCGTCTTCAAGGGATCCGGCTGGTACAAGACGGACAGCCGCCCTGCGGACAAGAGCGAGAGCAAATCCGAGACGAAGTCCGAGACCAAGTCCGAGAGCAAGTCCGAAACGAAGCCGGACGCGAAGTCCGGGGCCAAGGCGAAGCCAAAGGATCAGAGCTCTCCGAAGAGCGAGGGGTCATCCTAGCCCGCGCGGTGGCACGCGGTCGGGCCGTGATCGTGAGCTTCGCCGCCGACGATTGCCCTTTTCTCGCCGGCGCTGTCGCGTACCAGATCTTCTTCGCGCTCATCCCGCTGCTCGCGCTCCTCGTCGGCATCCTTGCGTTCGTGTACGGACCGGATCGCGCCGAGCGCGATCTCGTTCAGCTTCTCCGCGAGGTGTATCCATCGGCGACGTCGCAAGAAACGCGGATCGCGCGCGAGCTCGTGCAGGGCCGCGCGCTCTCGCTCTCGATCGGCGTGATCGGCACCGTTTTCTCGACGATGGCGATCCACGGTTCGCTCGATCGCGCCCTCGCCGCGGTTCTCGGCCGGGAGGGCCGGCGCAGCTTCGTCCGTGGACACCTCGAGGCGGCGGGATTCGTCGCCGCTCTCGCGGTGCTCGCACTCGTCTCGTTCGGTCTCTCGTTCGGCACCGCCGCGGTCTCCGACGTCCTCATCGGCGCCGGTTTCGGCGGCCTCGTGTGGGTCGGCGTGCGGCTCCTCTCGCCTCTCGCGGGCCTTCTCGCCGGCTTCGTCTTTTTCTTCGTCGTGTACCGCGCCGTCCCACGCCACCGGCCTTCACGGCGAGCGGCGGCGCAGGGCGCACTGGTATCGGCCGTGCTATGGGAGGTCGCCAAGCTGGCGTTTGGCTACTTCACGCGAGCGCTCGCCCTGTTCGCGGCGTACGGGCCGCTCGCGTTCGCGGCAGGGCTTCTTACCTGGATCTACGTCACAGCGGTCATCATCTTGTTCGGCGCGGAGGTCATGAAGACGCGTGGAACGGCTTGAGGCATTCGCGAGTCGGTTCATCGAGGGCTGGAGCGCCCGCCTTTTCGGCGCGAAGCTTCAGCCGGTCCAGATCGCCAAACGCGTGATCCGCGCGATGGAAGCGCACCAGACCATCTCCCTCAGCAAAACCTTCGTGCCCAATTCCTATGTCGTGTCGCTCTCGCCCTCGGACTTCGCGCAGTTCGAGCAATACCGCCGGAGCCTCGAGCAGGACCTCTCCGAGGCCGTCCTGGGGGCGGCGCGCGACCGCAACTACACGCTCCTTGCGTTTCCGACGGTCGAGATCGAGCGCGACGATGACCTGCCCCCTGGGGACTTGCGAGTCTCGTGCGCGCTCGTCGACGCGTCCGGCGACGAGGTCTCACCGGACGCCAAGGCGCTCGGTGCGGTCGAGTCGGGCCACACGATGGTCCTCGACCGCGAGAAGCTTCTCCGCGAGAAGCCGCGTGCGCCGAAGGCCGCCATCACCGTGCGCGAAGGCGACGACCGCCGCGACATCGTCCTTGGGGCCGAACCGCTTGCGATCGGACGCGACCCGCAGAACGACATCACGCTCGACGACCGCAGGGTCTCGCGGAAACATGCCGAGATCCGGCTCCGCCTTGGGCGGTACACGCTCTACGACCTCCAGAGCACCAATGGCACCTACGTGAACGGCCGGCGCGTCGCCGAGGTCGTGCTCGCCGACGGAGACCGTCTCTCGATCGGTGGTGTCGAGCTTCAGTTCCGCGCGACCGACTGATGGAGATCACGTTCGCGGTCCTCCTGTGGGGCGTCCGGATCCTCTTCCTCGTCCTTCTCTATCTCTTCCTGATCCGCGTCTTCAGCTCGCTGCAACGCTCGCTCGCCACCGAGAACGCCATCGCGGCCCGCCCGACTGGCCTCGCGCATCTAGTCGTCCAGCGCACGGTGCGCGGGGCGTTCCGCGTCGGCGACCGGCTTCCGCTTCGCGCGGTGAACGGGCTTGGCCGCGACGCCGGGAACGACATCGTGATCAACGACGAGGCCGCCTCCGCGAGGCACGCGCTCGTCGAGTTCGCCGACGGAGAATGGTGGGTCGAAGACGCCGGCAGCACGAACGGGACCGTCGTGAACGGCGAGGTCGTCCGCTCCCGCGAGCGCCTGCAGTACGGCGACGAGCTCGCGATCGGCCGCGTCGCTCTCAGGCTCGAGCAGTGATGCGCGCCCAGGCGGCCGTCCCGCTCGGGCGCGGCCGCTTCACCGAGCTTGCGCTGCTCATCTGGGTCGCAACGATCGCGATCACCGGTTTTGTCGCGGTGCTCGCGACGGAGACGGCGTCATTCAGACCCACGGCGGTCGTCGTGCCCCTCGTGTTCCTCGCCCTGATGCTCTCCCTACACGTCTTCCTCGTCGGCATCCGCTTTCGCGGCGACCAGATCCTTCTGCCGATCGCCGCCGGACTCACCGCGATCGGACTCGTGCTGGTCCAGCGGCTCGCGTCGGACCTCCTCCTGCAGCAGCTCTCGTGGTCGATCATCGCGGCCGGAGCCTTCGCGGCCACGATCGTCGTGCCGCGCGACCTCACCGCCCTCGCCCGATACAAGTGGACGTGGGCGCTGCTCGGCGTCTTGCTGCTCATCGCGCCGCTCCTTCCGGTCATCGGCCGAGAGATCAACGGCGCGCGGATCTGGATAAAAGTCGGGCCGGGGAGCATCGAGCCGTGGGAAGCCGTGAAGATCCTGCTTGTGATCTTCTTCGCCGCCTACCTCGAGGAGTACCGCGAAGTGCTGTCGCACGCCCAGCGCCGCATCGGGCCGTTCCCGGTGCCGCCGGTGCCGTACCTCGTGCCGATCGTGGCCATGTGGGTCATTGCGATGCTCGTGATGGTCTTCGAGAAGGACATGGGCGCGACCGTGCTCTTCTTCGGGATCTTCCTCGCGATGCTCTTCCTCGCGACCGGCGAGGCGTTCTACGCGATCATCGGGCTCGTTCTCCTCGTCCTCGGCGGCATCGTGGCCTATCAGCTGTTCGGCCACGTGCAGGCTCGCGTCGACACGTGGCTCCGGCCGTTCGATGAAGACCTGCGGTTCGGGACCGGATACCAGCTGATTCAGGGCCTGTACGCGCTCGCCAACGGCGGCCTGATCGGCGTTGGTCTTGGCAACGGCATGCCCGACCGCATCCCCATCGTCTGGAGCGACTTCGTCTTCGATGCGTTCGCCGAAGAAGCCGGGCTCGCGGGGGCGATCGCCCTCCTCGCCCTCTATCTGGTGTTCCTCTATCGCGGAATGCTGATCGCGCTCCGCGCGCCGACCATGTTCCTGCAGCTCCTCGCGGCCGGCCTGTCATTCATTGTCGCGTTGCAGACGCTCGTCATCGTCGGTGGAAATCTCCGGCTCATACCACTCACCGGGATCACCCTTCCCTTCGTTGCGTACGGCGGGTCGTCGCTCGTCACGAACTGGATGCTCGTGGGGATCCTCATGCGGGTCTCGCAGATCTCGGACCGCATGCGGGGTGGAGGACCGTCATGACCTCGCCGATCAGCGCGAACATCCGGGCCCTCACGCTCACGCTCGCGCTCGCGTTCCTCGTGACGTCGATCGGCGCTGCTTACTGGACGGTCCTCGCGTCCGACCAGCTCGCCAACGATCCCTTCAACCCGCGTCTCATCGCGGCGACGAACGATCGTCCTCGCGGAGCGATCGTCGACCGGAACGGCGCGCCAATCGCGACGAGCGAGAAAACCGACTCCGGCTTCGCGCGCTCCTACAAGGATCGGACGCTCGCGCAGGTGGTCGGGTACGCGTCAGCAAAATTCGGCCTCTCCGGCATAGAGGCCGCGTACGCCGACTCGCTCATCGGCCAGGATCCGGCCGACCCAGTCTCGATCTGGAAAGCGCGCTACCTCGGCGATCGCGCTCCCGCGGGACAGGTCGTGCTGGGCATCGATCTCAAGATCCAGAAGGCCGCGGCCGACGCGCTCGGCGGGCGCAAGGGCGCGATCGTTGCGCTCGACCCGCGGACCGGCGCGATACTCGCCTCGGTCAGCGTCCCGGCCTACGACGCGAATCAAGTCGTCGACCCGCCCAAGCAGGATGCCGCTTTCGACCAGTTGAGCCACGACCCCAACCACGCCCTCCTGAATCGCGCCGCGCAGGGTCTCTACCCACCCGGCTCGATCTTCAAGGTCGTTACCGGGGCGGCGGCTCTCGAGAACGGGTTGGACCCGACCAAGAAGCTGCGTGTGGACGACCCTTACCAGGCCGACAAGTCGTGGGGCGACTACTTCGTGCGCTCGGCGTCACATGCGCATGGCCTCTTCGACATGTCCGACGGCTTCCGTCTCTCGGAGAACATCTACTTCGCGCAGGTCGGTCTGCAGATCGGAGGCGCGAAGCTCACCGACTACGCGAAACGCTTCGGGATCGGGTCGACACCGAACCTCGATCTGCCAGCCGCGAAGGGTCAGCTTTCGGATTCTGGTTCGATCGACAGGCCGACCCTTCTCGCCGATACGTCCTATGGGCAGGGCGAGCTCCTCGTTTCGCCCCTCCAGATGGCCCTCATCTACGCGACGATCGCCAACGGCGGTGTCATGCCGACCGCGCACTACGCGACCGAAGTCCGCGACGCCGAGGGCCACGTCGTCCGTCAGATCGCGCCCGGCCCCCAGGGCCAAGTCATCTCGCCGGCAACCGCGAAGACGTTGACCACGATGCTGGTCGGGGCTGTCTCAGGCCAGGGCGGTTTCGCTTTTGGCGCAAAGATCCCCGGCGTGAACGTTGCCGGAAAGACCGGCACCGCCGAAAACCGCCCAGGCGAGGCTCCGCACGGTTGGTTCGTTGGTTTCGCCCCGGCTGAAAATCCGGCTGTGGTAGTTGCCGTGATCGTTGAGAACACGCCAGACGGAGGAGTAACGGCAGCGCCACTCGGAGCCGCGGTCATGCGAGCCGCGCTAGGCAAATAGCACATGGCGCGCGCGGGTGGACACCCGCCGTCTGGCTGAGCAGCGTCGGGGTCTTCTGAGCGAGCGGCCCCTACACGGCGGTGTATCGCGGTCCCACCGGGGCCGAGCGAAGAAGACCCCGGCGCTGCTCAGCCCCTTGCCGGCTCGGACCTGCCCACCGCGGCCGGCCATGAGGGAACTGCCAAGGTCGCTAGCCCGTATATGAACTTAGGGTCTTCCTACGTTGTTATCTGAGAAGCCCTGATACTCAGGAGTAAGCAGCCGCGGAAACTCAACGAAGAGGGGTAAGTAGCACGGTGGAGAAAGCTCTCGCGGCGAAGGTCAACGGCGTGGTCGAGAACGTCGAGCGGGTCATTTTCGGCAAGCACCACGAGATCGAGCTCGCGCTCGTGGCGCTCCTCTGCCGCGGCCACATCCTCGTCGAGGACGTCCCGGGGACCGGGAAGACCGTCCTCGCCAAGGCTCTCGCCAGGTCCCTCGGATGCTCCTTCCGCCGCATCCAGTTCACCCCGGACCTCCTGCCATCCGACGTGACCGGGGTCTCGATCTTCAACCAGCAGACCAATAAGTTCGAGTTCCGGCCCGGTCCCGTCATGAGCCAGGTGGTCCTCGCCGACGAGATCAACCGGGCCACCCCGAAGACGCAGTCGGCGCTCCTGGAATCGATGGACGAGCACCAGGTGACGGTCGATGGAACGACGTACCAGCTGCCGGAGCCGTTCCTCGTCATGGCGACCCAGAACCCGATCGAGTACGAGGGGACCTTCCCGCTCCCTGAGGCTCAGCTCGACCGTTTCTTCATGCGCATTCAGCTCGGCTACCCGACAAGCCGCGAGGAGATCGCCATTCTCGACGCGCAGCGGATCATCCACCCCCTCGAGACGATCGACCAGGTGCTCTCATCAGAGGAGCTGCTGCGAGCCCAGTCGGCCTCGCGCGAGATACACCTCGCCGAGTCGGTAAAGAAGTACGTCGTCGACGTGGTCACGGCGACGAGATCGCACCCCGACGTGTACCTCGGCGCTTCCCCTCGTGGATCGCTCGCGCTGTCGCGGGCAGCCCAGGCATACGCATCGATGAACGGGCGTGACTACGTCCTGCCGGACGATGTGAAGGCGCTCGCGGCAGCGACGCTCGCGCATCGGCTCATCCTTCAGCCCCAGGCGCGGCTCAAGGACCTCGCCGCGACCACAGTGATTGCCGAGATCCTGGCTTCGGTCCCGGTGGAGTCGACCTCCGGCCAAGCGCTGCGGGCGTAGGGCCTTGAAGCCTTGGCGTTTCGCGGTCCTGTGGCTCGTTCTCTTCATCGTCGCCGTGTCGACGGGGGTCGAGCTCCTCTCGTACCTCTCGTATCTCGTGCTGTTCGTGTTCATCGTGATGTCGATCCTTTCGCGGCTCACGCTCGAGGGGCTTTCGGTGAAGCGAACCCTCGGGCAGTCCTATGCACACCTCGGCGACACCATCGAGCTCGCGTACGAGCTCACGAACGATCATTCCCTCGGGAAGCTCTGGCTCGAGGTCTTCGAGAAGTCGAACTGGCCTGAGCCTCTCCCCGGCCGTGTGCTTTCGATCGGTGGGCGCAAGACGCGCAAATGGAAGGTGCTGGCGAAAGCCCAGCGGCGCGGCCGCTTCCGGCTCGGTCCGATCGTGCTCCGGAGTGGCGACCCATTCGGGCTCTTCGCGACCGAAGCGCGGATCCCCTCGGAGGCGCTCCTTCTCGTCTACCCGCGGGTCGTCCAGCTCCCGTTCTGGACTCTCCCGGGATCCTTGCTCGAAGGGAACGTCCTTACGGGGCAGCGCTCGCTGCAGTCCACCTCGATGGTCATGGGGATCCGCGAGTACCGGCCAGGCGATGCCATGAACCGGATCCACTGGCCAACGTCGGTGCGGCACCGGCGCCTTCACGTCAAGGAGTTCGAGCTCGACCGCACCGCCGACCTCTGGATCTACCTCGACCTCGATGGCCGCTGGCATCACGGCGATGGCGAAGACTCGACCGAGGAGCGGGCCGTCACGGTGGCCGCCTCGGTGGTGCGCAAGGCGCTCGATGGTCACCGCAACGTCGGTCTCGTCACGAACGGCAACCGCGCCGAGGTGCTGCACCCCGATCGGGGCTCGAAACAATTCGGCAAGCTCATGCAGTACCTGGCAGAGGTGCATGCCGGAGGCACGCGGACGCTCCAGGAGACGCTCGTCGAGACTCTTCCGCGCCTACGGCGGGGCGCGTCCTGCCTTCTGATCACTCCGTCGCTCGATCGCGCTTGGGTACGGCCTGCCAGCACGCTCCGTGAGACGGCGATCGCGACGCAGGCGGTCATCGTCAGCCCGCCGTTCGA
>VBDV01000160.1 GCA_005882765.1 Chloroflexota bacterium | reverse complement strand
CGACGCACTGGCCCTGGTTGTCACGGCAGAACACCCAGCCTTTGAACGAGGCCTGGAGAAATTTCGCTGCGATGTCCTCGTTGCCTGACTTCTTGAGCCAAGAGTCGCGAACGAAGACGTGGTCCTGAAGCATCGCCGTGCCGACCTGGTTGAAATCGATGACGTTGAGGTCGGCCGGCGTGTACAGCTGTCCGGTCTTCGGGTTCTTCTGCTCGAGCACCTGCGCGTACTCGTTGTAGATCATGGCCTGCGCCGCATCGACCTGCCCGTTGAGAAGAAGCGACATATCGAATGGCTGGGCCACGATGTTGACATCGCTCGCCTTCGCGGGGTCGATCCCGACCTTGCGCATCGCGGCGTAGAGCTCGGGCTCGTTCCCGAAGCCCCACGTCCCGACCTTCTTGCCCTTCCAGTCCTCGGGCTTGGTGATGTTCTTCTCCTTGAAGGAGACCTCGAGGGTGCCCGACCGCTGGAAAACCTGCGCGATGTTCACGAGGTCCGCGCCCGCCTCACGTGACGCGAGCATCTTCGGGACCCACGCGATCCCAAACTCGGCCGCGTCCGACGCGACGACCTGCTGCGGCACGATGTCGGGCCCACCGAGCTTGATTTCGACGTCGAGACCGAGGTCCTTGAAGTATCCCTTGTCGAGCGCCGCGTAGTAGCCCGCGAACTGCGACTGCGCGACCCACTGGAGCTGCAGGCGCACTTTGGTGAGCTGTCCGCCGCCACCACCACCGGTGCCGGTACCGCTGCACGAGACCGCGAGCATGATCGCGACGATCGCGAACGACAGCGAACGATGACCTGCGCTTCGCATGGCAACCTCCCTCACGCGTGACCGGAGCGCGTTACGACGAGTCGGCGATGCGGGCCGAAGCGTGCCACGGGATCGCGACGCGCTCGATCGCGAGGATGATAAGGAAGAAGGCAATGCTCACGGCCGAGGCGACCACGATCGCCGCCCAGGCATTGGCGAAACGAAAGAAAGCCGCCTCGGTGATGATGAATTGCCCCAGGACCGACCGCGATCCGCCGAAGTACTCGGCGACGATGGCGCCGATCAGCGAGAGCGTCGCGCTCACCTTCAGGGCGGTGAAGATGTACGGAAGCGCGTTCGGGACTCGCACCTTCGCGAAGATGGCCAGCTCGCTCGCCGCGTAGGAGCGCATGAGCTCGAGCGATGCCTGATCCACGAGCGTGAGCCCGCGGAGCGTGTTGATCATGATCGGAAAGAACACCAGGACGGCTACGACCATCATCTTCGAGAGAGGGTTAAGGATCCCGAACCAGTTGTTCATGATCGGCGCGAAGGCGATGATCGGCACCGAGTTCGCCGCGATCGCAAAGGGCAGGAGGGTGCGGCTTGCGGTCACCCAACGGGCCGTCGCGAAGGCGACGACCAGCGCCGCCACGCCGCCGATCACGAGGCCACCGACCGCCTCGACGAGCGTGTTGCGGCCGACCGTCGTGAGCTCGTCGAAGTGCTCCACGAAAGCGAACGCGATGGCGCTCGGCGGAGGGAGCAGGAACTGCTGGATACCGAACGCGCGCACGACGAGCTCCCAGAGCCCGAGGACTCCGACGAACACAGCGACGGCGGGGACGTAGTAGGCGAGCCGCCTGGTCAACTCGCGGCGACCTCGGCCGCGCCGGGCCGGCCCATTTCGCGGCCGCGCAGTCGCTCACGAACACGCGTGATGAAGCCGAAGTAGCGCTCGTCCTCGCGGGTGAGGTCGTTACGCGGTTGCGGAAGATCGACCGGGATGAGCTCGATGATCCGTCCCGGACGCGCCGACATGACAGCGACGTGGGTCGAGAGAAAGACCGCCTCGGGGATGCTGTGCGTGACGAACACGATGGTCGTCCCGGTCTGCTTCCAGATCCGCAACAGCTCGATGTTCAGCCGCTCGCGGGTCATCTCGTCGAGCGCGCCGAAGGGCTCGTCCATCAAGAGGATCGCCGGCTCGAACGAGAGCGCGCGCGCGATCGCGACGCGCTGCTGCATCCCGCCGGAGAGCTGCCAGGGATAGCGCCGCTCGAACCCGGTGAGCTCGACGAGCGCGAGCATCGCCTTCGCTCGATCCGCACGAGCGGACCGGTCCTTCGCGCTCACTTCGAGCGGCAATTCGACGTTGCCCTGGACCGTGCGCCAATCAAAGAGGACCGGCGCCTGGAAGACCATGCCGTAGTCGCGGTCGAGCCTCGCGCGGTGCGCCGTCTTGCCGTTCACCTCGACCGTTCCTGCGCTTGGCTGGGTGAGATCGCCGATGAGCCGCAGGAGCGTGGATTTGCCGCATCCCGACGGACCGATGAGCGAGACGAATGCGCCCCTCGGGATCTCGAGGTCGATGTGCTGCAAGGCGGGTGTCTTGTCGGCGCCGGCGCCGAAGACCTTGTCGACGCCACGGACACGCACGATCGAATCGCTCATGCGTCCGACGGTGCGACGCGCCCGCGGAGGACGACCGTCTCTGCGACCCGGACGAGCGCGAAGAAACCGATGCCCACGATGGCGGCAACGATGATCGCGGCCCAGAGCTTCGGCGGACCCGACACGTAGAACTGGTTGAAGTTGAGGATCGCGCCGCCGAGGCCGTCACGTATGCCGGACGGCAGCTCTCCGATGATCGCACCGACGACGCTCGCGGTCGCCGCGACCTTGAAGGCCGCGAAGAGATACGGCGCGGCCGCCGGCAGCCTCACCTTCCACAGGACGTCGCGCGACGACGATGCGTACGAGCGCATGAGCTCGAGCGCGCGCGGATCGGGCGAGCGAAGGCCGCGCAGGCCGGCGATCGTCACCGGGAAAAATGTCAGGTACGCGGAGATCAGAGCGACGGCGAGCCATCCTCCGCCCAGCCAGATCACCAGGACGGGCGCGATCGCGATGATCGGCACGGTCTGCGACGCGACGACGTACGGAACAAGCGCGCGCTCGAGCAGCGACGAGTGCACGAAGACGATCGCCAAGGCGAGCCCCAGCACCGCGCCGAAGACGAAGCCGCCGAACGCCTCTCGGAAGGTGAAGATCCCGGCATTGACCAGCACGAGCCCGAGCGGCGGCCCATTGCGCTGCGCCGGCTGAACGAACGACGCGGCGATGTCCCAGACGTGCGGCATGTTGAGATCGCTCGCGACGGTCCACTGGAACGGAGGGGTCCAGGCCTCGCTCGGATCGCCTCCGAGTAGCTTGACGACCTCCCAGAGGACGGCCAGCGCACCGATAACGACGAAAAGCGAAAGGGAGCTGCGCGCGGCGCGGAACACGGCGAAAGTGTAGATACTGGATGCGCTTGTCCATGCAGCTCGGAATCAACCTCTGGCCGCAGAACACCACGTGGCAATCACTGCGCGAGCACGCGCTGCTCGCGGACCGGCTCGGGTTCGACTCGCTTTGGGTGTGGGACCACTTCTACTCGATCAACGGCGACCTTCATCGACCGAACCTCGAGGGCTGGCAGCTCCAAGCCGCGTACGCCGCGCTGACGAAGAACGTCCGCATCGGCTGCCTCGTCTCTGGAGTTACGCATCGCCATCCGGCGGTGCTCGCCAACATGGCGACGACGCTCGACAACATCTCGAACGGGCGCGCGATTCTCGGGATCGGCGCAGCGTGGAACGCGCTCGAGCACAACGCCTACGGGATCGATCTGGGGACGCCCGCCGAGCGGTCCACGCGTTTCGCGGAGGCGGCCAAGATCATCCGGCAGCTCGTCGACGGCAAGCGCGTCACCCACTCCGGTGCCTACTACGAGCTCGTGAACGCCGAGGTACTGGTGCGACCGGTCCAGGAGCGACTGCCGATCTTGATCGGCGGCGGCGGCGAGCAGCGCACGCTCCGCACGACGGCGCGGTACGCCGACATGTGGCATGGCTACGGAACGACCGAGCAGATGGCCCATAAGCTCGAGGTGCTGCGCAAGCACTGCGAGGACGTCGGGCGCGATCCGAACGAGATCACCGCAGTCGGCGGTAAGTGGTGCGTCGTCCGCGAGGATGGCGCCGAGGCGAAGCGGGTGCTCGATCGCATCGTCGAGCGGCACGGCATGACGTCCCCGCCCGAGCCGTTCATCGGGGGTCCGGACGAGATCGCCGAGAAGATCGCGGCCTACTGGAAGGTCGGAGTGAAGGGATTCATCCTCGCGTTCGCCGATCCGTTCGACACCGAGAGCATCGAACGGCTCGGCACCGAGGTCCTACCCCGCGTCAAAGAGCTGACGTCGGAGACGCCCGCGGCCGTTTCCCGCTAGGCTTTTCCTCGTTCCATGAGGATCGGTGTCGTGCGGGAGACCGCGCCCGGCGAGCGGCGCGTCGCCCTTGTGCCGGAGACGGTCGGCCGCCTTGCCAAGAGCGGGAACGAGGTGATCGTCGAGCGCGGCGCGGGTGAGGCCTCGAGCTTCCCCGACCGGATGTACACAGAAGCTGGCGGCACCATCGGCGACGCATGGGACGCGGAGCTGGTCCTGAAAGTGGCGAAGCCGTCCGACGAGGAGCTGGCGCGACTGCGCCAGGGCGCCGTCCTGATCGCGTTCCTGTCGCCGCTCAGCAACCACGACCTGGTGCGTGAGCTCGGCCGCCGGCGCGTGACCGCGCTTTCGATGGACGCGATCCCGCGCATCACGCGCGCGCAGCCGATGGACGCGCTCTCGTCGCAGGCCACGGTCGCCGGCTACAAGGCCGTGCTGCTCGCGGCGGCGGCGCTCCCCAAGTTCTTCCCGATGCTGACCACCGCGGCGGGCACGATCGCGCCGGCGAAAGCGTTCGTCATCGGGGCGGGCGTCGCCGGCCTGCAGGCGATCGCCACGGCGCGCCGGCTCGGCGCTGTCGTCGAGGCATTCGACACACGCCCAGTTGTGAAAGAGCAGGTGCAATCGCTCGGAGCGAAGTTCCTCGAGGTCGATCTCGGCGAGACGGGCGAGGGCGCGGGCGGATACGCGAAGGAGCTGTCTGAGGAGGCTCATCGCAGAGAGGTCCAGCTCCTCGCGAAGGCCGTCAAAGAGAACGACATCGTCATCACGACCGCGGCGATCCCGGGCCGGCCGGCTCCGAAGCTCATCACGGCGGACATGGTCCGATCGATGAAGCCCGGTTCCGTGATCGTCGACCTCGCCGCAGAGACCGGGGGCAACACCGACCTCACCGAGGCCGGTAAGGTGATCGACGTGGACGGCGTTCGCGTCGACGGGACAACGAACATCCCGTCGACGATGCCGTATCACGCGAGCCAGATGTACTCGCGCAACATCCAAAGCCTGCTGGGGTTGATGATCACGAAAGAAGGCAAGCTAAATCTCGACATGAGCGATGAGGTGATCCGCGGCACCGTGATCACAAAGGACGGCGAGGTCGTGCACGACGCGACACGCAAGGCGATCGGCGAGAAGGTTCCCGCTTGAACGAAGCAATCATCGCGGCCTACGTCCTCATCCTGGCGATCTTCGTCGGGTTCGAGGTCATCTCCAAGGTACCGTCGACGCTCCACACGCCACTCATGAGCGGAGCGAACGCGATCCACGGCATCGTCATCGTCGGCGCGATGCTGGTCGCGAGCGCGATACCAGGTCCGATCGGCAGCGTGCTCGGATTCCTTGCGGTCGTACTCGGCACCGCGAACGTCGTGGGCGGGTTCGTCGTGACTGACCGCATGCTCGCGATGTTCAAGCAGCGGCCAACACGGAAGACCGAATGACCGTCGAGACACTCATCCCGATCGCCTATCTCATTGCGGCGGTCACATTCATCCTGGGATTGAAAGGGCTTTCGTCACCGACGACCGCGGTCCAGGGCAATCGCATCGCGGCGGCCGGGATGCTCATCGCCGTCGTCGCCACGTTCTTCGCGCAGGACGCGCAGGGGAGCGTCCCCTTGATCCTCGCGGGCATGGCCGTTGGAGGCGTCGCCGGATTCGCAGGCGCACGGGTCGTGAAGATGACCGCGATGCCGCAAATGGTCGCCCTGTTCAACGGCGCCGGCGGCGGGGCTGCCGCGCTCGTGTCGATCCTGGAGTTCTCCCGCGAGCTCGATTCGGGACGAATGCCGGATTTCGGGGTGACCGTGGCGACGCTCCTCGGCCTGGTGATCGGCGCGGTGTCGTTCTCGGGAAGCGCAGTCGCGTTCGGAAAGCTGCAAGGGATCGTCAGCCCAAAGGCTTTCCGATATTCGGGCCAGCAGTTCGTGACGGGGGGACTGGCTGCGGCGATCGTTCTCCTCGCGCTCCTTCTTGTGGCCTCCTCACTCGGGACGACGACGCTCGATCCGATGGTGATCCTCATCGGCGTAAGCATCCTCGCGCTCGCTTTCGGCGTCGCGCTGGTGATGCCGATCGGCGGAGCGGACATGCCGGTCGTGATCTCGCTCCTCAACGCGTATACCGGACTTGCGGTCGCGATGGCCGGATTCACGCTCGCCAACCAGCTGCTGATCATCGCTGGCACGCTCGTGGGCGCTTCGGGCACGATCCTGACCCGGCTCATGTCGAAGGCGATGAACCGCTCGCTCGGGAACGTGCTCTTCGGCGCCTTCGGCGCCGCGACCGCCGCGGGGACTACCGGACCGGCCGCGGGGGAAGACGGACGGTCGATTCGCTCGATCGGCCCAGAGGACGCCGCGATCCTCCTCTCGTACGCGCAGAACGTGATCGTCGTCCCAGGCTACGGACTCGCGGTCGCGCAGGCGCAGCACAGCGTGCGCGAGCTCGCGGATCTGCTCGAATCGAAGGGCATCAACGTGAAGTACGCGATCCATCCAGTTGCCGGACGAATGCCGGGTCACATGAACGTGCTCCTCGCGGAGGCGAACGTCCCGTACGACAAGCTCTTCGACATGGACCAGATCAACCCTGAATTCCAGCGCGCCGACGTCGCGCTCGTCATCGGCGCGAACGACGTGACCAACCCGGCGGCACGCTCGAATCCCGGCTCGCCCATCTACGGCATGCCGATCCTCGACGTCGACAAGGCCCAGAACATCATCGTCATCAAGCGCTCGATGAAGCCGGGCTTCGCGGGCATCGACAACGACCTTTACCTCGACCCAAAGACCGCGATGCTTTTCGGCGATGCGAAAGACGCTGTCGGCAAAGTGGTCCAGGAGCTCAAGAAAGCGGCATAGCGCGTGCGCCGACGTTCTTCCGGCGCTAGCGCCCTTTCCGCTCGGTGAGGCTGTACCAGTTCCCTGAGTCGTCCCGGAAGACCGCCTCAACGCCGTACGGCCGGTCGGCCGGCTCCTGAAGGAACTGCACGCCCTTCTTACGCAGATCCTCGTACGTCTTTCGGCAATCGTCGGTATCCAGAACACCAGCGCCAAACGCGCCCTTCGCCACGAGCGCGCGGATCGCTTTCGCGGCCTCTTCATCCACCATCGGCGGCTTCGGCTCTGCGAGCAGCATGCGGAGATCGGGCTGCTGCTTCGGTCCGACGGTCAGCCAGCGGAATCCACTCGTTCCCGGCATGTATTCATTGGTCATCACGGTGTCGTCGCGGACGTCGAAGCCGAGCTTCTCGGTGTAGAACTTCTTCGCCGAATTCTGGTCGAGCACCCAGACGGTGGTGTGCGAAAGGCCTGTGATCATGGCTCACCCCTCCGACTCATGGTCCTGTCGACGATATGGCCGTCCTGGCGCCGACGGCTTCTTCGCAATTGCGGAGTTGGCGTGCTCCACATGAGAACAAAGCACCCCGGGATGGGCGGCGGCCCGCCACGGGCGATCTCATGCTCGCGGTATTCCGACGGCGAAACGCCGACGTTTTCTTTGAACCGCGCGCTGAACGAGCCGAGGCTCGAGAACCCGACGAGATAGCAGATCTCGGTGACGGTCAGATTCGCGGTGCGGAGCAGCTCCCGCGCCCGCTCGATGCGCCGCTCCGAAAGGTATGCGCGCGGCGTTCGGCCATAGGTGTCGCGAAAAGAGCGCACGAAATGGAAACGCGAATACCCGGCCTCGCCCGCGATCGCGTCGAGATCCAGCTCTTCGGAATACGAGCGGTCCATGAGGTCCTTCGCCGCGCGGAGGTTCACGAGACGTTCGACGTCAGGCGCTGTCGTCATGTCGGCTCGCTAACCAGGCCTTAGGCGGGCCGCGGCGCCGGCTGGCAGGTCGGGCAGTAGTAGCTCCTGCGGAACTCGTTGGGGTGGAAGCCGACGTCGATCGGCGTCCCGCATTCGTAGCACGGCATGCCCCGCCGCTCCTGCACGGAGCGGAGCTGCCGGCGATCGAGCACAAAACGCGAGCGCCGCGGCCCGCCGTCGCGATTTCGCCGCAGAAGCTCGCGCGCGGCCAGGACGACCCGGCGGAGCTCGTCGTCGTCGATCTCGCCGATCTTCGTCCACGGCCAGGTGCGAGTGATGAACAGCGTCTCGTTCTTGATCTCGTTCCCGATGCCCGAAAGGGTGCGCTGGTCGAGGAAGGCGGTCGCGATGTCGCGCTCGGGTTGGGCACGGAGGCGGCGCAGGCCTTCCTCGAGATCGAAGTGGTCGGCGATCACATCCGGCCCGAGCTCGGGAATGACCGGATGCAGCGCGACCTCGCGCGCGGTCATGAGCTCGACCACTGGAGGGGTCTCGCAGGGAGCGACGTAATCAGCCGTGCGGATGACGACGCGCGCGTTCGACGGCGCGAACCACCAGCGCTGGCCCGGACGATAAACGTGCCACTGCCCCTGCATGCGCATGTGCGTGTGGAGGACGACATCCTCGCCATCGGTCGTGAACGTGATGAGGAGGTGCTTGCCGTTCGAGTCGACTGCTTTCACCGTTCCACCGACCACCTGCCGGCGTGCCGCGGCCGGGGTCACTTTGGGCGCGACGAGCTCGAACCCGGTGACGATGCGTCCTGCGAGCGCGCGGCGCAGTACGGTCGCGGTGCGAAAGATCGTGTCGCCTTCGGGCATCCCCTAGGCGCGCGAGACGCGCCGGAGATAGCCGCGCGGCGTCCGCGCGAAGCCGGCCTCGCGAAGGGCGTCCGAAATGGGCGACTCATCCACCGGCGCTCCGTCGACCGATTGGATGAAGAGCGTGCTCCTGCGGTCGGGACCAACCTCCGCCGCGAGCGCGGTCGCGAGCGCTTTGCGGGTTGGCTCGGCGTCCGCCTCGTCGGCGACGAATGTGAGGAGCTGCTCTTCGCCGCGACCAAGCCATCCAGCGATCCGGCCATCGACAAGGACAACGAGCGCACCGGCGGTGCGCATGGGCTTGCGGCCCTCGGGACGCTCGGGCCACGAAAGGGCCGCGCCGTACGGATTTGCCGGATCGGTCGCGGCTAGGACGACGGCGTGCGGCTCTTCGGTCCGCTCGCGCGCGGCGCGAAGTCGATCGACAGCACCGGGCAGCGCGAACTGCGCGGCGCCGAGGCCCGCGACGAAGTAGCCGCGCCGAATGCGGCCCGCGTCCTCCATGGCCTTCAAGATGCCGTACGCCGCCGCGAACCCTCCGCCGGTCCCTTCCGACCGAACGATCTCGCGGGTGAGAACCCCGTGCCGCTCGAGCAGCTGCCGGATCTGGGCCGTCGCGCGTTCGGTCGGGGTGATCGGCGCGTCGCCGGCGGCATCGGTCAGAGACCATCGTCCGGCAACGTCGTCGCGGACCGTGAAGCGCTCGAGGCTGCGCACATGCATCGCGCGACCGACTGAATTGGTTCGGCGCGACCGGCGAATGGGCGCGAGCAGCGCGCGTACCGCGTGGAAGCTGTCGTTGGTGACCTCGCCGGCCCAGACGAGGTCCCACAGCGCGTCGCCAAGCTCCGGCGCGAAGCCGCCGCGTGCCGCGGCCAGGAGCTGGGGAAAGAACGACGCGCCTCGCGCCTGCAGCACCTCGCGAAGGCGATCGTGGATCGGACGGTCAGGGCGCGTATCGGGAGCCGGCCGCAGCAGCGAGAAATGCTCGGCGAGGAACAGCGCGACACGCCCGTCCTTCGGGCCGAGGGCGCCGCCACCCATCCACATGACGGCACCAGAGCCGAGCAGGGCATCGAGGTCCCTGGGGTCGTACTTGGCGACGCGGGCGGGAAGGATCCGTGTCTCGAGGTCCGACGCCGGCACGAACGCGCCTTCGAGCTTCGCGATCGCGTCGAGGAGCGCGGCCTGCCCGCGCTCGCCGGAATCGATGCCGTGCCAGGCGACGGCGAACCGGCCGAGCGCATCTTGGTCGACCGGCTCAACCTCGCGGCGAAGGCGCGCCAGCGATCGTCCGCGAAGCGTGCGGAGCACCCCCGTGTCGACCCACTCGGCGCCCGACTGCCCCGGGCGGAACTGTCCCTCCACGACCGTTCCCGCCGCGGCAAGCCGGCGCAACGCCTCGACGACCGGAGCCTCCGCGAGGCCGAAACGGCGGGCCGGATCACCGGCAACGAACGGTCCGTGGGTGCGCGCGTATCGCCGCAACAGCGAGACGAGCGGGTCGGCGTCATCGGTCGTCAGGAAAGAGGCAGGGAGCCCGAGCGGAAGGCCCACACCGAGCGCGTCCCGATAGCGGCCGGCGTCTTCAGCCGCAATGAAGCGGCGCTCGCCGGCGATCCGAACATCGAGCACGCGGCGCTCGCTGACGAGCTTCGAGATCCAATCCTCCACGGCCGCGGGTTCGGCGCTGCGGCTTCCGATCTCTTCGGCGGTCAGATCACCGAGACGCAGGAGCATCTCGTGGACGCCGTCGGGGTGACGCGCCGCCCGCTCGCGAACGAGATGCTGGAGTGAGAGCTCGAGATCGGCGACCGCGTCCTGGTCGAGCAGCTCGCGAAGCTCGACCTCGCCGAGGAGCGCGCGGAGCTGCGAAGGATC
>VBDV01000130.1 GCA_005882765.1 Chloroflexota bacterium | reverse complement strand
TGCATCCACATCAACGTGCACAAGACCTTCTCGACACCTCACGGCGCGGGTGGGCCCGGCGCCGGTCCGCTCTGCGTGAAGGAGCCGCTGCGGGCGTTCCTCCCAAAGCCCTGGATCGTGCGCGACGAGCAGGGCCGCTATCACCTCGACACTGCGCGCGACGACCAACCGCCGGCCGGTCTTGGGGACTCGATCGGCCGGGTGCGGACATTTCTCGGGAACTTCGGCGTGCTCGTTCGCGCGTACACGTACATGCGCACGCTCGGCGAGGAAGGCCTGGCCGAGGCCTCGAACGACGCGATCCTCGCGGCCAACTACCTCCTCGCGCAGCTTCGCGAGCACTTCGACGTCGCGTTTGACCGGGCGTGCATGCACGAGTTCGTGCTTTCGGCCTCGCGCCAGAAGAAGCAAGGCGCGTCGGCGCTCGATATCGCGAAGGCTCTCATCGATGAGGGGTTCCATCCGCCGACGGTGTACTTCCCGTTGGTTGTCCCCGAGGCGCTCATGATCGAACCCACCGAGACCGAGCCGCGCGAGACGCTCGACGCGTTCGCCGCCGCGATGATCCGCATCGCCGAACGCGCGAAGACCGATCCGGCGTCGGTGAAGGCCGCGCCGAAGCACGCTCCGCTCGCGCGGCTCGACGAGGTCACCGCCGCGCGCAATCCAAAGCTCAAGTGGCAGCGACCGACCTAGTCCGCGCCTCGACGCGGGTCGCCATGGTGTGGCCGCACACCGCGATCGTGCAGCGCGACATCGCCGATCTGCGGGCGGCGCCTTCGACGGAATCCGAGCTCGTCGATCAGCCCCACATGGGCGAAAACGTTCGCGTGCTCGGCGAGGACGGCGATTGGCGATACGTCCAAGGCCCGGATCAGTACTTCGGCTGGGTTCCGGTCGACCATCTCGACATCTTGAGCGGCTATGGCGAGGCGTTTGTAGTCGCGGTGCTTCTTGCGAGCATTCGTGATGCGCCCCGATCAGACGGGATGGTCATAGCTCGTCTCCCCACCGGGACGCTCATCAGACCGATCTACACGAGCATCCAACAGCCCGACGGAAGCTATCGACGAATCGCGTACGAACACCCTCCCGGGTGGCGGGAGACCCGTCTCGGACGTGGGCGGTCCGGTTATGTGGCGGAGACCGACCTCGTCGAGATCGACCAGCTGCCGCACCGCTATCCGACGGCGGCTGACTACCTCAAAACTGCGGAATCGTTCATCGGCGTTCCTTACTTATGGGGCGGTACAACCGCACTAGGCCTGGACTGTTCGGGATTCGTCCAGCAGGTGTACCGTTTGAACGGGGTGGCCCTGCCGCGGGACGCGGATCAACAGGCGGTCCTCGGCCGAAAGGTGGAAGTGGCCCGAGCGGGTGACCTCATGTTCTTTGGGGCGGACTCGGTAACCCACGTCGCCCTCGCCACGAGCGCGACCGAGTTCATTCATGCGCCGATGAAGGGTGGCGCGGTCGAGCACCACCGGCTTGGTCCCGAACGCAAGCTTCGCGGTATCCGCCGCTATCTGCCGGACCCGTCCGCGCCGTGAGGACCCAACGCGATCCCGCCGCCGGGGATGCGCGCACCGACCACGATCTGGTGTACGCGGCGCGGGATGGCGACACCGTCGCGTTTGACGCGCTTTTCTACCGGTACCGCGACGGAATCTTCCGACTCGGACTCGCGATCACGAAGGACCCGTCAGCCGCGGAAGAGATCGTCGTGGACACGTTCGCGCGGGCCCATCGCGCCCTGGCGCGCCTCGAGCCGGACGATTCGCTTCGGCCCTGGCTGTACCGGGTAGCGGTCAACCTTTCGTACAACCGCCGCCCGCGTAAAGGCCTGGTCCTGTCGTCCCTCGATGAGGCGGTCAACGAACCTCTCGCCAACGAGGAGGGGTCTCCCTCGCACGTCGCGGAGCAGGCCGAGCTTCGCCAGCTTGTCCTTGGCGCGGTTGACGAGCTCGGGCCCAAGCACCGGCTCGTGGTCGTGCTGCACTACATGAACGGGCTGAACCTGACGGAGATCGCTGAGGTCGTTGACTGTCCGGTCGGAACGGTCAAATCCCGCCTGCACTACGCCCTCCGCCGGCTCCGAACGCATCTTGCGGCACATCCTGAGCTGGGTATCGAACCAACCCGGCCGATCATCGCTACTGAACTTCGGGCACCAAAACCGATAACGGCCGCGGTGCCACTAGAGGGCGAATGAGACTTTTCTCGCACGGCTGTGAATCTCGTCAGGCGGCATACCTCGCGTGGGCCGACCGGCCCGGCGTAGCCGAACGGATCGCGCTCGAGGCACATGCCGCATCGTGCGTCGAATGCGCCGACGCCCTGCGCAGTGGCCGAGGCGTAGACGCCGTCCTCCGCGGTGCGTTCTCGCCGCTTCGGGAGCGCCGGACGATGATCGCGCCGGGTCGCGTTCGGTTTGCGGTCGGCCCACAAAGCGCAGCGACGAACCCGTGGCTTCACGCGCCGCGTTTCTTCGGTCGCCTTGCCGAAGTCGCGGTCATGGTCGGTGTGACGCTCTTTGCCGTGAGCACGACATTTGACCCGTCGACGCAGCAGAGCACATCGACGTCCGCTACTCACTCGGTGGTCCAGCAATACTTCCGCGCACAGCCTCCGCTCCGCGAGATCGACTACCTCCGTTGGCTCAGACTCAACAAGCCGGATGACTCCTCGACCGCTTCGGATCAAACGCGTCTTCCCATGGGCGGTCGTTTCGACGGCGATCCAGTCGAGATCCAGAAGGCGCTGGGCATCTCTCCGCGCTGACCTGACCCCGCGCCGCGCGACTTCGCTCGCGCTCGTCGCCGTCATCGTCTTCATCACGGGCTGCGCCACGCCTCTCCCCACGAGACGTGATGTTGTGGTCGGCCTCGTGGGCGAGCCACGCACGGTGTTCGACGACGATCCGTCAGCCCGCTTCGTCGCTTCCGCCGTCACCGAGACGCTCGTTCGGCGCGACGCGCACGACGAGCTCACGCCACGGCTCGCCGAATCCGTCCCGACCCTCGAGAACGGCGATCTCCGCGTCGCGACAGACGACGCGGACGCGCCCGACGGCCGCCTCGTCGCTACCTTCCGACTCCGGGACACGAAGTGGCAGGATGGCGTCCCCATAACGGCGACCGACGTGCGTTTCGCGTGGCAGCAAGACAAGGCAGACACACCCGGCACGCTCACGAGGTGGATGGCCGACCGAATCTCGGATATCCAGATTCTGTCGACGCGCGAGGTCCGCGTCCTCTACCGGAACGGAGAGAGATGGGATGACTACGCGCTCGGGCCCCGCGTGATGCCCAGCCACCGGCTTGCGCAGGCCACCCCCGAGCAGCGTGTCGCGTACGCGCGCGAGCCGGTCCATGCCGGAGCGTTCGCGATCGCCGCCTGGCTGCCCGGCAGCATCACCCTCTCCGCGTACCAGGGCTACGTGCTGGGAACACCCAAGCTCGGCCGGCTCGAGATCCATTTCTTCCCGAGTCGCGCCGCGGCTCTCCAGGCACTCCTTCGGGGCGAGATCGACATTGCGCCGTGGCCCGTGCTTGAGGCCGATCTTGCGAAGACCCTCGATCGTTTCGCGGATGGGACGCATCTGCTCGCGCATTACGTGCCCACCGAGGCGGCGAGCCTCCTTCGGTTTGGATCCAATCTGAAACGGTTCGGCAATCCGCTGGTGAGGGAGGCGATCCTGCTCACCGTCGATCGCCAGTCGATCGTCGACGACGTTTTCGTCGGCAGGGCACGCGTGCCGCGCACATATCTCGTTCCCCCGCAGTGGGCGGCGGCCGAGGATGTGCCCCCCGCGGGCCCCGACCGCGATCGCGCGCGGGCCCTTCTGGTCGAGGCGGGATTCAGCAAAGGCCAGTTCGGGATCGTCGAACGTGGGGGCGAGCGCATGACCACCACGATCGGCGTCGCGGCGGGTTCGCAAGCACGCACCGATGTCGCGAGACGCGTGGCCGGCGACCTCGCCGCAATCGGAATCGCGGCCGACGTGCGCGAACGCGCGCCGGCCGATCTCGCTGCCGAGGTGCAGCGAGGTGAGTTCGATCTGGCGATCACATCTGAGGAAGCGGCCGATCCTCAGCTTGCTTCGGAGCGATGGGCCGGCATAGTCGACCCCTGGTTCGACGTGCTCGCCCGCCTCGCGACGGAGGCGCCGGATCGTGTCGAGAAGCGCGCGATCTACACGGAGATGGAACGGATCTGGACGTCGGCCCTCCCCGCCCTCCCGCTCTATCAGGAGCTCCGGGTCGATGTCGCGCCGCAAGGCCTCGCCGGAATTCAGCCCGCGCCCTCGGGTTCGGCGCTCTCGTGGAACGTCTACGAGTGGAGTTTTCTACTCCGCTGAACCCGCTTGGGCTAGCGACGGTACTGGCAATGGCCCAGAATCGCGCCATACCCCAAAAAAGGAAGGACAGGGAGGCGGAATTTTGACCCCAAGTCGCAGTCGCATCTGGCCGCTCATCGGTGTCCTGTCGCTGGTCGTACTGGTGATCAGCGCCTGCACCCAGCAGAGTGGCGGCCCCTCGACGTCGGCCGGAGCCGACGCCGACCCGAACGGCGAGTTCAGGAGCAACATCGGCTCCGAGCCCGACACCATCGACCCCCAGGTCGAGTCATTCGTGGACGAGATCGGCGTCACGATGCAGGTCTACGAAGCTCTGATGACATTCGACATCAAAACGGGCAAGCCGATCCCGGCGGCAGCCAAGGATCAACCGAAGGTCAGCGCCGACGGGCTGACGTATACGTACACCCTCCGGGATGGCCTGAAGTACTCGGACGGCAAGGCTCTTACCGCAAACGATTTCAAGTACGGGTGGCAGCGCCTCTGCGACCCGGCGACGGCGGGCAACTACTCGTTCACGGGTTACATCGTGGCCGGCTGCGAAGCCTGGAACAGCATGGACCCGAAGAAGGACGACCCCGCTAAGCTCGCGGCTGCCAAGGCTACCTTCCTCAACAGCGTCAAGGTCAACGGCAACGACATCTCGTTCACTCTCACCCAGCAGGCGCCCTACTTCAACTCGATCGCCGGACTCTGGGTCGGCGTGCCGACTCGCGAGGACATGGTGACCAAGGGCGGCGACAAGTGGACCGAGCCTGCGACGTACGTCGGGAACGGCCCCTTCATCTTCAGCGAGTGGAACCACAACTCGAAGATGGTGTTCACACGCAACCCCAACTTCCGCACGCCCGTCAAGCTCGCCAAGTGGACCAAAGTCATGATCAACGAGGGTGCGGTCGCCTTCGCGGCGTACCGCAGCGACGAGCTCGACGAGTACGGCATCGCGGCTGAGGACCTTCGGAGCATCGACAGTGACGCAGCCCTCAAGGCGCAGGTCGTCGAAGGACCCGGCTCCTGCAGCAACTACATCGCCTTCAATCTGAAGAAGGCACCGTTCGACGACAAGAATGTGCGCGTGGCGTTCGTGAAGTCGTTCGACCGAGACGCGTATATCGCCGACATCCAGAAGATCGGCAAGCCATCGACTTCATTCATCTCGCCCGGCATCCCCGGCTACGACCCGGGCGATACATTCCAGAAATTCGATCCCGCCGGCGCCAAGACCGCTCTCGCCCAGGCGAGTCCAGCGGCGCAGGCTGCTCTCGCGAATCTCAAGATCACCTATTCCGCGACCGCCCGGGGGAAGACACGACTCGAGTGGTTCCAGAACCAGTGGAAGACGAACCTGGGCGTGAACGTCTCCCTCGACCCGGTGGACACGACGACGTACACGCAGCTGGTCAAGAAGTTGGAGACCGCTCCGCAGATGTTCTACATCGGCTGGTGCGCCGACTACTACGACCAGCAGGACTGGCTCACCACCGTCTTCAACTCAAAGTCCACGCAGACCCCGACTGGCTACAACAACCCAACATTCGACAAGCTCGTCGCAGATGCCGACAAGGAGCCTGATGCGAAGAAGCGCGACGATCTCTACCAGCAGGCCTCACGGCTTCTCTCGCAGGACGCGCCCGTCGGATTCGTCTACTACAGCACGACGAAGATTCTCCAAAAGCCATGGGTGAAGAATCTCTACATCACCCCGCTCGGTTTCGAAGAGGCCGGCTACATCGACCTCTACGTCACCAAGCATTAGCAGCGACTCGCGGTATCGCGTGAGAGGGCCGGCATGAGCCGGCCCTCTCACTGTTTCATGCCGTCATCTCCGAATGTGTCGGGCTATACACTCGGCTAGATCCAGTGCTCAGATATGTGATCCGGCGTCTCCTTCTAATCATCCCGACAATGTTCTTCGTCGCGCTCATCACCTTCACGCTCGCCCACGCGACGCCCGGAAGTCCCTTCGATCGGAACGAGAACAAACCGCTGCCGCAGGCGACGATCGATCGACTGAACCGCTACTACGGCGTGGACCAGCCGATCCCCGTGCAGTTCGTGACGTACATCGGCAATCTGCTGCGCGGCGACCTCGGGCTCAGCTTCACGAAGGGCCGACCGGTCGCCGACATCATCGGTCAGGGCATCGGGACCAGTGCGCAGCTGGGAGTGCAGGCGCTGCTCCTGGCCCTCGCGTTCTCGATCCCCCTCGGCATCATCAGCGCGCTGAAACAGAACACGGCTGCCGATTACGTGAGCCTGATGTTCGCGACCGTCGGAACCACGATCCCGTCGTTCGTGATCGCGATCTTCCTCATCTACATCTTCGGCGTGACGCTCCGCTTCTTCCCGATCACTGGCTGGGGGACCTGGCAGAACGAGGTCATGCCGACTGTCGTGCTGGCGCTCGGCCCGGGCGCCTTCCTCACTCGGATCACGCGCGCGAGCATGCTCGAGGCGATCAAACAAGATTACGTGCGGACAGCGCGCGGCAAAGGCCTCAGCGAGCGTGTCGTGGTGGTGGGCCACGTCCTCAAGAACGCGCTCATACCCATCGCCACGATAATCGGGCCGGCGACGGCCGCCCTCATTACCGGATCCTTCGTTATCGAATCACTCTTCAACGTGCCCGGTGTTGGTCGGCTCTTCGTCATCAGCATCGAGCAGCGCGACTACCCGACGATCATGTCGACAACGATGCTCTACGCGTTCCTCATCATGATCGCGAATATCACGGTCGACATCCTGTATGGCGTGCTCGATCCGCGGATCAAGGTGGCCTGAGTTTGGCGACCACGCTGACCACCGAACAGCGACGCTCGATCGGATCCAGGCTGGAGCGCAAGCAGCGTTCGCTGTGGGGCGACGCCCTGAGGAGGCTGCTGCGCAATCGAGCCGCAGTCGTCGGGCTCGCGGTGATCGGGTTCGCTGCATTTGTCGCCGTCTTCGCCGGGGTGCTCGCTCCATACGATCCGATCGCCCAAGATCCTCCGAAACAGCTGATGGAACCCATCTGGACGAAGGCGTTCGGAGGCAAATACACCGACCCGGCGTTCCTCCTGGGCTCGGACGCGCTCGGTCGCGACATGCTGAGCCGTCTGATGTACGGGTCGCGCATCGGTCTCGTCGTGGGATTCGTCCCGGTCACGATCATCTTTTTCATCGGGATGTCGGTCGGAATGCTCGCGGGCTACCTCGGAGGATGGGTGGACAATTTCCTCATGCGGCTTACCGACGTTATCTACGCGTTCCCAGACCTGCTCTTCGTCATCATCATCGTGGCGATGCTCCGCAGCACTAGCGCGGGTGACGTCATGGGTGGACTGCTTGTTATCTTCGTCGGTATCGCGGTCGTGAACTGGGTTGGCTTGGCGCGACTCGTGCGCGGACAGGTGCTGTCGATCAAGCACCGGGAGTTCGTCGAGGCGGCGCGTGCCGTTGGGGCGAGCCCGATCTGGATCATGACGCGCCACATTTTCCCGAACATCCTCGCGCCGGTCATCGTGTCAGTCGCGTTCGCGATACCCGGCGCCCTCCTCACGGAAGCGACCCTCTCCTTCATCGGCATCGGGATCAAACCACCGACGCCGAGCCTCGGCACGATGATCGCCGACGGGTTTGTCGTGTTCTCGACAACGCCCTGGCCGGTGCTTCTGCCGGCTCTGTGCATTTCTGTACTCCTTCTCGCGTTCACGTTCGTCGGGGACGGGCTCCGGGACGCTCTCGACCCGCGTTCGTCGACGTGATCGGGATCGGGCGAGCGTTGGTAGACTCCGCGGAACTCAGGCGGGGCTAGGGGGAGACCGGGTGGCTCAGCAGCTTCTGGAGGTCACGGACCTTCACACGCAGTTCTTCACGCGCGACGGCGTCGTCCGCGCGGTCGACGGTGTGACGTTCGAGGTCGCGGCGGGCGAAACGCTCGGGATAGTCGGTGAGTCCGGCTGCGGCAAGTCCGTGACCGCGCTCTCGCTCATGCGTCTCATCCCCGTGCCGCCGGGCAAGATCGTCAAGGGCTCGATCATGTTCGATGGCGCGGACGTTCTCAAGATGGACGACGACGAGGTGCGCGGGATCCGCGGCAACAACATCGCGATGATCTTCCAGGACCCGATGACGAGCCTCAATCCCGTGCTTACCATCAGCCGTCAGATCTCGGAGGCGCTCGAACTCCACCTCAAGATGGACAAGAGCGAGGCGCGGAAGCGCACCATCGAGCTCCTCGACCTCGTCGGCATTCCCAGCGCCAAGAAGCGCGTGGACGATTATCCCCACCAGTTCTCGGGAGGCATGCGTCAGCGCGTGATGATCGCGATGGCGCTGTCGTGCAATCCGAAGCTCATCCTCGCGGACGAGCCGACGACCGCGCTCGACGTGACGATCCAGGCGCAGATCCTCGATCTCCTGAAGAACCTGGCACGCGAGTTCCGGACCGCGTTCATCCTCATCACGCATGACCTCGGCGTGGTCGCCGGCATGACGCAGCGGATCCACGTCATGTACGGCGGCAAGATCGTCGAGAAGGCCGACACGGCTGAGCTCTTCGCCAACCCGAAGATGCCGTACACGTGGGGTCTCCTCCGTTCCATCCCGCGCCTCGACGAACGGCGCAAGGCCAAGCTCGTGCCGATCGAGGGCCTCCCGCCCGACCTGATCGCACCGCCGCCGGGCTGCCGATTCGAGCCGCGCTGCCAGTACCGTCGCGAGATCTGCCGCGAGAAGGAACCGGAGCTCGAGCACATCCCGAACTCCAAGCCCGACCACGAGGCTCGATGCTGGGGCACGCAGCAAGGCGGATGGCTCGTCGACACGGATTGGCACAAGGAAGTCGGTGACACCCGCGTCATCGAGGAGATCAAGCAAGAAGTCGCGCAGCTTCCGCCCGAGCCCAAGCCCGGCGACGTGCCGCCGCCGCCAACCGCGATTTAAGAGGTGCAGAGATGGCCCTGAACACACCGACGAAGCCGGCCGATCCGGACTACGTCCGGGTTCGCAGCACGGCCACCATCGACAGCGGCAAGAACCTCCTCGACGTCAAAGCATTGAAGATGCACTTCCCCCTGACGCAGGGGATCATCTTCCAGCGCCAGGTTGGGGCCGTCCGCGCGGTCGACGGGATCGACTTCTTCGTCGAGAAGAGCGAGACGCTCGGTCTCGTCGGCGAGTCAGGGTGCGGGAAGTCGACGACAGGACGCGCCATCCTCCAGCTCTACAAGCCGACGGCCGGCGAGGTGAAGTTCGACGGCGTCGAGCTCACCAGGCTTGGCGGCGAGGACATGCGCAAGATGCGCCGCCGTATGCAGATGATCTTCCAGGATCCCTACGCGTCGCTGAATCCACGAATGACCGTCGGCAACATCATCGGCGAACCGCTCGAGGTCCATAACCTTGCACGCGGCAAAGAGAAAACGGAGCGCGTCCAGGAGCTGCTTCGCGTCGTGGGCCTCAACCCGTACTTCACCAACCGGTACCCGCACGAGTTCTCCGGTGGCCAGCGCCAGCGCATCGGGATCGCCCGTGCCCTCGCCGTCGAGCCTGAATTCATCGTGTGCGACGAGCCGATCTCGGCGCTGGACGTGTCGATCCAGGCGCAGGTCATCAACCTGCTCGAGGAGCTCCAGGATCGCTTCAAGCTGACCTATCTCTTCATCGCGCATGACCTTTCGGTGGTGCGGCACATCAGCGACCGCGTCGCGGTGATGTATCTCGGAAAGATCGTCGAGCTCGCGGACCGCGTCGATCTCTACGAACGTCCGCTCCACCCGTATAGCCAGGCTCTTCTCTCCGCGGTCCCCATCCCGGATCCGGCTGTCGAATCGAAGCGCAAGCGAATCATCCTGACCGGCGACGTCCCTTCGCCAGTGAACCCGCCCTCCGGCTGCCGTTTCCACACGCGGTGCTGGAAGGCGCAACAGATCTGCTCTGAGGTCGACCCCGAATTCATCGAACATGAGCCGCGGCACTGGGC
Source organism: Chloroflexota bacterium (assembly GCA_005882765.1). GTDB lineage: Bacteria > Chloroflexota > Limnocylindria > P2-11E > P2-11E > 3-1-20CM-2-70-9. Next base: position 38,709 of record VBDV01000130.1, on the reverse strand, counting down.
CGCGTGTCACTTTCCGGGCGTCTAGACCGGCCAGGCGACCAAGGTGGCTGATCGTCCGAACGTCCTCAGCCGTACGGCGGTATAGCAGGCGGGATCGGCTGTCTTCGTGGGCTTTGCCTAGACTGCCGAAATTCTCGCATTGGGAAAGGAGCCACCGAGGGGCATGACGCAACAGCGCACGCACCGCACTCTGCTTGGCATCGCGGCCGCGGCGGTCCTCATCGCCACGGCGTGCGCGCCGAGCGGCGGACCGAGCGCAAGCAGCACGACCACGACTCAGGAAACGCCGGTCGCCGGCGGTCGAGTGATCCGAGGCTCATTCAGCGACATACGAGTTCTGAATCCGGTGATCAGCACCGACGCGACTTCATCACAGGTCATCAGCCTCATGTACGACACCCTGCTGAACGTCGACGCGAAGACCGGCAATCCCGTCCCGTGGTTGGGGAAGTGGACCGTCAGCTCGGACAACCTGACGTACTCCTGGGAGATCGACGCCAAGGCGAACTGGTCCGACGGCAAACCCATCATCGCCGAGGACTATCTCGCGCGGGCGAAGGCTGTCGCGCGCAGCAAGCTGACGACACAGAAGAGCAGCTGGAATGACGTCGAAGGCTTCAATGACTATCGCGACGGGAAGGCTACGTCGATATCGGGAATCACGATCGACTCGGCGAATCCCAAGAAGTTCACCGTCAAGTTCGGGAAGTCATTCTGCCCGGCCCTGATAAACGTCTTTGGCATCGCGCCGATCCCGGCGCACGTCTTTGGCAAGTACACCGTCGACAATGACCCGTCGAAGAACATCGACACCGCGCCCGAGAACGCGGCACCGACCGCGGTCAGCGGCCCGTTCAAGTTCAAGGAATGGCGCAAGGGCGACCAGGTCATCCTGAGCCGCAACGACGGTTACTGGCGCGGCGCGCCGTACCTGGACGAATTCGTTCAGAAAGTCGTCGCGGACTCGACGGTCCAGGCGGCACAGCTGAAGACCGGCGAGCTCACACTCGGCGCGATCCAGCCGGGCGACTACGACGACCTATCGAAGTCCGACAACCTGAAGCTCTACGAGTGGAAGGACAACGGCTACGTCTACATCGGATGGCGCCTGAACAACCCGAACGTCCCGGCCTTGCAAGACAAGCGTGTCCGGCAAGCGCTCGCCTACGGCCTCGACATGTCGCAGGTCGTCCAATCCGTCGTTCTCGGCCACGGAGAAAAGCAGATCTATCACACACCGTCCGTTTCCTGGGCTTCGCCAGGCACGGCGGGCTTCCAGGCATACAACTTCGATGCGACCAAAGCCGAGCAGCTCATAAAGGACGCCGGTTACACCAAGGGTTCCGACGGCTTCTACGCGAAGGATGGCAAGACCCTCGGGTGGACCATCGTGACGAACCAGGGGAACAAGACGCGTGAGACGTTCCTCCAGGTCGCCGCGGAGCAGTACAAGAAGATCGGCGTGAAGATCAACCCTAAGGTCGAGGACTTCACGACGCTCGTCCCGAAGCTCACGAGCGGCAGCAACGAGATCGAGACCATCATCATCGGCTGGCAGCTCGGGACGGACCCGGACCCGTTCAGCATCTGGCACTCGAGCAACATCGCGACCGCGGCGCAGGCAGGCAACAACTTCGTCGGTTACAACAACCCCGACGTCGACAAGCTCATCGAGCAGGGTCGCGGTCCAAATTGCGGGCAGGACGTCCGCAAGACGGCATACGCGCAGATGAACAAGATCCTGAACGAGGACCAGCCGTACAACTTCGGGTTCTCCCAGAACAGGATCCTCGCGACCGACAAGCGCATCCGGGGCATCGAGCCAGGCAGCTTCAGCCCCGACGCGACATGGAACGTCGAGAAGTGGTGGATCAAGCAATAACGGCGATCTGACGTACGCGCACGCGGCGGGGCGCCCAAGCGGGGCGCCCCGCCGGTCCGGAGGTCACCGAGGAGCGATGCGCAAATACATCATCCGGCGCGTCCTGTACGCGATTCCCACGCTGCTCGGTATCTCCGTCATTGTCTTCGCGATCTCACGGCTTGCGCCAGGCGACCCCGTACGCCTCTATACGTTCGGCGCCACGAACATCACCGAAGAGGACATCGCCGCGCTCCGGCATTTCTACGGACTCGACCAGCCGCTCCCGATCCAGTACGTCACTTGGCTCATGAACATGCTCCGCGGCGACTTCGGGAAGTCCCTTCAGTACAACCAGCCGGCCTTCGCTCTCCTCATGGAGCGGCTACCGGCGACGCTCCAGCTCGCCGTCCTCGCCCTCGTGCTGCAGGTCGGCATCGGTGTGCCGCTCGGGGTCATCGCCGCGCTCAACCGCGGCGGTTGGGTCGACAACGCCGTGCGGTTCTTCGGCGTCGTCGGACATGCGATCCCGCAGTTCTGGATCGGACTCCTTTTGATCGTGCTCTTCGCCGTGAACCTGCACTGGCTTCCGAGCCAGGGCCTACTCACCATCGGCAAGGACGTCTGGGACATCCCCGACCGCTTGAAACACATCCTTCTGCCCGCCTTCGTGCTCGCGCTGGCGGGCGTCGCGAACTACTCGCGCTACCTGCGCACAGAGACACTCGACGTGATCGCGCAGGACTACGTGCGGACCGCGCGTGCCAAGGGGCTCCGCGAGCGCACGGTGGTGTACGTCCACGCCCTCCGCAACGCGTTGATCCCGGTCGTGACCGCGCTCGGCGGCATCCTCGCGGCGCTCGTAAGTGGTGCGCTCATCGTCGAGCAGGTCTTCACCTGGCCGGGTGTCGGCCAGCTCACATACGCGGCCGTTCGTGGCAAGGACTACCCGCTCATCATGGCCGGGGTCATGTTCGCCAGCACGATGCTGGTGATCAGCTACTTGCTTCGTGACCTCGCCTACGCACGCGTGGATCCGCGGATCAAGGTCTGAGCTGATGGCAACGGTCGCGCGCGCCGATGTAGTCCCCGCGACGGTGGCGTCCCGTCGTGCGTCCGCCGGGCTCTGGACGAACGCGTGGTACAGCCTCCGGCGCGATCGCCTCACGATGGGAGCGGCGGCCTTGCTGCTCCTGCTCGCGGCGTCGGCGATCGCGGCGCCCCTGTTCGCGCAATACGTGTTCCACACGAGCTTTGAGGAGCAAGATCTCCTCCATATCTATGCGAAGCCAACGTTCGATCCACCGGCATACATGCTCGGCGCCGACGAGATCGGCCGCAGCCAGGTGGTGCGCCTCCTGTATGGCGGCCAGGTCTCCCTCTTCATCGGCTTCGTCGCGGCGCTCATGAATCTCACGTTGGGGGTCGGCCTCGGTCTGCTCGCCGGTTATATGCGCGGCGCCGTCGATGACCTCATCACCTGGTTCATCACCACGCTGAACTCCATCCCGATCATCTTTCTCCTTCTTCTCATTACCTCGCTCTTCCAGCCCGGGGCCCTCACGCTCACGCTCATCATCGGTGTGCTGTTCTGGACCGGTGTGACCAACTTCGTCCGGGGCCAGACCTTCGCGCTGCGCGAGCGCGAGTTCATCACAGCGGCGCGGACGATCGGCGCCGCGACGCCGCGCATTCTCATGCGGCACATCCTCCCCAATGTCCTGCCGTTGATCTTCGTTCTCGCCGCGATCGACATCGGCTCGATCATCCTTGCGGAATCGGCGCTCAGCTACCTTGGCCTCGGAGTGCTGCCGCCGACTCCGAGCTGGGGGAACATGCTCTCGAACGCGCAGAGCTACGCGACGCGCGCACCGTGGCTCGTGGTGGCGCCCGGCGCAATGATCTTCCTCACCGTTCTATGTCTCTATCTGATCGGGGACGGTCTCCGCGATGCTCTCGACCCGAGGCTCAAGGCGTCCTGACGGCCGGTCGGCCGAGCTAGTCCCTCACCGGATGCGCTCTTCGGCCGTGTTGCTCCTGGCCATCTGTGTCGTGCTCGGCGGATGCACGCTCAACCCGAGCGTTGCCACGCCTTCCCCGACGCCTGCGATTGCCGGCGGGACCCTCCGCGTCGCCATCGCTGCCGAGGCGGCCTCGCTCGACCCGTGGAACGACGATGCGTCGCTCGTCGCGACCCGCCAGATCTTCGAAACGCTCGTTGAAGTCGACCCGGCGACGTCGCGGATCACGCCCGCGCTCGCGTCGGGATGGCAAATGACCAACGACGGGGCGTCCTGGACGTTCGCTCTTCGAGATGGCGTCCGGTTCCATGACGGCAACGCACTCGACGCGGCGGCCGTCGTGGCGAGCTTCGAACGCGGAATGACGACTCGCGGATCCGCATACCGGGCGCTCTTCGCCGATCCCGCGGCGATCCTCAGCGTGCAGGCGGTCGATCCCAGAACCGTGCGATTCGATCTTCGCGCTCCGTTTGGTCCGTTCCTCGCGCACCTCGCTGCGCCGCAGACGGCGATCGCCCGGGGCGCCGCGGGAACCGGGCCATTCGCCGCGCCCGCGGGGGCGCTCGCGCTCGACGGCACGCTCACGCTTCGGCGGAACGACGCGTATTGGGGTCGTGATGCGGCGGGCAAACAGCTCCCGTATCTCGACGGGCTTGTCCTGCGGCCGGTGCGCGACCCCACATCACGCCTCGCGGAGCTTCGCGCCGGGCGGGTCGAGGTCGCGCTGGATCTTCCCATCGCGCAGGCGTCCACCGCGCGCAGCGACCCGAGCCTCATCGTCAGCCCGAGGAAGGATGCGGCCCTCGCATCGCTCGGAGTCAACGCGACGGCGGCCCCGTTCGACCGGTCGGAGGTCCGGCGCGCAGTCGCGATGGCAGTGAACCGCAACGCGCTGTCAGCGGTCTATGGCGGCACGTCGCGACCCGCGACCCAGGCGGTCCCGCCCGGCGCGCTCGGCTACGACGACAGCGTTGTGGAGTTCGCCGCGCTCGACACGGACGCGGCGCGCAAGGCCCTCGCCGACGGCCACATCCCGACGCCGATCTCCGCGGACCTCGCGTACCCCAGCGTCCCGACCGCCGCGTACCCCGATCCTCAGCGCATAGCGCAGTCGATCGCCGCGGACCTGGGCAAGATCGGGATCGTCACGCGGCTCCGCTCGGTGGAACCGGCAGCGTTGCGCGACGCCGGCGCGGCGCTCAGCCTGGACACGACCGTCCTCGGACTCGACCCCGATGACGTGTTTTGGCCGCTTTACGGGCTCGATGACCCCTCCGGGACGTCACTCATCGTGGGTCTGGTCCGAAAGGCCCGGGCCGAGGCGGATCCGACCAAGCGCGCCGAGCTCTACAAGCAGGTCTCCAAGATCGCCCGCACCGATGCGCTCCGGGTACCACTTCTGTTCGCGGACAAGTCCAACGCCACGACGGCGCGGCTCGTGGGGTACGGCGGCATCGAATATTTCGGCACAGTGTGGCTGCGGCCGTGACGCCGTCGGATAACGTGTAACTAGAAGTGATGATCCCGATGGGCGGCGGCGGCGTCCACATGTTCATGTGGGGCCAGCGCGGTGACATGGCGAAGAAGCGACCGACGGTCGCCATGTATCGACGACTCCTTCGATTTGTCGGCCCGTATCGCTGGAATCTCGCGCTCGCGGCCGCGCTCCTCGTGATCTCAACCGCCCTCGGCCTCGTGTGGCCACAGATCGTGCAGCGGGTGCTCGACCTCGGCTTCAAAGAGCCCGGACTGCTCGACGAGCTTGTCGTCGTCCTCATCGCGGTCCTCCTCGTGCGAGCCGTCATCGACGGCGTCCGCCAATTCGTCATGGCATGGACCGGCGAGAGCGTCATCTTCGATCTCCGGATGGCGATCGTGAACCACCTCCAATCGATGTCGCTGTCATTCTTCAACGTGCGCAAGACCGGCGATCTCATGTCGCACGTGACGAGCGATGCGACCCTCGTGCACGGCGTCGTGACGCAGACGATCATCCAGGTGCTCGGCCAGGTCCTCACTCTGGTCGGCGGCGTCACCATCATCTTCTTGATGAACTGGCGGCTCGCGCTCCTCACGCTGGTGGTCGCGCCTCCGATCGGGATCATCGGCCAGTACCTCGGCCGAAAGATCCGCGACATCTCGCGCGCGGCGCAGGACGCGCAGGGCGAGGCGGTCGGAGTCTTGCAGGAGGCCCTCGCCGAGGTGCGCGTGGTCCAGGCGTTCACGCGCGAGGACTACGAGGCCAAGCGCTTCCACGAGAAGCTTCTCGTGATGTTCCAGAAGAGCATCGACCGTTCGCGCATCGGCGCGATCATGTTCCCGGCCATCGGCTTTCTCGGTTTCGCCTCTTCGATCGTGGTGCTCTGGTACGGCGGCCACCAGGTCGCCGCCGGCGAGCTCACGCAGGGACAGCTCGTCGCGTTCCTTCTCTACATGGGTATGGTCGCGGGGCCGGTCGGCGGTCTCGCGAGTCAGTGGACGGGCATTCAGCAGGCATTCGGCGCGGCCGACCGCATCTTCGCGTTGCTCGACACTGAGCCCGACGTCCGCGACCTCCCAGGTGCCGTTCCGATCGGCCCGGTGCGCGGCGAGATCGAGTTCGACGAGGTCTCGTTCCGATATGGCGATGCAGGGGGAGGGGCCCAGGGGGCAGGGGCCCCGGGGGTAGGGGCCCCCGGCCGCGAAGCGGCACGCGCAGCGGAGGGCGGTAGTCCCCTCATCTTCGAATCGTTATCCACGGTCTTCAGCGAGGGCGAAACGACAGCTCTCGTCGGACCTTCAGGCGCCGGCAAGACCACCTTGGTGAACCTCGTCGGCCGCTTCTACGACCCCGTCGCGGGACGGGTGTGCGTGGATGGGCGGGACATCCGTGAGGTCACGATCCGCTCGCTACGCGAGCAGATCGCCGTCGTGCCGCAGGAGCCGATCCTCTTCGGCGACACCATCCGCGAGAACATTCGCTACGGGCGCCTGGACGCCACCGCGGCGGAGATCGAAGATGCGGCGAGGGCCGCGAATGCGACCGAGTTCATCGCCCGCACGCCGAAGGGGATGGACACGATCGTCGGCGAGCGCGGCGTCCGGCTTTCCGTCGGGCAGCGGCAGCGCATCGCCATCGCCAGGGCGATCCTCCGCGACGCGCGCATCCTCCTTCTCGACGAGGCCACGAGCTCGCTCGACAACGAGAGCGAGTTTCTGGTCCAGCAGGCGCTCGATCGCCTCATGCGTGGCCGGACGACGATCGTGATCGCGCACCGGCTTTCGACGGTCGAGCGCGCGGACCGGATCCTCGTTTTGGACAAAGGCCGCATCGTCGAGCAGGGCACGCACACCGAGCTGCTTGCGAAGAGCGGCCTCTACCACCGCCTTTACACACGCAAGTTCGTTGACGAGACGTCCATCTCAGGGCGGGAGCCCACGCCGGAGCCGGTCCTCGCGGGCGAGGTGATGCGCATCCGGCGTTTTCCCCCGACGACGTAGGTCGTCTCCCTGCTTGCACCCGGGCGTAGCCTTCGCGACGGCAGGCGAAGCCTGGCCGATCGATACGTCGAGCGTTAAGGGGAGGTACGCGATGACAGACAAAGTTCAGCTCGCCAAAGAGGGAATCGAGGCGTTCAGCGCTGGCGACTGGGAGCGGTTCAAGGCGCCGCTTCGGGCGGACGCGGTCTATGAGGAGCTCGCGACCCAACGCAAAGTTCAAGGTCCGGATCAGATCGTCGAGGCGAGCAAAGGTTGGAAGGAAGCGTTCCCCGACGCAACGGGAACGATCACGAAGGTGACCGAGGGCGCCGATACCGTGGTGCTCGAGATCACCTGGCAGGGGACGCACACGGGTGACCTCGTCTCACCGATGGGCACCATCCCTGCCAGCCAGAAGCGCGTGAAGATTTCGGCGGTCCAGGTTGTCAGATTCAAGGGCGACAAGGTTGCCGAGACCAGACACTTCTTCGACCTCATGACGTTGCTTGACCAGATCGGCGCCGTTCCGATGCCCGCGACCGCCTAAGCGACGAGTCGAGTGGCCCGGCGGCTCTTGCCGCCGGGCCGATGAGTGGTTACCGCGGAGACCCTGTGTGCTTCCTTGCTTGGTTGCCCGTGTAGCGTGAGGATGCGCCCGACCGGGTCGGCGCTTTGGGGGTTCTCGTGATCGCAGCTACCCAACCGACATTGGGGTCGTCTCTCCGCGCGACCATCGCGAAGCATCCCGGCGGGGCATTCCTCGCCTTCTTCTACGTCACGAGCTGGATTCTCTTTCTGCCCGCCCTGCTAGGGACGTTGGGTTTCGGCCTCATACCGGTCGAGATCCCCGCGCAGCCGTCGATCCTTCTCTTGTCGCTCATCGCCCTCGCGGGCGGGGCGTTCCTGATCACGCGGATCGCCGACGGCAAGGACGGAGTCCGTGACCTTCGCCGGCGATACTTCACGTGGCGCACCGGTCCGCAGTGGTACGTCCTTGCGTTGTTCGGCGCGCCGCTCCTCCTGCTCATCGGGGGCGCCGTGGTCCAAGGTCCGGCCAGCCTGAGCGCATTTGCTGCAAGGCTTCCGCAGTTCCTTCCGGCCTACCTGTTCAACCTCGTTCTCATCGCTCTTCTCATCTCGATCTGGGAGGAGACCGGTTGGATGGCGTTCCTGACCGCGCGCTGGCAGAAACGCTTTGGTCCGGTATTCGCCAGCTTGATGGTCGCGCCGCTCTTCGGGTTGGGACACTTTCCGCTGCTCTTCATCAGCGGCGGGATAACCGACTCAGGTCGCCTCGCAGCGTCGGAAGTCCCGGAGTATGTCTTCTACCTGCTGATCCTCTTCTCCGTTCCGGTGAGGCTCATCGTCACCTGGCTCTTCAACTCGACCGGCGGATCTCTGCCCGTCGTGGCGCTGCTGCACGCGTCGTTCGACACGACCGCCTCCGCCGCGATCCTGACCGGCTTCTATCCGGACGTCGACGGACGCCTCCTCTACTTCGGGCTGGCGATCGTTGCGATCGGAGTACTCGTGATCACGCGGGGCAGGCTGGGCTATCGAGAAACAGCCCTCGCATCCGCGCCCGTCGGGATTCCGGTGCCAGCGCCCGTGCCGTTGCGCTGAGTTCTCACGCTCCCTCGCCGTACAGGTCGGGATGGAGGAACGGCGCGCAGGCCATCGCGACGAGGTAGGCGAACGCATCCGTTCGTGACATCGCGCCTTCGGTGAGGATGCCGATCGCGCCCGCTTGACGCTTTGATTCCTTGCGCGAGAAGAGCTCGTCGATGATGTCGCCGAGCTCTTCTCCATCGCGGAGTCGCCCGGCGGCGACAGGCGGCAGGAGCATCCGGCCCCACGCGGCTTCGCCGAGCCTTCCGTCGCGCGTCACGGCCACGACATATCCGGTGAGCCACGCTTTTTCAGCTTCGAGGATCGCGCCGCCCTCGAGGCCGAACGCGACCTCCGCGCCTGAGCGCTCGAGCGCCGCACGGGCCCGGGCGTCCGCACCGGCCCGCACCATCGCCTCGCCAAGGGGCATCGCCCCGACGCCGCTTGGCACCTCGATCGCTTCGAGGGTGCACCCCGGGGCCAGCTGGCCGAGGATGCGCCGCACCGCTTCAACCTTCGCCGGATTCGTCGATCCGACGACTGCGCTGCGAAAAGGAAGAGGCACGCGCCGACGCTACCCGATGACCGCGCGCACGCTGCGATTTCGGGCCGAAACGGCCGCTTCTCGGGGCGGTATCTAACGCGTACAATTCCGAGTGAAGTGCTCGGAAATTCACCTGCCGCTTTCCACGTGTCCACGCGCGGCGAATACGGGATGCGTCTCATGGTCGACCTCGCGAAGCACTGGGGCCAAGGGACGGTCTCGCTGCACGCCGTTGCGGAGCGTGAGGACCTGCCTGAGGCCTACCTCGAGCAGCTCGTCGCCGTCCTTCGCAAGGCCGGCCTCGTGAACGGGAAGCGCGGAGCGGGCGGCGGTTACGTCTTGGCCCGCGAGCCGCGTGACATCACCGCCGGTGATGTCGTGCGCGCACTCGAAGGCCCAATCGAACCACAGATCTGTACCGCCGAGGGAGAGGCGATCTTGAACTGCGTGCGCGAACCCGACTGCGGCACGCGCGCCGTGTGGCTCAAGCTGCAGGACAGCATCGCGAAGGCCCTCGATGGCATGACCCTCGCGGAGCTCGCGAAGACCACGACGCGGGAGCGGGTGCATGTCTAGCCTGGAGATCAAGGACCTTGTCGTGAGTGTCGAGGGCAAGACGATCCTCAATGGGATCGATCTCGTCATCGAGAGTGGCTCGGTGCACGCGATCATGGGACCGAATGGCTCCGGCAAGAGCACGCTCTCACTCGCGATCATGGGTCACCCCAAGTACAAGGTCGAGCGCGGCCAGGTGCTCCTCGACGGGGTGAATCTCCTGAAGCTGCCGGTCGACGCGCGCGCCCGCGCGGGAGTCTTTCTCGCGTTCCAGTACCCATCGGCGATCCCCGGCGTCTCGGTCGCGAACTTCCTGCGCACCGCGATCAACGCGCGCCGTGCGGCACCGAGCGCCGACGGCACGGGCGAGATCAAGAAGAACGACATGCCGATCCCGCAGTTCCGGAAGCTGCTCGCCGAGAACATGAAGCTCCTCGGGGTCGACGACTCGTTCATCACGCGCTCCGTCAATGACGGGTTCTCCGGTGGGGAGAAGAAGCGCCTCGAGATCTTGCAGATGCACATGTTCCAGCCGCGCTTCGCGATCCTCGATGAGACCGACTCGGGCCTCGACATCGACGCGCTGAAGGTCGTCGCCGAGGGCATCGAGGCGATGCGCTCACCGGACGTTGGGATGCTTCTCATCACGCACTACGAGCGGATCCTTCGGTACGTGCACCCGGACTTCGTACACGTGCTCGTCGACGGACGCATCGTGCGGACGGGTGGCCGGGAGCTCGCGGCCGAGCTCGAGGCCAAGGGCTACGAGTTCGTCCGCGAAGCTCTGTACGCGGGTCGCGCTTGATGGCTGTCACCGTCAAGACACCGGCTGTCAAGACGGAGGCCCTTGACGTCGCCCGCATCCGCGCGGATTTCCCGATCCTCGCGCAGACCGTCCGCGGAAAACCGCTCGTGTACCTCGACAACGCGGCGACCAGCCAGAAGCCCCGCCAGGTGATCGACGCGATGTCTCGTGTGTTCGAGGAGCACAACGCGAATATCCACCGGGGCGTGTACGAGTTCAGCGAGCGCACGACGGCCGCGTTCGAGGAGGCCCGCGCGAAGGTCGCGCGCTTCATCAACGCGCCGAGCGAGCGCGAGGTCATCTTCGTCCGGAACGCCACCGAGGCGTTGAACCTCGTCGCCTACGCGTGGGGCCGCGACAACATCAAGCGCGGCGACCGCATCGTGACGACGGTCCTCGAGCATCACTCCGACTTCGTGCCGTGGCAGCAGCTTGCGACCGAGGTGGGGGCGGAGATCGCCGTCGTCGATATCGACGACAACGGCCGTCTCAGGCGCGATCAGCTCTCGGCCGAGCTTCGCAAGGGCGCGAAGCTGCTCGCGATCACGCACACGTCGAATGGCCTCGGCACCGTAAACCCAGTGAAGGAGATCGCAGCCGAGGCGCGCGCCGCCGGCGCCACCGTCCTCGTGGACGTCGCGCAGGCTGTGCCGCACACGCCGGTCGACGTGCAGGACCTGGGCGCGGACTTCGTGGCCTTCAGCGGCCACAAGATGCTCGCGCCGCCTGGCTCGGGCGGCCTCTGGGGCAGGGCGGAAATACTCGAGAAAATGCGCCCGTTCCTCTACGGCGGCGACATGATCAGTCGCGTCACGGTGAAGCTCACCGAGTGGAACGAGCTTCCGTGGAAGTTCGAAGCCGGCACGAGCTCGTACGTCGACGCGATCGCCCTCGGTGCCGCGGTCGATTACCTGAGCGACGTTGGGGTCGCGAAGATACACGCGCACGAGCTCTCGCTGGTCGCGTATCTGCTGCCACGCCTTCAGGAGATACCCGGGGTCACGGTCTACGGGCCGAAGGACCTCGAGTCACGCGTTGGCGTGGTGTCGTTCAACATCGAGGGCATCCACCCGCACGACGTCGCGACGATCTTCGATCGCGAAGGCGTATGCGTGCGCGCCGGCCACCATTGCAACCAGCCGCTCATGACGCGGCTCGGCGTACCCGCGACGACGCGCGCGAGCATGTATCTCTACAACACGACCGACGACATGGATGCCCTGGTGCGCGCTGTGCACGCGGCGAAGAAAGTGTTCGGGATCTAGCTATGGATGACATGTACCGCGACTACATCCTCGATCATTACAAGAACCCCCGGAACTTCGGGGAGCTCGAGGGCGCCACGCACACATATCACGACTCGAACCCGCTCTGCGGCGACGAGATGACCATGCAGCTCAAGATCGACGACGGCCACGTCGACGACGTGCATTTCACCGGCAAGGGCTGCGCGATCAGCCAGGCCTCGGCGTCCATCCTCACTGAAGAGGTGAAGGGCAAGACGCTCGAAGAGGTCAAGGCCATCGACCGCGATCACGTGCTCGCGAATCTCGGCATTCCGATCAGCCCGGCGCGCATCAAGTGCGCGCTCCTCGGGTTGAAGGCGCTGAAGGGCGCGGCGTGGGGACTCACGGCGTGGCCCGGCGAAGAGGTGAAGACATGACGGTTGAAATGAAGACTCAGGTACCCGACAGCTACAAGTACGGCTGGTACGACAAGGAAGCGCCCATCAACGTCAAGCACAAGGGCCTTTCACCGGACGTCGTACGCGAGATCAGCACCACCTTCAAGCACGAGCCGGACTGGATGCTGCAGCGCCGCCTCAAGGCACTCCGGCACTTCGAGGCCCGGGCTATGCCCACATGGGGCGCGGACCTGTCGCCGCTCGACTTCCAGGACATCTATTACTACGTGCTCGCCTCCGACAAGCGGGCGCAGAGCTGGGAAGACGTGCCGAGCTATGTGAAGGACACGTTCGACAAGCTCGGCATCCCGCAGGCCGAGCAGAAGTACCTCGCCGGCGTGGGCGCCCAATACGATTCCGAGGTGGTTTACCACAACATCCGCAAAGATCTCGAGAAGCTCGGCGTGATCTTCATGGACACGGACACGGCGTTGAAAGAGCACGAGGACATCGTCCGCAAGTACTTCGGGACGGTGATCCCGGCGAATGACAACAAGATGGCCGCGCTCAACACCGCGGTGTGGTCCGGCGGGTCCTTCGTGTACGTACCAAAGGGCGTGAAGGTGGAGATCCCGCTGCAGGCCTACTTCCGCATCAACAGCGAGAACATGGGTCAGTTCGAGCGCACGCTGATCATCGCCGAGGAAGGCTCGAGCGTGCACTACGTCGAGGGCTGCACCGCGCCGGTCTTCTCGAGCAACACGCTCCACAGTGCGGTCGTCGAGATCATCGTGCAGAAGGACGCCGACGTCCGCTACACGACCATCCAGAACTGGAGCCACAACGTCTACAACCTCGTGACCAAGCGCGCCGTCGTCCAGGAGGGCGGCCGCATGACCTGGATCGACGCGAACCTCGGGTCCAAGGTCACCATGAAGTACCCGAGCGTCTACCTCGTGGGCGAGCGCGCGCACGGCGAGGTGCTCTCGGTCGCGTTCGCGGGGAGCGAGCAGCACCAGGACGCCGGCGCGAAGATGATCCACGCCGCGCCGAACACGACGAGCATCATCCAGAGCAAGGGCATCAGCAAGGGAACCGGGCAGCAGACCTACCGCGGTATGGTGAAGATCTATCCCGGGGCGCACGGCGCCAAGAGCACCGTCCGCTGCGATGCGCTCATCCTCGACCAGACCGCGCGAAGCGACACCTACCCCTATATGGAGGTCGACGAGGACGACGTGACCATCGGTCACGAGGCTTCCGTCTCGAAGGTCGGCGAGGAGCAGCTCTTCTACCTCATGAGCCGCGGTCTCTCCGAGGCCGAAGGCACCGCGATGGTCGTGAACGGCTTCATCGAGCCGATCGTCAAGACGCTGCCGATGGACTACGCCATCGAAATGAATCGGCTGATCACCCTGCAGATGCAAGGCGCCATTGGCTAGCACAGCGCCGGTCGAAACGCGGTTGCCCTTGCTGCTCGACCCCAAAACGGTCGAGCAGCACAGTCTTCGGCGTGATGAGCCCGATTGGCTGCGCCAAGCGCGCTTGGAGGCTTCGCGGCGTTTGGGCTCGGACTCCTGGCCGACCGGCGAAGAGGAGGAGTGGCGGCGCTTTCCTCTCAAGGACCTGCCAACAGGGTCACTCGTCTCAACGCTCGACCACCTACCCGGCATCCAGTTCAAGCTCGAGCCCCAAGCCACGGCAGCCGGCGTGATCTTCAAAGGCCTCCTCCGTGCCTCGCTCGATAACCCCGAGCTCGTCCGCCCCCACATCGCGCCGGGCGGCGGTATCCCGTCCCACACCGCGTTCCGGGCGATCGCCGATGCCCTCTGGTCGGCGGGGAGCACGTTCGTGCACGTCCCGGTGGGTGTCGAGGTGCACCAACCGCTCGTGCTCGAGAAGGTCTGGCCCGCCGGTGACGAGGCGATGCTGTCGCGCACGATCGTGGTGGCGGAGCGCGACTCGTCGCTGACGCTCGTCGAGGACCTCACCTCGGAGGGCGACGCGCCGCGCATCGCGATCCCGCACGTCGAGGTGCATGCCGGCGCGGGTGCTCACGTGACCTACGTCGGTATTCGTCGCTTCGCTCCGGGGGTGCTCGACCTCGGCTTCCAGCAGTTCCGGTCGGCGCGCGACAGCGAGCTACGGAGCCTGAACGTGTTCGCGGGGGCGGGCCGATCGAAGGTCGGGATCGAGTCGGACATCGAGGGCGATGGCGCGGTCGTGAAGCTTTTCGGGCTGGTTGCCGCCGGGGATAGCCAGCGCATCGACATCAACAGTTACCAGGACGTCGACGGCAGGAGCTCGCAGAGCGATCTCTTGTACCTGTCGGCTCTCTACGATCGAGCGAAGGCGATCTTCTACGGGAAGATCCGCGTCGAGCCGAACTCGCATGGCACCGGTAGCTATCAGGAGTGCCGCAACATGCTCCTCTCGAAGGATGCGGGTGCGGACCCGATCCCAGTGCTCGAGATCCTCACTAACGACGTCGTCCGCTGTGGCCACGGTGCGACCGCCGGCGCGCTCGGGGACGAGGAGCTTTTTTACGCGATGTCGCGGGGGTTCGATCGCGATCAAGCGCAGCAGCTCATGGTCCATGGTTTCTTCCGTCGCGTCATCAATCAACTCGACGACGAGCACGTCCGGCAGCGCGTGCTGAACGCGCTCCGGCCGCGCATCGGAAATATCGCGGAGATGGGCGTGCTCGCTTGAGCGAGTTCGTCCCGGTCGCGCGCGAGGACGAGGTCCCGGTCGGCGAGGTCAAGGTGGTCCACGCCCAAGACAAGAGTCTCGCGCTTGGCCACTGCGAGGATGGCACGTGGGGCGCGATCGATAACGTCTGCACGCATGACGGTGGCGTGCTCGGCGAGGGTGAGCTCGAGGAGTGCTTGGTCGAGTGCCCGCGCCACGGGGCGCGATTCGACCTCTTGACCGGTGAGGTGCGCGCGTTGCCCGCCGTGTTCCCCGTCAATGCGTATCCCGTCCGCATCGTGAACGGCGTGGTCGAGGTCGACGTGAGTGTCCCAACGAAACCGCTCGAAATTGGATAGCGTCCGCACAGCCTCGACGCCAATGAAGTACTGCTGCGACACGATGACGCGCCAACTGAATCAGGCATGCGATCAGCACGAACCCTGGCAATGCGCAGACTCACTGGTCGCCTTCTGGCCGAAGACCAAAACCTACGGCCTCAGAGTCCACGATGGTGGTACTTCAATCGTGGTCATCAACGTCTGTCCATGGTGTGGGGCGGACCTGCGATCAAAGGCCGGCCATCCTGGCGGCTCCCGCTGGATCGAACCTAGGAATTGATTGTCGCAGCGGGAAACGACAACCAACCCAATCGGATGACGCCGTCCCCTAACTACTAGAGCGGCGTCTAACTCGTACGAAAATGCCCCGGCGAGATGACACGATCGGCGCATGACCGATCACGTCATCGATCACGCCACACCGCGCCTCGGTTCGATCGATCGCTACTCGCCCGCAGTGCTTCTCTCGCTCGCGCTCCTGTTCGGGCTTCTGGCCCAGGCGCTCTTCTACCGATCGGCGCTAGGCATCAATGTGGGCATCTCCGCCATCGTCATCCTCGCCGCCGCGTATCGGCTTCGGCCGAGCGGCACGCCGATCGACCGGCTTGATCGATGGATCGCTCCATCTGCGGTCGTCTTCGGGCTGCTTCCCGCGCTCCGTGTCGATCTCATGCTGTTGCTGTTCGACGTTCCAGCGGCGTTCGTCCTCGTCACTATGGCCGTCGTTTCGTTCTCCGGCGTGCCCCTGACCCGACGGGCTGCCGACATCCTTGTCATCCTCGGGCTGGTCGTCGTAGGTCGGATCGTCGCTGGCGGCGCGCTCCTCCTGGCGGCCCTTCCGGATCTTGGTCGGCCCCTCGCGCGACGGAGTGGGGGACGGATCGCGTCCGTCGGGATCGGCATCGCACTCGCCTTCCCGTTCCTCCTCATATTCGCGCTTCTCTTCGCGAGTGCGGACGCCGTCTTCTCGAGCGCGGTCGGCAACGTTTTCGACTTCCGCAAATGGTCGATCGGCGAGCTGATCGGCCGCATGCTTCTCGCCGCAACCTTCACGTGGGTCGCGGGCGGCCTCTTCCTCCTCGCGGGGCGCGGGGCCGAAACGACGATGTCCCCGGTCCTGCCGCGGCTTCGCGGTCTGCTGAGCTCAACAGCCGGCGCCACAACGCTCATCGCGGTGGATGCGCTTTTTGTCTTCTTTGTCGGGCTCCAGATCGCGTATCTCTTCGGAGGGATCGACACCTTGAACGCGACCGGCCTCTCGTACTCGACGTACGCGCGCCGCGGCTTCTTCGAGCTCATCGCGGTGGCCGTGCTTGCCGGAGGCCTCCTCTTCGCGGTTGAGCTCGTGGTGTCGAGGCGTACGCGCTTTTACGTCGGCGCCGCGCTGACCCTCGCGGTCGCGACACTCGTGATCGTCGTCTCCGCCGCGTACCGGATGCAGCTCTATCAGCTCGCGTACGGCTGGACCGAGCAGCGGTTCTACGCGCTCGCTGGCATCGCTTGGCTCGGCGCGGGCGGTGCGTGCGCGGCGGTGCTGGTCGGGCGCAATGCGACACGCTGGCTTCCGCATGCGGCCGCACTGGTCGGCCTCGCCGTCGCGATCGCGGTGAATATCATCGGGCCGAGTGCGTACGTGGCGCGGCAGAATCTGGAGCGGGTCACAAACCCGACCGCTCTGCCGGCCGACGCGAGCCGAGGCCTTGATGCGCAGTACCTCGCGACGCTCGGCGATGGCGCGCTGCCTACGCTCGTTGAATACCTTCCCCGCCTCACCGGATCCGATCGCGAGGCGCTCGGCTTCACTCTCGGCATGTTTGCGCTCTACGGCCGCGATCTCTCGCCTGCGGCGTTTCCCAGCTTCAGCCTTGACCGCGAGCGCGCTCGCCAGGCGCTTCTCGCGCTTGCCGAGGAGCTTCGCAGCTACCCACCGATCCGCGGCGGGCGAACCGAACGCCGCTAGGCGAGGAACTGGCCAGAGTCCTGCACTTCGGCCACTCGACACCCGAAGGAGGCACCAAATGGAAGAGCATGAAGTCGTCGAAAAACGGACCGTGCGCCGCAAGGAGCCGATCGACAAGGTGACGAACGTGAACGTCGCTCCAGACGGAACGACGAATGTCCAGGAGTCCGGCAGCGAGGTCGTCGAAGAAGAGCACGTCGTCGAGGAGCACGAGCACAAGCATCCCTGATCGAGACAGCTCAGCGGTGACGGAGTAGCGAGAGCCCTTTTCCGGACGCGACCTCGTCGTACCCCTGCGCCTCGAGGGTAGCGACCTCGGCGAGGTGCTTTTGCTCGTCGCGGTTCACGCTGGGGTCCGCGTAGTCGAGGATCACGTACTGGGCGGCGCACGGGTCGAGCCCGTTGAGGTGGTAGTTGAGCCGGCGCTCCGGCACCTGGGTGGTGAAGAAATCGCGCGACGAGATGGATGCGTCGAGCGGGATCGCCGCGACGGCGGGAAGGAACGGCTCGTAGCGCGGTTCTCGGGCGAAGATCTGGCCCTCGGACGGCGCGCGGTCGGGATTGCCGCGAAGGTACGCGTCGTAGAAGTCAGGCGTGAACGGGATCGCTCCGTGCACGAGCGAGAACGCGACCGCGCTGACGAGCACCGCACCCGTGAGTCTCCGGCGAAGACGCGGGCTGACGCGTAGCGTCGCGAAACCGACGATCGAAGCGCCGATCGCGAGCGGGATGACCGGCGCGCCGTACTGGTTGTGATGAGTGTGCTGGCCACCGTAATCCGACAGAAGCAGGTAACCGAGCGGGACGATCGACGGAATGAGGGCCGACCTTGCGCGAAGAGCGAGCCCGAGTCCCGGTGCGAAGAGCGTGAGGACGAACGCGATCTTTGAGCCGACCTCGCCGCTCAGGAGCACGCGGAGAACACGTAGGGGATCGAGCAGAAGCGTGCGGGCGATCTCGAGCTCGTTGCCGCCAAGACTCGCGTACCGGTCGAGATACTGGTACGGCGCGCCACCGGCGAATGCCGGGATGATCAGTTTGAGCGTCACGATGAACCAGGCCGCGCTCACGATGGTGACGAATGCGCCGAGCCGCCAACGCCGCTGCGCAACAAGCGCCAGGCCAAACCCAACAGCGATGAGCGGCAGCTCCTCCTTCACCAGGAACGAGGCGCCGAGGGAGAGAAGGAGCGGAATGGTTCTGCGGGTCGCGAGAAAATACATAGCCAGCCCGAGCGGCAGAACCGCGAGGGTGATCTCGTGGAAGTCGTAGAACGTGATCCACGCGAGCGGGGCGGAAAGCACGTAAACAGCGACCCAGACAAGCCGCTCGCCGCCCCGCGGTAGGTAGTGGCGTGCCAGCAGGTACACCGGCCACGCACCGAGCGCGAGAGCGGCGGTCTGAAAAACGATGAGCGTCTCGGGCCGCTGGAACGCGGCGTAGAACGGGACGATGAGGAGAAGGGCCGGCGAGAAGTGGTCGAGGAAGAAGGAATGCGGATCGCAGCGCTCGAGGCTGAGCGTCGACTCCATGAAGCGGCCGTGAACGGTATTCCAGAGCACCTGGTCGAACACCCCAAGGTCGAGAGCCGTCGAATGGAATGCCCAGTGCCGAATGAGCGACAACGAGCCGAAGACGACTACGTAGCCGAGGACCATCGCGAGCGCGATCCGTTGTTCGTGCCGATCGAGCCACGTCCAGAAATTGGCGGGCGCTACTTCCGGCGAGTTCTTGACGGCGGTCGCCGGCTGCACGGCGCTATTCTCACGCCCAGAGACGCTCTCGTTCGGAGGACCTCCTTGATCAGCACGGCCGCGCGTGACCGCGTCAAGCTCGCGATCGACCAATGCGAAGAGCAGTTCCACGTGTACGACGACAAGTCGAGCCAGGACACGCTCGACTCGTACGAGGCCGCGCTCAATCGCGGCAAGGCGATGGGTTTCCAGGAGGCCGCGCACTACGTGAAGTCGGCGCTGCACGACATCGACGTCAAGAGCCTGTGAGCGCTTGAGCACGTGATCACGGCGATCGTCCTCATCACGGCCGAACGCGGCGCGCTCCCGAAGCTCGGCGAGACGCTCGCGGCGGTGGACGGCGTTTCCGAGGTGTATTCGGTGACCGGTGACTTCGACTTCGTCGCGATGGTCCGCGCGCGCGAGCACGATGAACTCGCCGACATCGTGACGCGGCGGATCGCCCAGGTCGCCGGCGTCGCGAAGACCCAGACCCACGTCGCATTCAAGGCCTACTCGCGCCACGACCTCGAGTCGCTCTTCGCGATCGGAGCGGAGGAAGGCTGAACTAGACTCGCGCCAATGCAGGCCGTCGTGATGGCGGGCGGCGAGGGGAGCCGTCTTCGACCGCTGACGATCAATCGTCCGAAGCCGATGGTGCCCATCGTCGACAAGCCCTGTCTCGGGCACATCTTCGACCTCCTCAAGCGCCACGGGATCGAGGATTCGTTCGTGACGCTCCAATACATGGCGTCGGTCATCCAGGACAGCTACGGCGACGGCGGCGGAGTCGGTATGCGACTTCGCTACAGCGTCGAGGAGACGCCGCTCGGCACGGGCGGATCGGTCCGGCAGCTCGCGGGGAATCTCGATGGCACGTTCCTCGTTATCTCCGGCGACGCCCTCACCGACATCGACCTCTCGAAGGTCCTCGCTTTCCATCGCGAGCGGAACGCGGCCGTGACCCTGACGCTGGTGCACGTGCCCAACCCCCTCGAGTACGGCGTCGTGATCACCGGCGAGGACGGGCGGATCTCCAAGTTCCTGGAGAAACCGTCATGGGGCGAGGTCTTCAGCGACACCATCAACACTGGTATCTACGTCATCGAGCCCCGCGTTCTCGAGCGTTTCGGCGTCGGCGAGGTCTTCGACTTCAGCAAGGATCTATTCCCCCGGCTCCTCGCGGAGGGCGAGCCACTCTACGGGTACGTCGCCGAGGGGTACTGGACCGACGTCGGGTCTATCGCCGAATACGCGCGCGCGAACGCCGACCTCCTCCGTGGGAAGGTCAAAGGTGGGGACCTCGGTAAGGAGCTCCTCCCCGGCGTGTGGACCGCCGGCGATGTCGACATCGACGAGTCCGCTCGACTCACCGGGCCCATCTTCCTGGGTGAGGGCGTCAAGATCGGGCCGCTTGCGGAAATCATCGGGCCAACCGTGTTGCGCGACTACGTGTCGGTCGACGTCGGCGCCGTAATCGACAGCTCGATCGTCTGGCGGAACACGTACATCGGCGAGCGCTCCGACCTGCACGGCGCGATCGTCGGTCGGCAGTGCGCGTTGAAGTCGCATGTGATCCTCGAGGAAGGCAGCGTGATCGGCGACCACACAATCGTCGGCGATCACGCCCGTGTGCGCGCGCAGGTGAAGGTCTGGCCCGACAAGCAGATCGAATCGGGCGCGGTCATCGGGTCGAGCCTCATCTGGGGCGCACAGGGACGTCGGGCGCTCTTCGGCCGCTTCGGCGTCACGGGCATCGTCAATATCGACCTGACGCCCGAGTTCGTGGCCCGCCTTGGAGCGGCCTACGCGTCGACCCTCAAGCAGGGAGCAACGATCACGATGAATCGCGACCAACACCGCTCGAGCCGAATGCTGAAGCGTGGGTTGATGAGCGGCATCGTCAGCGCAGGCGTTCACGTCGCCGACCTGTCGCAGGCGCCTCTTCCGATCGGACGGTTCCACACCCGGCGCCTCGGCGCGGCGGGCGGCGTCCACGTGCGTGTCTCGCCGTTCGATGTGCGCGTGTGCGATGTGAAGTTCTTCGATCGCCAAGCGCTCGACATGGACAGAGCGCAGGAGCGGAAGGTCGAGACAATCTTCTTCCGAGAGGACCTTCGGCGCGTTTCATATGAGGACGTCGGCCGGATATTCGAATCTCCCCGCGTCGGCGAGGCCTACAGCGAAGCGTTCCTCGCGGAAGTGGCGCGGCGCAAGGAGACCGCCGAAGCGAAGCCGAAGATCGTGGTCAATTACTCGCACGGCACGCCCGCACAGTTCCTCCCCCAGCTACTGAACGTGCTCGGAGTCGAGGCCGTCGCGGTCAACGGTGTGGTATCCGAGAACATCGGGTCGCGTTCGTTCGAGGAGTTCCAGGAGGAGCAGCGGCAGCTCGCGGTGCTCGTGCCCGCACTGGGAGCATCGCTTGGGGTGATCATCGATGCGGGCGGCGAGAAGATCTTCGTCGTGGACGATCGCGGGCGCGTGATCAATGACATGCTTTTCCTGACCGCGTTCGTATCGCTTACCGTGCGTCAGGCCCCGGGCGCGGTGGCCGTGCCCGTTTATGCGCCATCCTCGATCGAGCAGATCGTCCTCGCGCAGGGCGGGCGCGTGCAGCGCGTCCGAGCGTCGGCCGAGGCGCAGATGAGTCTCGCGGCACGCGAGCATCCCCTTCTCGTCGGCGATGGCTTCGGGGGATTCATCTTCCCCCGCTTCCACCCGTCGTTCGACGGGCTCTTCGCCACAGTGCGGCTGATCGAGCTGCTCGTGGGCGCGAAGCAGTCGCTGAGCGAAGTCGTCGACGAGACCCCGCCCGTCCATGTCGCCCGGCTCCAGGTCGTGTGTCCCTGGGAGGAGAAGGGCCGTGTGATGCGAATGCTCGCGCAAGATCCCAAGACCGAGCGCACGCGCCAGATCGACGGTGTCAAGCACCAGACCGACGGCGAATCCGGCGAGTGGATCCTGGTGTTGCCTGACGCCGACCGGCCTCTGTTCAACGTATACGCTGAGGCGAAGGACGACGATCGCGCATGGATGCTCGTCCACGAGTACGCCGACAAGCTCGAGCGGATGCGCGCTCCTTGAGCATCCGCATCGCCATCGCTCAGTGCGCGCCGGCTCTCGGCGCAGTGAGACGGAACGTGGACATGCACATGAGCTGGATCGCCCGCGCGAAAGCGGCCGGCGCGCGTCTGGTGATCTTTCCGGAGCTGTCGCTGACCGGGTATTACCTCAAAGACCTCGCTGCCGATGTGGCCTGCGCCGCCGACGACCCGCAGCTCGCCCCGATTGCCAAGGCGTCGGTGGACCTCGACATCAGCGCCGGGTTCGTCGAGCGCTCGGCCGACGCGAAGCTGCACATCGCGCAAGGCCACTGGTCGGGCGGCAAGCTCATCCACGTGCATCGCAAGGTCTATTTGCCGACGTACGGGATCTTTGACGACGGCCGCTACTTCGGGCCGGGCGATCGCTTCGACACGTACCGCTGGGCCGGCGGCACGACCGGCGTCGCGATCTGCGAGGATCTGTGGCACGTCTCGACGCCGTACCTCTACGCGGCGGCGGGCGCGACGATCGTGCTCGCTCCGTCGGCAAGTCCCGGCCGCGGCGTCGCCGAAGGGGGCGATCTCGGCACCGCCGAATCGTGCCGGCTCATGGACCGTTTCTACGCGTCGTACCTCACGGTGTATGTCGTGTATGTGAATCGTGTCGGGCACGAAGATGGGATCGCGTTCTGGGGTGGATCGGAGATCGTGGCCCCCGACGGGACCGTGGCCGCGCGCGCCCCTGAGTTCGACGAGCATCTGCTCGTTGGGGAGATCGATCCGGATCTCGTCGCCCGCGAGCGCGCGCGCAACCCGCTGCTCCGCGACGAGCGCGAGGACATCGTCCTTCGAAACATCGCCGGTCGTCTCGGGCTGCCGTTCGACCGCCGTGACTAGCGCCCTCGCGCGGACGGGCGTGATCCGGCCGGACCCGAAGGACCCGTCTCCCCTCCGGATCGACGAGGTCCTCGTTCGCAAGATGCTCGTCCTCTTTATCCGCGACGAGACCACGAAGGCGCGTCTGCGACGCGCGGTCGTCGGGGTCTCGGGCGGCGTGGACAGCGCGGTCACGGTCGCGCTCGCCACCGAGGCGCTCGGTCCGGAGAACGTGCTCGGATTGTTCACGCCTTACCGCATTTCATCCGGGGACTCGCGCGACCATGCCCAGCAGCTCTCGGAGAAGTTCGGGTTCCCGCTGGAAGAGGTGCCGATCACGGAGCAGGTCGACGCGTACTTCCGTGCGCCCAAGGAGAAGGTCGACAGAGTCCGGATCGGTAACAAGATGGCGCGCGAGCGCAAGAGCATCGAGTACGACCGCTCGTGGCCCGACGGGATCGTCCTCGGGACCAGCAACAAGACAGAGCTTCTGCTGGGGTACGGCACGCAGTTCGGCGACATGGCCTGCGGCATCAATCCCGTCGGTGATCTCTACAAGACGCAGCTTCGCGAGCTCGCGCTCTCCATCGGTATCCCCGAAGCGATCGTGCGTAAGCCGCCGACCGCGGAGCTTTGGGAGGGGCAGACCGACGAAGGGGAGCTCGGCTTCACATACCCCGACGCGGACCTAATCCTTTACCACATGGTCGATCGCCGCTTACGTCCGTCCGAACTCATAGAGCACGGATTCGATGCTCAGCTGGTCACGCGCATCCGCGAGCTCGTCCGACGCAACCACTACAAGCGCGTCATGCCGCTCATCGCGAAGCTCAGCCTCCGCACCGTCGGACACGACTTCCTCTATCCGCGCGACTGGGAGGCGGACTGAGCCTCGAGCCTGACCGCACGGGACCGGTTGCCGCTGGGTCGACCGAAACCCTCTCTTCGCGCCGGGGTCCCCCCGGCCTCGGACGCCTCGGCCGGCACCCCAGCGCGCGGGGGCCCTCGGTCGACCCCGCGGCCGCGCCGTTGCGGCTCGGACTCGGGTATTCCTTTGCACTAACAGCAGCCGCGTTCTTCGGTGTCGGCGGGATTATCGCGAAGGCGGCATTCAACTCTGGTGTGCAGCCATCCATCCTCGCGGAGTGGCGTGTCCTCTTCGCTTTCCTTGTGTTCATTTCGATCTTCGCCGCATTGCGTTACGACCTGCGGATCCAACGATCGGACCTTCCGCTGTTTGTCGTCTTCGGTGTCATTGGCCTCGCGGGCGTCTCTCTCATCTATTACGAGGCGATCAAGCGCATCCCGGTCGGGGTCGCCCTCGTCATCGAGTACACGGGGCCGGTCCTGCTCCTGATGTACGCGCGGCTCCGCGGACGGTCGGTCGGCAGTCGCTTGTGGATCGCCGCGGCGCTCGCCGTGGTCGGATGCTTCTTCGCGGCCGGCGCGTATGACGCCCGCCTTCGCGAGCTCAACGCGCTCGGCCTGGCACTCGCCGCGATGGATGCGTTTATCTTCGCGCTGTACTTCGCGCTCGGCGAGCGTCTTGGCAAGACCTACAGCACCCCGACCCTCCTCGTCTGGGGTTTCGGTTTTGCGCTCGTCGGGTGGAGCGTCGTGCATCCTCCCTGGCTCCTCCCCTGGGCCGAGACGACCGCGGACGGCTACATGCAGATCGCGGCGGTGGTCGTGATTGGGACGGTCATCCCGTTCGCGCTCACGCTCGCCGCGGTGCGGCTCATCCCGGCCGCGCGTGTGGGTCTCGCCGCGACGTTCGAGCCGGTCGTCGCGGCGGTCGCGGCGTGGATCGCGCTCGGTGAGCATCTCGACCCGGTGCAGATCGCGGGCGGCGTCGTCGTGCTCGTCGGCATCGCGATTGCCCAGTCACTTCGGCCGACGGCCGGTAGCGTGTAGCCGCTGTGATCCGAGCATTTGAGGGATGAACAAACCGCATGCCCCCAGCCAAACTAAGTTCCTAAACCACCTCGCCGCGCGTTTTCCCGAGGTGGCCGAGATCATCCATGCCCGACGGGAGAAGAACGGCGGACGAATTTACGAGTTCGTCGAAATGAACGCGCTGACCAAGTGGCTGGGTTCCATGCAGTCTCGCTCTCGCGGTTCCGGTCCTGCCGCGGAACACTCACAGGCCGTCATGCGTGAGTTTTTGGACGAACTCGAGAATCGGTTCGACATCGGCGACGTCGGGGTTGAGAACCTGATCGCCGTGGGCTTGCTCCTGCAGTTGGAATATGTCGAAGAATTTCCTGCTCTAAGAGCGCTATTGCCACCGCGAATGTCGGCTTGGTTCGCAGAGTGGCTTGATCCTGGAGGTCGGCTCAACAAGCCCAATCCTCCGGCCGTGGTCGCGTTCATGAACGAGTTGGCATCGCGTTTCCCAGACGCGGCGAAAGTCATTCAGGCGCAACGGCGGGAGGACCAAAGGATCCTGCCCTATGTGGAAATGGGGGCGCTGATTTTGTGGCTCGGTTCGGTCCAGGCTCGCACACGGGAACCAGGAACCTTAGGAGAGCGCGCGACGGTGGTCGTTCGTGACTTTCTGGACTACTTGGAGCATCAGTTCGAGGGCGGCGATGCAGATATTCGGAACCTGATTGCGGTCGGATTTCTTGAGGGACTGGGCCTCACAAAGGACGAGTACCCAGCCCTTAGAGCTCTGCTGCCACCACGAATGTCGGCTTGGCACGCGTCCGACCTCGGAGATGGGCCCTAGCGACAGGACGGGGAGCGTGATCGCTCAGAGACCCCAGGACGAGACGCGCTCGATATGGAGCGCGATCACCTCATCGAACTCGTAGTCCTCGTATTGCTTGTACTTCCTCTTGAGCAGCCGCACCGCCCGATCGAGCTCTGGCCCGCGCCGGACGGTGAGCGCTCGAGCGTGCGCGACGAGTCCGCGGAGTCGGCCCCAGTTCTCGAAGTAGTCGTCACACGCGAGCGAGGCGGACCGACGCTTCCTCAAATTCCGGGCGGTTCGGCCTTCCGTCGCGATGTACACGGTGCGCCGCGCGGCATCGAAGGCATGGCAGAGAGGTGCGACGTGCGGCGTGCCTCTCCCGTCAGCCGAGGCCACCCTGCAAACGCGAGCGCGATCGAGATACCGCTTCTCCTTCGCCGAGAGACGGGTATGCATGGCTCAGGGGACGAGTCGAAGAACGCGGCGGATGCTCTCAGTGACGAACCCGTAGACCAGGTGCGAGGACAGCGCGTACGCGTGCGTCGACGGCGGATACGCGGATGGCCTCTTCGACAGACCGACCGCGGGAACTGCCGTGTTGTCGGCGACCCACCAGACCACTGCGCCGAAGAGGAGCCCGTTGCCGGCGCGGACGATCGGCAGGACTTCTGCGACGGCGCCGTAGATCGCGCCCGACAGCATGCCCATCCCGTAGTGGACCGCTTCTCCGGCGACCGGCTTGATCTCATCCGGGAGCTCCGCATGAAAAACCGTCTCGGTGAGGCGCTCAGCGGCTTTGACGGTGGTCGGCTCGTCCTTCGCCGCGCTCGCGATCTGCTTCGGCCGGGCGCTCTCCGCGGCCTCGGACCACAGCGTCTGGAACCGTTCCATGGCATACGCGCCGACGAGGCCGGCGACCGCACCGGCGAGAGCGCCGCGCAAGATTCGCATTCGAGGCGTCCCTGCAAGAATCGAGCGTGGGAGGTGCGCCGTTGATCCAGCAGCTTCGGATCTATGAGATCTTCGAACGTAACAAGGTTGCCTTCCACGCTCGATTCCGCGATCACGCGATGCGGATCATGCGGAAATACGGCTTCGAGGTTCTCGCTCTCTGGGAAGCCAAGACCGACCGGCGGACCGAGTTCGTCTACCTGCTCAGCTGGCCGAATCAAGCGAGCAAGGAAGCGGCATGGCACGATTTCTTGGCCGACCCGGAGTGGAAGGAGATAAAGCGCGCGACCAACGCCGAATACGGCGACCTGGTCGGTGAGATCGAAGATCGGGTGCTCATGTCGACCGAGTACTCGCCCCGCCATTCGTGTCATTGACGCGATGAGCGTCTTCACGTCCGCTGAGATCGCTTATCTAGGGAGCCAGCGCCTGGGTAGGATCGCGACGGTCGGACGGGCGGGCGAGCCGCACGCGGTGCCGGTCGGCTACAGATACAACGCGGCCGAGGACGCGATCGACATCGGCGGTCACGGCTTCGCGAAGAGCAAGAAGTTCCGCGACGCGCAGCACAACCCACGTGTCGCGTTCGTCGTCGACGATCTCGCGTCCGTCTCGCCGTGGCGGCCGCGTGGCATCGAAGTGCGCGGCATCGCTCTGGTGCTCGACTCCGGCGGTGAAGCGTTCGGTCGCGGCTACGACCCGCAGATCTTCCGCGTCCGACCGAGGCGCATCGTCAGCTGGGGCCTCGAGGGCGAGCGGCGGAGCGCTACGGTCCGGCCATAGGCAAGCTTTACCTCGTCGCGACACCGATCGGGAACCTCGAGGACGTCTCGCTCCGCGCGCTCCGGATTCTCCAGGAGGTGCACATGGTCGCGTGCGAGGACACGCGGCATACCCAGATCCTGCTGCGCAAGCACGAGATCCGCGCGAAGCACCTGACGAGCTACACCGAGTTCAACCACCGCCGCAAAGCTGCCGAACTCGTCGGCCAGATGGACCGCGGGTGGGACGTCGCGCTCGTGACCGATGCGGGCACGCCCGGTCTCTCCGATCCCGGCGAGCAGCTCGTCGCCGCCGCGATCGCGGCCGGTCACGAGGTCGTTCCGGTCCCCGGGCCTGCGGCGGCTATCGCGGCGCTCGTCGCGTCAGGGCTGCCAACCCGTGAATTCACGTTCGTGGGATTCCCGGAAAAGAAGAGTGGCGCGCGCCGTCGCGAGCTCACGGACCTTCTTGGCGCGGGCCGCACACTCGTCATGTACGAAAGCCCATTTCGCATCGGCGATCTGCTCGCCGACCTCGCCGCGGTCGCGCCGGACGCGAGAGTCGCGGTCGCGCGTGAGATGACGAAGCTGCATGAGGAGATCGTCCGCGGGTCGGCGTCCGAACTCGCCGCGCACTATGCTTCCGAGCGCCCGAAAGGCGAGATCACGGTGGTCGTGGCGCCGGCCAAGAACGCGGGGGAGCAGGTGCGTGAGGAGCGGGAGCCAGGATCAGAGCGTTGACGTCCTCGTAGAGATCCCTCGAGGCTCGCGCACCAAATACGAGCTCGATCAGACGACCGGACGCATTCGTCTCGACCGTGTCCTGTTCTCGTCGGTGCACTATCCCGCCGATTACGGCTTCGTCATGGACACCATCGGTGGGGACGGCGACCCGCTGGACGCGCTGATCGTTGTCGAAGAGCCGACCTTCCCTGGTTGCGTCGTGCCATCGCGTCCGATCGGCACGCTGCTCATGCGCGACGAGCATGGCGACGACGAAAAAATACTCGGCGTACCGGTCGGCGATCCGCGGTTCGACGAGGTGAGAGCCCTGGGCGACCTCGGAAAGCACTGGCTTCGCGAGATCGAGACCTTCTTCGCGACCTACAAGGAGCTCGAGAGCAACAAGTCGGCTGAAGTGAAAGGGTGGCACGACGCCGAGGTCGCCTGGAAGCTCATTGGTGAGGCGCGCGCCCGTGCGCGGCGATCGTCGTGAAGCGCGAGTACCGCAAGTGGTGGAGTCCGGCCCTCGGTCGCGATATGGAGCTGCTCGTCTTTGGCGACCGCGGCGCCCCGGTCCTCGTCTTTCCGACCTCGATGGGCCGCTTCTATCAATGGGAGGATTTCGGCCTTGTCTCGCACATGGCACCGCGCATCGACGCGGGCTGGCTGCAGCTCTGGTGCGTCGATTCGATCGACGGCGAGTCCTTCTACAACAAGGCCGCCGCCCCGCAGGACCGCGCACGCCGGCATCTCGCGTACGAGCGGTATCTCATCGAAGAAGTCCTTCCGGCGATTCGCTATGCGAACGCCGTGGATCAGCTGATTGTCGCCGGTAGCTCGTTCGGCGCATTCCACGCGCTCGCGTTCGTCACTCGGCGCCCGGGTATTGCGCGCAAGGCGGTCGGCATGTCGGGCGCGTACGACACGGCGCGGTGGCTGGACGGCGAACGGGGCGGGGAAGCGTACTTCGTGAACCCGCTCGCCTTCCTCCCGAATCTGAACGACGATCGTTTTCTGGCTCCGCTCCGGCAGACCGAGATCATCATCGCGACGGGTCGCGACGACCCGCACGTCGACGAATCAAAGCGTCTCGCGGGCGTCCTGCAGCAGAAGGGCGTTCCCGCCGAGCTCGATATATGGGACGGCTGGGCACACGATTGGCCGTACTGGAAGGACATGGTGGATAGGTACATATGAGAAGCGACATATGAGCGACAGAGTCGTCGGCATTCTCATCGGCCGCGAGAACACGTTCCCCGGCCCGTTCATCGATACCGTCAATCGCAAGGGCGCGTCGCAGGGCGTGCACGCGGAGATGGCCGTCCTCGGTGGCGCGCGCGAGATCGAGCCGCAGCGCTACAAGGTGATCGTCGACCGGATCAGTCACGAGGTGCCGTACTACCGCGCTCATCTGAAGAGCGCGGTGCTGCAGGGAACCGTGGTTGTGAACGACCCGTTCTGGTGGGAGGCCGATGAGAAGTTCTTCGAGTGCACGCTCGCCCGCGAGCTCGGAGTCGCCGTCCCGAAAACGGTCGTCCTGCCGAACAAGGCCTACATCCCCGACATCTCGGACCAGTCGCTCCGCAACCTCCAGTACCCGCTCGATTGGGACTCGCTCATCGAGTACACCGGGCTGCCCGCGATCCTCAAGCCGAACACTGGAGGTGGCTGGAAGGACGTCTATCGCGTCGACACCAAGGAGGAGCTGATCTGGGCCTACGACCAGTCGGGTGGGCTAGCGCCCGGCTACCGGCCGAAGACGATGATCCTCCAGGAGTTCATCAAATGGGAGGACTACATCCGTTGCATCGCCATCGGACGGAAGGATGTCCTGCCGATCCGCTACGACCCCACCGCGCCGTTCCACGAGCGGTACGTGATCAGCCGGCCGGTCGAAGGTGACCTCCGCACACGCGCCATACTCAGCGCGATCCGGCTTACGGACGCGCTGGGCTACGACATGGACACGGTCGAGTTCGCGGTCCGCGACGGGGACCTGTACGCGATCGACTGGCTGAATCCCGCGCCGGACTTCGACAGCTTCTCGATCAAAGAAGCGAACTTCGAGTGGGTCCTGGAAAAGATGAGCGATCTCGTCATCGCGTACGCCACGGGGCATGCGGAGCCGCCGTGGAAGGGGGAGCATCGGTGGTGGCGGCACGTGCGCTAACACGGCGGAGCTCTAAGACCGCGCGCGACCCTTTGGTCGCGTATCACGAGCTCCTGGAGGATCCCGGGCTCGCTGAGGCGAGCGCGTCGGCGCTCGCCGAAGGGCAACGGGAGCGCCGGCTGGTGTTCGGCGACCGCCCTCTGTGTGTTTCGCTCCGGCCGAACCTCATAAGCGATTGGCAGTACGCCGCAGTCAACGATGCCTCGCAGACCATCTACGGGGCGCTCGGTCGTCTCGAGCGCGTGCTCATGAATGACGAGGACCTCCGGCGGCAGCTCGATCTCGATCCGCGCGAGGAGGCGCTCGCGCTGCGCGACCCGGGGTTCCGGGCCGCTTCACCCTCGGCCCGCCTCGATGGGTTCATCGGTGAAGACGGCGTTATTCGCTTCGTCGAATACAACGCCGAATCGCCGGCGGGCATGGCGTACAACGACGAGCTCGCGCAGGTCTTCGGGTCGTTACCGGTGATGAAGAAATTCCGTGCGAAGTTCCCATGTCAGGTCGTCCCGACGCGCGGTCGCCAGCTCACCGCGATGCTGCGCGCGCATCGCTCGCGCTCCGACAGCGCGCCTACCATCGCCATCGTCGATTGGCGCGGGCTCCCGACCCTCACCGAATTCGAAATGTTCCAGCGCTATTTTGAATCGCGCGGGATCCCGACCGTGATCTGCGCACCTGAGGATCTGACGTATTCGCGCGGTGCGCTGCGCGCGAACGGCAAGACGATCAATGTGGTGTACCGCCGCGTGCTCACAAGCGAGCTCCTCGCGAAAGAGGACGTCTCACGGCCGCTCGTGCGCGCCTATCTCGAGGGAGCGGTCACCGTCGTCAACAGCTTCCGCGCGAAGCTTCTGCACAAGAAGATGAGCCTCGCGCTCCTGTCGGACGACCGCTACGCGGCCCTCTACACGGCGCCACAGCGAGCCGCGATCGCCAAGCACATCCCGTGGACGCGCAAAGTCCGCGAAGGGCACACGACGTACGCGGGCAAGGTCGTCGACCTGGACGATTTCGTCATCACGCACCGGACGCAGCTCGTTCTCAAGCCGAACGACGAGTACGGCGGAAAAGGAGTCGTCCTGGGCTGGACTATCGACCAGCACGAGTGGGAGCAATCCTTTCTTGCCGCGCTCGCGAGCTCGTATGTCGTCCAGGAGCGCGTTCCGGTCCCGCGCTACCCGTTTCCCGTGGTCCTGGACCGGATGCATTTCCTCGACCTTTCGATCGATCACGATCCGTACCTTTTCTGGGGCCGTGTCTCGGGGACCCTCGCGCGCGTCTCGTCGAGCGCCCTGCTCAACGTGACCGCTGGGGCCGGCAGCGTCGTACCGACGTACGTGATCGCCGGAGGGCGCAGAGCCCTGCGGACGCCGGTCGCCGCACGGAACGGCGCATGACCGGCAGGCTGACGATCGCAAGCGAGGACCCGGCGTGAGCTTCGAACCATCGGCTGGCGAGCGGGTGCTCTGGCAGGGGCGGCCTCATGGAATCCGGGGATTCATCCGTCCAATGGACCTCTTCTTTCTCGTGTTCACGCTTCTCATCGGATTCCTTTTCGGCACCACGGCTGCCGCCACGCCCAACGCCGGACTGTTCTTCCTGTTTCCGGTCGTCGTCTTCGGATTGCTGTTCGCCGGTCCGCGCCTCATCGGAATCCTCCGAGAGTCGGCGGGGGTCTCCTATGTCGTGACCGACCGCCGCATCTTGGTCCGCAACAGGGGGAGGCTGGTGGAGCTGGACCTCGCGAATCTGCCGTACCTCGAGCTCGAGCGATCCTGGCTGAGCGGACGGTTGATCTACTTCGGGCCACGCCAAATGTACGAAGGCTGGGGCGGCTTCTATGGCGGCTCGCCTGCGCCGGCTTTCCGCGGTCTCGTCGACGCGGACGCGGTGTATCGCACCATCAGCGATGCGCGAATGGCGGCTCGGCAGCGATGAGGCAGTCCAACGTGCCGCGCCTGACCATCGGGATCGAGGAGGAGTTCCAGATCGTCGATTCCGAGGGTCAGCTCAAGAGCCACAGCGAGACGCTCCTCGCCGCAGCGCGCCCGCGCCTCGGCGAGCAGATCAAGCCGGAAATGATGCAGTCGGTCATCGAGGCGGGCACAAAGATCTGCGCCGACATTAGCGAAGCGCGCGCCGAGATATCGACTCTGCGCGGCACGCTCGCGGCGCTCCTCGCACCGGTCGGCCTGCGGATCGCATCAGCCGGGACGCACCCGTTCTCGCACTGGCAGGATCAGCAGGTCACCGAGGCCGAGCGCTACAAGATCCTCGAGGACGAGCTGCAGGACGTCATCCGTGAGCTCCTCATCTTCGGCCTCCACGTGCACGTCGGGATACCCGATCGCGAGAGTCGCGTCGAGGTGATGAACGAGGCGCGCTACTTCCTGCCTCATCTCCTCGCCATCTCGACGTCATCCCCGTTCTGGCTCGCTCGAAACACCGGTCTGAAGTCGTACCGGCAGGTGATCTGGGGTCGTTTCCCCCGCACCGGCACTCCGCCGGACTTCTCGAGCTATGACGAGTACGAGAATTTCGTCGAGCTCCTCGTCAAGACCGGATCCATCGACAACGGCAGGAAGATCTGGTGGGATCTCCGGCCGCATGCGTTCTTTCCCACGATCGAGTTCCGCGTCTGCGATGCCGCGACGCGTATCGAGGAGACGCTCTGTCTCGCCGCGCTCATCCAGGCCATCTGTGCAAAGCTCCTGGTGCTCCGCGACAAGAATCAGGGCTTCCGACGCTACCTCCCGAGCCTCATCCAGGAGAACAAGTGGCGGGCGATGCGCGGCGGGATGGATGCCAAGCTCATCGACTTCGGCAAGCAGACCGAGGTGCCGATGAGGGACCTCTCCGTGGAACTCCTCGAGTTCATCGACGACGTGGTCGACGCCCTCGGCTCGCGCAAGGAGGTGGAGTACCTGGAGACGATCGTGCGCGAGGGAACCAGCGCGGACCGCCAGATCCGCGTGTGGAAAGAGAGCGGTCACCTGCACAAGGTCGTCGATCTTGTCGCGTCGGAGACGGTCGCGGGCGTTCCGGCCGTCGCGCTCTGATGCCGACGGTCACGGAAGCCGTCGAGCGGCTCGTCCGCGCGACCGTCGACCTGCCGGATGCGGAGATGGGCCGGCCATGGGTATGGCACGAGTACGACGATGAGGGTCTCCGATTCGCGCTTCTCATGGCACAGCACGAGCTTCGCGATCTCGCGGTGCGTCTCGCCGCGATGCGACCCGCCACGCCGTCGCAGGCCCAGCGCATCCTCGGCCAATACCACCACGCGTACCGCGATCTGACGGGCGCGCTGGCCGGTCTACGGGACGAGGACCTCGATCGCGTTCCGCGCGAGGGCGAATGGCCGCTGCGCGACGTGCTCGAGCACATGCTCGGTGCGGAGTACGGATTCCTCAGCGTGATCCGGTACGAGCTGGCGCCGGACCGGCCCCCCGATCCGAAGGCGGCCGAGGAGCGACTCGGCCCGTGGCGCGACGAGCACGGCTACCGCGGCCCCAAGACGCTCGAGGGTGGCGTCGCCGATGTTCGGAACGCGCTGTACGAGGTCCACCGCCGAGTCCTGCGCGAGCTCGGTGACCTAACGGACGCCGATCTCGAACGGAATGCGCTGTTCTGGGATGGCCCCAAGCCCATCCGTTTCCGGATGCACCGCTTCGAGGCGCACATGATTCAGCACACGGTGCAGGTCGATAAGACGCTGGTCTGGATCGATAGAGCGCCGACCGAGGCGAAGCGCCTAGTGCGAGTTCTCTACGCCGATCTCGCCGCGGTCGAGATGCTCTCGTCGACCTCGTTCGGCGAAAAGGAGCGTGACGCGGTCGCTAAGACGATCGCCGATCGTGCCCAGGAGATCGGCTAGCCGAACTTCCCACGCGCGCCTGGACACGTATCGACGAAGCCGACCATCCCGTCGGCCAACAGGAACCACGTCCCATCCGCTCGCCTCCCGGCGATCGGCTGTGTCGTTCCCGGGATCACGTTCGAGCTCACCGGAACGCACGGCGAGTTGCTCGTGCCCTCGAACCGCACGTAGTACACGTAGGCCTCGACGGCCCCAGCGCTACGGACCCGCTCGTCGGATATTCGCACTTCGGGCGAATCCGAGTAACGGCGAACGACGATCGCCCTGAAAGTGATGTCGTAGCCCTCGTAGGCCTTTCGCCAACCGCGCAGATATCTCTCGCGGACCGCATCCGACAGAGGCGCACCGTTCGCGTCCCGGATGAGATCGGCGGCCGCATCGAAACGATGCCCCTCGAGGTCGCGGAAGAAGCTTCGCACTAAGTCGGCGCCGCCATCCTCAGTCGGCGTGCACCCCAGAATCGCGCCGCAAAAGACCGCCAAGGCGAGCCGGCCGAGGAGTCGCCGCATCCGCTACGGCGCCGTCGCGAGGTCCTTCGCGACCTGAGTGACGACGTCGCCCGCTTTCTTCAGACGGCTCTCCTCCACCAGCGGCGGTTTGTCCGCATAGACGTGGAGGATGTAATCGCGGGTGCCGATGAGGACGGCGGGAACGCGGCGCCGCGTGAAGCTCGTCTGGTCGCTTCCGCCGGAGCCCGTCGCTTCCGTCGGGACGCCAAGGCTTTTCGCGACGTCGAGCACCCGATGCTGGAGGTCCGGCGCTTCATTCGAGACGATGAGCGTGTCGCTGCAACACCCGATGACGTCGAGGTTCAGCACCGCGACGAGGCTCTCGACGCGGCCGGGCGCGACCGCCATCTGGGCGATGTACGCCTCCGAGCCGTAGAGCCCCTCCTCCTCGCCGGCGAATGCCACGAACACGATCGAATGGTTGAGCGCCGACCGAGACGCGACGAGCGCGCGAGCGACCTCGATGGTCACCGACGGGCCGGACGCGTTGTCGTTCGCGGCCTGGAAGACCGCGCCGTTGGGGTCCGTACCCACTCCGTCGAGATGGCCGCCGACCAGCACCGCCCGCGCGGCGTTGTTCGGGTCGGGCGCGCGGAGCACGCCGACGACGTTGATCGCGTCGACGTCGTGGATCGGCGTGAGCGACACGCTCATGCGAATGGTGGTCTGAACGTCGAAGGCTGAGGCGGGCGCGCTCGCGTCAGCGCGGTGCGCTCGCACCAGAGCCTGGGCGGTGGTGAGCGTCTTTCCAGACGGCGCGAGGAGCTGGTTCGCGACGTCCTCGCTGATGACGAAGGTGGGGATGGTCTCGCTCTGCAGTCGGGGTATATAGGAGTAGCGCAGTGTGGCGCCGCCGACGAGGAGCACACCGATGGCTCCTTCCTGGTAGGCGTTCTCCACGGAGCTACCTCCGTTCGGCGCCGCGGGCCCGGTCACAAGCGCGATCTTGCCGCGCACGTTCGCGCCCGCGAAGTCGTTCAGGCCACCGGTTCGTGCCGCGCCGCCGATGGCGGCGATCTCCGCTTCGGCCGTCCCCGATCCGGACCGGCCGCCGACACTTTCGGTGAAATCAACTCGCGGCTGGTACGTCTTCCCGCCCGAGCCGGTCAGGGTCGACATCTCCGTGAGGTCGACGATGGGCATGGTGAAGTGCTGAAAAAAGGTGCCGTCGTCGCCGAGCGGCTCGAGGCCGATCTCGCGGAATCGGTCGGCGACATACATCGCGGCATCGCGATAACCGGCCGACCCTGAGTAGCGTCCGGCGCGCGCGGCGTCCGCGAGATAGTTGACGTGAGCCTTTGCTCGGGCCGCGTCGAACTCGGTCGCGGGTGTCGCGACTGACACGGATGCCGTCGGGGTGCTCGTCGCGGGAGCGGGTGACGCGCAGGCACCGAGCGCGATGGCGGCCGCCGCGGCTAGGGCCCGGAGACGACTCACGCTCCTCCGCGTTCCTCCATGCGGCGGAGCTCCTCGGCGACGACGACGTCGGGATCGAGTTTCTTGAACAACGGTTCGGGTGGGCGGAGCTTTTGTCCGACGGGTAGGCCGGGCGGCGCCCACGAACCTGTCGATTTCGTGTAGTCGCCGGTGAGCACGTCGTGGATCGACCCGTCGGATTCGTGGACCGTCCGCCGTTCCGGGGCACCCGCGAGCATCCCGTCGTAGCCGAGGAACTCGTGCAGCTTCTGGCTCGAGAAGGGAAGGAACGGAGCGAGCATCACCTTCAGAGCATCCACCGAGCGGAGCGCCACGTACAGAACAGTTCCGGCTCTTTCTCGATCGGTCGCGATGAGCTTCCAGGGCTCGTTCTCGGTGAGGTACTGATTGACGAGCGCGGCGAGGTGAAGCAGCTCCTGAAGGGCCGCGCGGAATCGCGCCGCCTCGAGATCCTCGCCGACCTTGATGAATCCGGACTCCACGGTCTCGATGAGGACCTCATCGTCTGGGGTGAGACGGCCCGGCTTAGGCACCTGGCCGAATCGGCGGTGCGCGTTTACGAGCGTCCGGTGCGCGAGGTTCCCCCAGGTCGCGACGAGCTCGTCGTTGTTGCGCCGAACGAAGTCGGCCCAAGTGAAATCGGTGTCCTGCGTCTCTGGCCCCGCGAGCATCAGATAGAAACGCAACGCGTCAGCGTCGTAACGAGAAAGGAAGTCGTTGACGTAGATGGAGACACCGCGGCTCGTCGAGAACTTGCGGCCCTCCATCGTCAGGAACTCGCTCGAGACGACGTTGTACGGGAGCTGCAGCGGCTCGCCCCTGCCGCCTGCGATCGTCCCGCCGTTCCCGTACCCGAGGAGGATCGCGGGCCAGATCGTCGTATGGAAAACGATGTTGTCCTTGCCCATGAAGTAGAAATGCCGCGACTTCGGGTCCTGCCACCAATCACGCCACGCCTCGGGCCGGCCGATCATGTGTGCCCACTCGACAGCCGCCGAGAAGTAGCCGATGACCGCGTCGAACCACACGTACATCCGCTTATCGGGCCGATCCTCCCAACCAGGTAGTGGGATCGGCACACCCCAATCGATGTCACGTGTGATCGCGCGTGGCTTCAGATTCGCGATGTAGTTCAGCGAAAAATTCCGCACGTTCGGCCGCCAGTGCGATTGCTCCGCGATCCAGCGCGTGAGTGGCTCGGTGAATGCCGGAAGGTCAAGGTAGAAATGTTCGGTCTCCTTGAAGATTGGCTTCGAGCCGTCGATCTTGGAACGTGGATTGATGAGCTGTTCCGGATCGAGCTGGTTGCCGCAGTTGTCGCACTGATCTCCACGCGCGCTTGGGAATCCACAGATCGGGCATGTGCCTTCGATGTACCGGTCGGGGAGCGTGCGTCCCGTGGCCGCCTGGAACGCGCCCATAGCGGTCTTCTTGATCAGGTAGCCCTTGTCGTAGAGCGTCTTGAAGACGTCCTGCACGACGACGCGGTGGTTCTGGGTGGTCGTTCGCGTGAATAGGTCATAGGAGAGTCCGAGCGATCGCAGATCTTCGCTGATGATCCGGCTGTACCTGTCGACGGCCTGCTTCGGCGTGAGGCCCTCGGCGTCGGCCTGGATCAGATTGGGCGTCCCGTGCTCGTCGGTGCCGCTGACCATGAGCACGTCGTTGCCTTTGAACCGGTGATAGCGCGCGAAGACGTCGGAAGGCACGCCGAAACCGGCGACGTGTCCGAGATGCCGCGGGCCGTTTGTGTACGGCCACGCCACCGCGACAAAGATGCGCTCCGGCATTAGTGAACGTTACCCTCCCGCCGTGATCGACGCGCACGCGCATCTCACCGATCGGCGCTTCGCGGCGGACATCGCCGACGTATTGGAACGCGCGCGGAAGGCGGGGATCGCGCGAGTCCTCACCGCAGCGGAGGACGTCGCGTCGAGCGTGGAGGCCGTGGCCCTGGCCGCGCGCTACGACGACGTCCGCGTGGCGGTCGGCGTGCATCCGCATCGCGCCGCATCGTGGGGGCCGGATGCGCTCGATCGGATCACCGACCTCGCACGCGATCCGCGCGTCGTCGCCATCGGCGAGATCGGGATGGACTTCTCCGGACGCAGCTCGCCGCCCGATGTGCAGGAAGCAGCGTTCCGGAGTCAGCTCGCCCTCGCGACGCTTATGAACCTTCCGGTGGTCATCCATGTACGGGACTCAGGAGATCGCGTGCGATCGATCCTCGGCGAGGGGCTCGACGTCCGCGGGATGGTGCACTGCTACAGCGAGGGTCCGGACGAGTTGGCGGCCTGGCTCAACTTCGGCCTCCACATCTCGTTCGCGGGCACCTTGACGTACCCGGGGAGCGACCGTCTCCGCGCCGCAGCGGCGCGTGTCCCGGCCGATCGGCTCCTGGCTGAGACCGATGCCCCGTACCTCGCCCCGCAGAATGCCCGCGGCCGCCGGAACGAGC
>VBDV01000129.1 GCA_005882765.1 Chloroflexota bacterium | reverse complement strand
TCCCGCCGCCGCCGGGCATCGCGGGAGCCTTCTCCTTCTCGGGAAGGTCGGTGATGAGCGCCTCGGTAGTGAGGATCATCGCCGCGATCGACGCGCCGTTCTCGACGGCCGAGCGAACGACCTTGACCGGGTCGATGATCCCGGCCTTTGGCAGGTCGACGATCTGGCCGCTCATGACCTCGTAACCCCAGTTCGGGGACTTCGTCTCTGCCTGCTTGCTGCGGATCTGAGCCAGGAGGACCGACCCGTCCTCGCCAGCGTTCGCAACGAGCTGCCGGAAGGGCTCCTCGAGTGCGCGGCGGAGGATGTTCACGCCGGTCTTCTCGTCGCCCTCGGCCTTGATCTTGTCGAGCGCCTTGATCGCGTTGATGAGAGTGATCTCACCACCAGGGACCATGCCCTCTTCGATGCCCGCGCGGGCCGCGGAGAGCGCGTCCTCGACGCGGTGCTTCTTTTCCTTGAGCTCCACCTCGGTGGCCGCGCCGACCTTGATGACGGCGACGCCGCCGGCGAGCTTCGCGAGACGCTCCTGGAGCTTCTCCTTGTCGAAGTCGCTGGTGGTCTCTTCGATTTGTGCCTTGATCTGCTTGACGCGGGCCAGGATCTGATCCTGCTTGCCGTGGCCCTCGACGAACGTCGTGTCGTCCTTGTTCGCCGTGACCCGGCGCGCGCGGCCGAGGTCCTGGATCGTCGTCGCGTCGAGCTTGCGGCCGGCCTCTTCGGTGATGACCTGGCCGCCGGTGAGGGTTGCGATGTCCTCGAGCATGGCCTTGCGGCGGTCGCCGAAGCCCGGGGCCTTGACCCCGAGGATGTTCAGCGTGCCGCGGAGCTTGTTCACGACGAGCGTCGCGAGCGCCTCGCCGTCGATGTCCTCGGCGACGATCACGAGATTCTTCGAGACCTGCACGAGCTTCTCGAGCACGGGCAGGATGTCGGTGATCGCCGAGATCTTCTTGTCGGTGATGAGGATGTAGGGATCCTCGATGACCGCTTCCATGCGATCGGCGTTGGTGACGAAGTAGGCCGAGATGTAACCGCGATCGATCTGCATACCTTCGACGAATTCGGTCTCGAACTGCAGACCCTTGGACTCCTCGACCGTGATCACGCCTTCCTTGCCGACCTTCTCCATGACGTCCGCGATGAGAGCGCCGATCTGCTTGTCGGCGGCGGAGATGGTCGCGATCTGCGCGATCTGCTCTTTCTGGTGCTCGCCCTCCACCTTCGTGGACTGGGCCTTCATCTCTTCGACGACGGCGGTGACGCCCCGCTCGAGCCCGCGCTTGAGGAGCATCGCGTTCGCCCCTGCAGCGATGTTCCGCATGCCCTCGTGAACGATCGCCTGCGCGAGGATCACCGACGTCGTCGTGCCGTCACCGGCGATGTCGTTGGTCTTGGTCGCCGCCTCCTTGAGAAGCTGGGCGCCCATGTTCTCGAATGGATCCTCGAGCTCGACCTCGCGAGCGACGGTGACACCGTCGTGTGTGACCGTCGGCGAGCCGAACTTCTTGTCGAGCGCGACATTCCGGCCCTTGGGCCCGAGCGTCGTCTTCACAGCGCTCGCCATCGTGTCGATACCGGTCTTGAGCTTCTTGCGTGCCTCTTCAGTAAAGGCCAGCTGCTTTGCCATTCGTGCCTCCCCTTATTCGGCGACGAGACCGAGGACGTCTTTCTCACTCAGGATGAGAAGCTCCTCGTCGTCGAGCTTGAATTCGGTCCCGGCGTACTTCTGGAACAGAACGCGGTCACCCTCTTTGAGGTCCACCGGGATGCGCTGACCGGTGTCGGGGTGGCGGTCGCCGGGTCCGACGGCAAGGACGCGGCCCTCCTGGGGCTTCTCCTTCGCGGTGTCCGGCAGGACGATCCCGCTCTTTGTGATCTCCTCGCGGTCGAGGGCCTTGATCACGACGCGGGAGCCGAGCGGCTTGAGCTTGGTCTTCGACTTGGGACTGGGCTTGGGCGCGGTTGCGACTGCCATGTTTTCTCCCTCCTGTTGGAGTTATTTCGGGCGCGGCGAACGGCCGCAGACCCACGGATACGGATTAGCACTCGCCGGGCTTGACTGCTAACGACTCTAGAAGACTAGGAGAAAGCCTGTCAAGCCGCGCCCTCGCCGTCGTCGGCCGTTACCAGGCCCGTTTCGGCGAGAACGCGGTCTTTTCCCGCTCGCTTGGCCGCGTAAAGCATCGCGTCGGCCGCCTCGAGGACCTGTTCGGCACTCCGGCCGGGCCGCCAAGCGGCGACTCCCGCGCTGACGGTGATCGCGATCTTCGGGTCGGCCCGTCCCTGCAGCTCGACCGCCTCGCGGACGCGCTCCGCGGCGATTCTCGACTCCTCGAGGCCCGATTGGGCCATGAGCACGAGGAACTCATCGCCCCCCGTTCGCACGCCGACGTCCGAGGCACGGAGCGTCTTGCGCATCGTGTTGGCGAGGCCGCGCAGTGCGAGGTCGCCCTGTTCGTGACCGAATGTGTCGTTGACGTTCTTCAAGCCGTCGACATCGATGGCGACGACGCTGTAGGGCTGGCCGTGCCGGACCGCGAGCGAGTGCATGAGCCGTAGCTGCTCCGCGAGGAAGTGGCGATTGTGCAAGCCGGTGAGGCCATCGGTCGTCGCTTGGCGCTGTGCGGTCTCGAGCACGCGGCGCGTCGCGAGGCTTAGAGCGACCCGATCGGCGGCGGCGCGCAAGACAGTGACGTCGAGGATCGACTGCTTGTCGGGTTCGAGGAAGAGCGCGCCGACGGTGTCACCGCCGGCGACGAGCGGCACGCACGAGTAGTGGGAGCGGAACGGCATGTATGGGCAGACGACTGGATCGTCGGCCGATCTGACCTCAAAGAAACGGCCGCTCCGGATCGCGGGGCAGCTCGTCGGTCCATTCACCACGGGGTGCGGTGTGGCTCGGCCCGCGGTGCCGACCGGCTCGAGGATGGCGACGGACGGGTCGGTGAAGAGGACTGTGGCCGCGGGGAGGTGGAAACCCTGCTGAAGGCTTCGGGCCGCGGTCTGCGCGAGGCTCGCCTCATCGGTCGTCAGGGCGAGCGCGTCGACGAGGTTGTCCATGCTCTCGAGGACCTTCATGCGCGCCTCGAGCCGCTCGCTCTGACCGCGCACCTCCTCGAACGCGAAGAACGACGCTACGGCCGCGGCTGACGCGTCCGCGACGACCTCGGCCACGCGGATCTCGTGGGCCGTCCACTCGCGCTTGTCGTGGCTCGAAACGGCCATCAGTCCGATGACCTCGCTTCGGTGCACCAAAGGAACGAAGAGTCCCGCCGCGAAATGCTGGTGCCCGCCGCGATCCGGCGCCTTTTCATCGCTCGAGTCGTTGACCGCTACCGTGCGCTTCTCGCGAACAGCCCGGCGCCGCGGCGTGTCCTCTGGGAGTGTCGGGTCGGCATGGAACTCCTCGACCGCGCCGTCCTGTCCAACGGTGAAGCCATCGGCGAAGTCGGGCTTCGAGGCGAAGAGGTAGAGACGGTCCACAGCGAGCGCGTTCTTCGCCGACTCGTAAACCACGCGCACGAGCTCGTGAAGATCGCTGACCCGCGCG
This sequence comes from Chloroflexota bacterium, assembly GCA_005882765.1. Taxonomy (GTDB): domain Bacteria; phylum Chloroflexota; class Limnocylindria; order P2-11E; family P2-11E; genus 3-1-20CM-2-70-9. The sequence goes on along the minus strand of VBDV01000129.1, from coordinate 19,424 downwards.
AGTCCGACCGCTGTGTTCCGCGCGACCGATAGCTCGGCGTTCTGGGTCGCAAGCTCCTCGGTCCGCTGGCGCAGCGTGAAACGCGTCTCCTGGATCGTGCGCGAGATGAGCGCGGTCATCGCGATCACCGAGAGAAGAGCGAAGAGGCGGATGACGCCGACGTCGATCTGACCGCGCTCGCCCCCGAAGAAGACCTCCGCGACGAGCGTCGCCAGGTACGCCACGATCGCGATCGTCCCGGTGAACAGGGTTCCCGAGATGCGCATCCCAAAGACGGTCGCGAGGATCGGCAGCACGTAGTAGGGGAAGTACCGCGAGTCGATCCCGCCGGTCAGGACGAGGAGGATGGCCGCGATGACCTGGGTGATCGCGGCGCCGACCGCGAAGCGGCTCTTGCCGAGCCAGTTGTCTGGGAAAACGTGGAACCAGAGCGTCGCGAACAGGAAGAGCAGGAGCGAGCTCGCGACGAGGCCGATCCGGGAGGCCTGGTCCGTCGTCGGCAGCGCGGCCGTACCCAGCAAGGCGGCGCCGATGCCCCAGCTCGCAGCCTCGGACGCGATGCGTATCCGGCGCTCGTAAGAGGCCCGCGACCGCGGGTCACCAACCACCAATTCGCCGCCATGGTGCGTCAACTCGGTTGGCCTGTCGCCCCCTCACCAGGAAACCGAGCCCGAAAGTAGACAAGCTCGCCACCTAGGCGGTTAACGGGGCCTTTTGACCACCGGAACGGGCCCGGCGGGGCTTGGCACTGGACCGCAAGGCGCCCCCGCGCGGTGTTCGGCGGGCGGTCGGACCAGGCAGCTTGCGCAGCTCGTTGAGGAGGATGGCGCGAAACCGTTCGGCCGGCGGAGATAGCGGGATGTCGCGCGCGTGCACGAGCGAGAAATGCCGGCGCACGCGCCAGCCCGGGACCCTGAGGATCGCCAGCGTCCCCGCCGCTAGCTCGGTCGTGACGGCGTAGCGGCTCATCCCGCTGACGCCCGCGCCCTTGGCGACGGCGAGCTTCACCGCTTCCCACGATGGGAGCGAGATCCGACCCGATGGCGTGATGCCGAGGTCGCGCCACGCCGCCTCGAACGCAGCGCGGGTCGACGAACCTTCTTCGCGCGAGATCCACGTGAGCCTTTCGAGGTCGCGCAGCGTCGGTCGTGATCGGGCCATGCCTGGGGCGGCGACGACGACGATGTCGTCTTCCACGAGCGTCTCGCTCTCTACGTCGCGCGCCGCGGTGAACCCGCCCACGATCGCGAGCTCGGCACGATGGGCGCGGACGAGCTCGACGATCGGCTCCGACGTCCCGATCTGAACATCGAGGTCGACCCGAGGATGAGCCGCGTGAAACTCGGCGATCGCATCCACCGCGAGGTACATGCCCGTACCGGAGGTCGCGATGGCGAGGCGCCCCGTCTCGGCACCGGCGAGAGACCGCGCTCCCCGCGCCGCCTGGGCGACGAGCGCCTCGGCTCGCTCGACGTGGTCCGCGACGAATTCGCCCGCGGGCGTCAAACGAATGCGGCGCGATCCTCTGATCACGAGGCGCGTGCCGAGCTCGGCTTCCAGCTCGGCGACGTGTTTCGAGACGGCCGGCTGGCTGATCACGAGCTCCTCCGCTGCCGCCGAGAACGATCCCCGGCGCGCCAGGGCAGCGAACGCACGCAAGCGAGCCTCGAGCTGCATAGCACCGCAAGTTATAGCTCAGATATGAACTATGTATTGGAGTTCTAACGCCGTCCGGTGCAAGTTCGCTCCTGAAGCAGTTCGGAGGCATGAAGGAATGGGCATCCCATCTCGGATCTCACCGGTCCTCGCGACTCTCGCTATCGTCGCGTCCTGCGGCGGTCGCGCCGCCGCACCCAATCCGGCACCGACCGAAACGCCCGCGCCACCGTCGTACGAGCTTTGGGTGGTCGACCAAGGTGAAACGACGCCGACCGGGGGCGGCACGCTCTACATCTACAAGGGCGCGGATCTGGCGGCCGCGTCGCCGGCACCGGCGTACACGGTGAACCTCGGAGAGGCCGCGCTCGGGGTCGGCGACGGCATCGGCAAGCACGGACACAGCATCACGTTCAACCCCGCGATGACCCACGCGGTCATCGCGTACGTCGACAGCGGCCACGTGCAGGTGATCCGCGCGTCTGATCGAAAGGTCGTCGCGAGCATCAAGATGACGGCCGGGCCGGGCGGTCCCGCGGCGCCACACGCGACCGCCGTCACCCCGGCCGGCGACGCGATCATCGTCGCCAATCAGGGCGGCAAGCGGCTTCAGCGCATCACCGCGGATTTCAAGAACGACGTCTACAAGCTGGACAGCGCCGCGGACCTCGACCTGTCCCTCCTCGAAGACGTCGACCATCCCGGCAACCTCCCGGTCATCCCGGTGTTCACGCCCGATGGTCGTTACGTCTATGTCCCGATGCGCGGCGGTGGCGCCTACGTCATCGACTACCAGGCGACCCCAATGAAGACGATCGCGACGCTTGCGAAAGCGGCTATTGGGCCGCAGTCGTGCTGTGCGACATTCGTCAAGGACACCGTCTGGACGACCGCGCAGGGCGGCGCGACGACCACGACGACGAGCTTCAACCTCTACCAGGTCACCGGGCTTCCGGACAAGCCCGTCGCGAAGAAGATCCTCTCCCGCATTGGGAACGTCGAGTCGCACAGCGTGATCCTGGTCGGTCAGTACCTCTGGGTCGCGGACCGCTTCGCGAACACGCTCGATATCGTCGATCAGACCGGAGACGCGAGAACACTGAACCTAGCGTCGGGGCCGCTGGCTGGCCGCGATCCCGCTCCCGACATCATGGCGCTCTCGCCGGACGCGTCGACCGTCTTCGTGGCCCTGCGAGGGAAGACACCGGTAACGAGCAACATCAAGGGACTCGACAACGCCGTCGGCGATGTTGGCGGCTTCGCGATCCTCTCGGTCAAGGACGGCGGGCGTGACGCGACGGTCAGCTCGTTCGTTTCTCTTCCGCTCGCGGCAGGTGCGAGCGTGGTGGACCCGCACGGACTCCGCGTCCGACTCGTGAAGAGGTGATGGGATGGCCCCGGTGGCGGGGCCACTCCTCGCTACGGCGCCTGAAGCAGCCCGAGCGGATCGATCGGGGCGCGGTCCTTCATGACCGCGAAGTGCAGGTGCGCCCCGGTCGTGATCCCGGTGAGTCCGATGAACCCGATCACCTGCCCGGCGTTGACGGCCTGGCCCGCCTTCACCGGCGGCAACGCAAACGTGTCGTCAAGATGCGCGTACTCCGAGACGTAACCGCCGGCGTGCGCGATGAGGACGATCATCGCGCCGTCGGGAAGATGGCCGACGAATGCCACCACGCCATCGCTCGCCGCCGTCACGGGAGTCCCCAAGGGCGCCGCGAGGTCGATCGCCGCGTGGAAATGGGCGTACGACACGCCCTTGTAGGTCGCGGGCGGCTCAAGCTCGAATGACGTTGGGCCGAACGGCTGCGTGAGCACGCCTCGTACCGGGAGCGACCACGCCCCCGCCGCCCCGTCCCGGACCATTGCCGAGGCGACGAGCTGAGCAAGGGCCGTCTGCGCGTTGGTGGCGTCTTGCGCGAGCGCGGTGAGAACCGCGATCTGTGCGGTCTTCGCATCGGTGTCGCCTGATGCCGCCGCAGCCGCGAGCGACCGGGCCCGGTCCCGCAGCCGGGCGAGGTACGCCTGCTTCGCACCGACCGATCCCTTCAGCGTGCTGAGCAGGTCGGCGCGTTCGGTGAGCTTGGCTTGCGCGTCGAGCAGTCCGCTCTGCAGCGTGCGAAGGTCATCGAGAGCCTCGCGCTGCGCATCGCTTAGATCTGCCGGCACGGCCGCGGAGGGCAGGGCCGCCATGCGCAGCGCGTCCCGCTCAAGGCGATCGCGGAGCGAGCGACGCGTGTCGTACTTGGCTTGCAGCGCGGCGATATTGGCATTCACGGCATCGAGATCGGTCGCGACCTCTTCGATCTGCGGGTCAAGACCCGCAAGCTCGTCCTGGGCGACGCGAGCCTGGGCCTCAATGATCTGCGCGAGCGATCGCGCATTCGCAAGGAGCGCCGCGTCGCGGGCGCGCGCCGCCTCGGCTTCCGCGCGCGCCGCTTCGGGATCAGGGGTGGCGGACGGCGAGGCCGCGGCCGGCGCCGTCGTATCGGAAGGGGACGGCGACGAAGAAGCCCGGGCAGAAGGCAAGGCCGATGGGGACGCGGACGACGAGCGTGTCGCGGTTGGAGTCGGCGGCGGGCTCGCGGATGGCGTAGACGTGGGTCCGTCGGCCATCGCCGGCGTCGCGAGGTACGACGCTACGATGGCGACCGCGAGTAATGGCGGCGCCAACAAGCGGTGTAGCAGCAACTCCTTACCAAGAGAGTGCCCCAGATGCCTCAGAGACCGGACACAAGTCTCCTCAGCGAGCGTACGAGCGGCGGTCAGGTCTCCTTGCCGACCCGACCGGTTGCGCCGATCCGATTCGTCGTGACTTCACGGGCGTTGTGTTCTCGGAGCACTCGTTCCGCCTCGGCTTCGCGTTCTTTCGCACTGACCGTGACCATGAGACCGCCGGGAACGAACGCTCCCGAGTCATCGGTGCCGGCCCCTCGCGCGACGAGCGAGATCTGGTCGTCGGTGAAGCCACGATCGACGAGAGCATCGACGGCGGTCTCGGCCTCGTCGCGATCCGAGAACATGGCCACCACCGCGACGTGCTCGCTCGGGACCTGGACCTCCTGGACTTCGTCAGGTTTTGTATCCATCACGACCTCCGCGGTCCGGGGCCGCAGGGATCGTGCCAGCTACGACCCGGGCGTCATCTCGCCCGCCCGGATCGCGACCACGAGCCGATTCTCCGGCGGGGGCACAGGGCAGTTGTAGTGCGGCGAGAATGCGCACGCTGGGTTGTAGGAACGATTGAAGTCGACGAGATAGCCGCCGTCCTCGAGCGGATCGAGATCAAGGTAGCGGCCGATGTGGTACGACTCGCGGCCGTTCGTCTGATCCTTGAACAGGATCTGCAGCGAATCCTCGGGAACGCCCGGCTCGAGAAGACGGATCGCAGCGACGCGGCAGTCGCGGCCTTCGACCGAGAACCTGAACCAACCCACGCGTTCGGCCGATCGATCACGCTCTCGGGTCGATTCGAGCGCGATCTTCTCGGGATCCGGCTCGAGCGCGAGGATGAATCGGAGACCCGGCGCGTATGGGAACCATCGCGGCGCGAGGTGCTCGCGTTTCGCATCAGGGTCGATAACCACGACGGCCGGCGCGTTTTGATGTGAGAGCCGTAATCGATAGCGTCCCAGGCGCACCATCCCGGGACCACGCTTGAACCCGTCGACCCGGAAACCGTCGTCGGTCGCGGCGATGGTGACCATGGCGCCGGCGTCGGGAAGCTCGACATCGCCTTTCACACCGAAGCGGAGCGCCTGCCCCACCGGGAGCTCGTGTCTCGCGACCGCGGCGAGGAAGGATTCGGGGCCGGAGAGCCATTCGCGATAGCTCTCGCGGCTCTCTTCGACCTCCCGGGCATTCTCGTCGGTCGGGGTCACGGCGGGAGTATCGCTAGCCAGCGCGCCGCGGTCGAGAACACCGCCGGGACAACCGAGCGTCGTCGTGAGCGCGGTGTCCCGGCGGCCTCGCCGGGTCTTAGGCGCGGGCGGTCTGCTGCTCGGTCTCCATCGTGACGCTCGGATCGTTCTGAAAGAGAGAGAACTTGTTGCCCTCGGTGTCGACGCATCCCGCGAACCAGCCCTGGGCCGGGATTGCCATCTTGTCGTCGGCTTTGCCGCCAAGCTCGCGGACCTTGGCGATCGAGGCGTTGATGTCGTCGGTGTCGAAGTAGACGACCGGCCCCGGCTCCTCAGTATTCGGGTTTATGGCGCCGCCCGGACTCGCGCCGTCGATGAGGTAGTACTCCATGCCAGGTATCTCCGAGTCCTTGTACTTCCATCCGAAGAGCGAGCTGTAGAAACGCTTCGCGCGACTTGCGTCCTTCGCGTTGATTTCGAAGTGCACAATGTTTCCAGCCATGTGGTTCCTCCTCTGTGCTTGTGATCCAAGGGTAGCCCCCTCGACCTCCGGTCGCGTCGGTAACGTGAACGTAACTGGCACGCGATCCGCCGCGTAGCGCGGACATGAACGATCTTCTTCACGAGTTCACGACCGAAGTTGGAGACGAGGACGGCCACCGCTACCTCGCACGCGCGATGGGCCGCCAGCGCAAAGGCGCGACGGTTTGGGAGGGCTGGCTGGAGTTCTCCCCGCGGGGCGGCGGCGGAGTCGTTCGCAAGAGCCCCATCGAGACCACCCAGCCGAATCGCGAAGCCCTCGTGTATTGGGCGAGTGGGCTCGAGCGGGTCTATCTCGAGGGCGCCCTCGAGCGAGCCATAACCGCGCGAATAGAGGGCCGCGCCCGGTCCAAGTAGCCGGAGCGCGGTGCTATAACCCTCGCCGTGATCGCTGTTCGAGGCGCGGTCCTCGCGATGCTGTTGCTCGCGAGCCTGTGCGCGGCGTGCGGCGGCGGAAACGCGCCGAGCCCGTCGCCGTCGCTCTACGGGAGAGCCGAAGCGCGGCGCTGAGTCAGGCCGCCTCCGGGAGATCGAGGTCGCCTGGAGCGAACAGGTCCGAGAGCGATCGCGCCCAGGCGAGCTGCGCCGCGGCCTCGGCGACATCTTCGGCCTTCAGCGGCTCGATCTTGGCCTCGACGTGAATCGCCAGGAAGTGACGCTCGCATCCGCCGCAGATCACCTCGAGGAGGCGCGTCTCTTCGTAGTGCCGAACCTCGCGCACGAGCGCACGTTCCAGCGTCGTGCCGCACGCCTTGCACGATCCGGTAAGTCCTTCGGCGCCACTCATGACGATCCACACAGGCATAGGGAGTGCCAAGCGAGCGGGGCCCACCTTGACGGTTGAGTAACGTACCGGCGCGGCGCGCTCAGCTCATCGTCACCTGGCGGGCGAGGCATTCCGCGAAGTCTTGGATGAGCTGATCGGCCTTCCGCTTGATCGACGCTTGTCCGAACTCGCCGAGTCGTCCCATGACGGTGAGGTCCGTACCGATCCGCAGCTGCGTCTCGGCCTCTTTCTCCGCGAGCGAGAGGTCCAACGTGGCGCGGATCGCGCCGCCGACGCGGGAATCCTTCGCGTCCGCGCGGATCGAGGCTGTGCCGGCCGTCTCGTCGCGCGCGACGATCGCGAAATCACCATCAAGGACGAGCCGGACGGGACCGATCTGGACCGCGAGCGTCCCTTGGTAGCGATCCTTTCCATTGGGGCGCACCGATGCGACGCCCGGAACACACCGCGCGGCGGCCGGAATGTCCATGAGCCGCGCCCACACTTTGTCTTTGGGCGCTGCGACCATCGCGGTGTGCGTGAACTTCACTCGCTAGACGTTAATCCGGCCGCGTGGAGCGTGCCCTCGACGCGCTAGTTGACGGACTCTTGACTCGACACCCAGCGGACCGACTTCGCGCACGGGCAGCCACCACTCATGCGCGCGAGCCGAGGCATCGAGCTGATGGCTTCTTTGAGGGGCATCTCGCCGCGACTCACCTTCCGTTGCAGGTCCGCCCAGTGCTTCACGTCGATCGATGCGCGGTACGCCTCCGGCAGGTTTACAAGGACGTGCGCCACGTACTGCTCGACCGCGCTGAAGCTTTCTCCTGTCGTACCGACCATCTGGTATGCGTACTCGCCGCGCCGGCGGAAGAAGCGACGGTCGGGTAGGCGGAGCAGCTCTTCGGGACTGACACCCTCGACCGTCTCGCCGGCCTTGATCCGCGCGAAGGCTTTCTCGGCCTCATCGCGCGAGAGCTTCGGCAGACGCACTCGGACGTAGCGCTCGTTCAGATCGTCGTACATGCGCTCGCATTCCTCGACGTACATGTCCTGCGCTTCCCGGTTGGCCATGTCTTTAAGACCGAAGCGGACGTTCGTCTCACCGCCGCGCTCGTCGCCGAACATCTCGAGGCCTCTACCGAACCACTTGTGAGTCGCTTTTTGGATGTCGTGCATCGTGATGTACCCGTCGCCACGAGCCGCGGCCTCGACCCAGCGCCGGAGCGGGATCACGCCGGCGGCCAGGTGGAAGGCCTCCTCGCGGAGCATCGGCGGCATGCTCGACGCGTACGGCTTGTACGCCGAGATCTTCTGCATCGTGAGCTGGTACTTCCCCACCCGATCAATGAACGCGGCAAACACCACGTTGTCGAGAAAGCTGTCGTACTCGAGGTTGAACGCGGCGAGTACGTGGGACCCGGTCTGCATCGACAGGATCTCCTCGACCATATCGGCGGCTTTGGTGTCGGTGACCGGTGACCAGTCCGCGCTCGTGAGGAGATGGACCATCTGATAGCCGTGGCGCAGCTCCTCGGCCATGACTCGCAGCGCCCACGCGTGGTCCTGCGGCTCCTGCGCCCGCGCGAGCGTGCCCTGGTGCTGCTGAATGGAGCCGAACTCGGTGGATGCCTGTGCCTTGATCTGCATCAGGAGGTGCTGCGCGGCCTCCTCAGGCAGATCCTTCGGCGCGAGCGCTTTCGCCTCGCCCTTGCGTTCGCCGACCTCGATCTGTGTCGGGATATCTTCCGCGATCTTGGCGCAAAGGCAGAACGGCTCGTCCTTTGGGAAGAAGCGGTCCCATTCCTCGGCGAGCTTCGGAAAGTCGGGGAAGTTGTGCCGCTGCCAGTGCTCGATGGCGTCGTGGTACTGCTTCGGCAGCGTCCGGACGTCGTCTTTCACATCTCTAGCGTACCGAGTTTGGTCCCCGAATGGTCATACCGTTCGCGGGAGCGCACGGACGAGGCGGCCAACGTTTCGGCAACTAGAGCAGGATCTTCTCGTCCTTCGCGTTGGGATCGTCAGCGGCACCGCGACGCTTCACGACGAACGAGCCAGCCTGCGTCGCGGCCTCACGGATGGTCCCTTCGACGGTGCGGTACAGGGCGTCCGCATCGGGCCCATACATGTACCAGATGCACTCGCCCTCACCGAACTCGTTGCCATCGAACTCGCCGACGCGCGCTTTCTTGATCGATCGTTCGACCCGCTTTTCGAGGTCCGCGAGGCGCTGGCGCTCCGCCGCAGTGCCGAACCCCGACTCTGACAGCCGTAAGTGGACGATGACGGCGTGCTCGGCCAAGACGTGCAGTATCGGTCCACAGGCCACCACACGCCAACAGGTTCTGCGGTGCACATCGGATGGTATTGGCGCGATTCAGTACAGCTTGGTCTTGTCCAGGACGTTGCGGAGCGGCTCGCCCCGCAGGTAGCGCCGCAGGTTGTCGACGAAGATGTCGGTGATGCGCGCGTTCTCCTGAGTGACCGTGCTCGCCGAGTGCGGGCTCACGATCACGTTCGGCATATTCCACAGCGGCGAGTCCGGAGGCGGCGGCTCGTCACGAAAGACATCGAGCGCGGCGCCGCCGAGACGCTTCTGCTGCAGCGCGCGGATCAGGGCATCCTCGTCGATCAGCGCGCCGCGGCCGATGTTGATCAGGACGGCGGTCGGCTTCATCACGGCGAGCTCGGCCTCGCCGATGATCCCCTCCGTTTCCGGGGTGTGCGGCGCCGCCAGCACCAGGAAGTCGGCTTCCCGCAGCATCGTGTGGAGCTCGGCGCGGGCGAAGAGCTTGTCAACGTCCGGCATCGGCGCATCTGATCGCCGCATTCCGGTCACGCGCATGTCCATGCGCTTGCCGTGGCGCGCGACCTCCTGGCCAACCCGCCCGACACCGACGATCGCGAGCGTCTTCCCAGTCAGCTCCTCGCCGCAGTAGCGCTCCCACCGCTTTGCCTTCTTGTCTCGCTCCATCCAGACGTAGTTCTTCGCGAACATGAGCATCGCCATGAGGCAAAAGTCCGCGAGCGGACGCGCGTGTACTCCGCTCGCTGTGGTGAACGTGATGTCGCTGCGATCCAGTCCAACTCGCTGGACGAACGGGCCGATCCCGGCGCTCGTGGCCTGGAGCCAACGCAGCCTCGGCGCGACCGCCGTTAGGTCGCGGACATGCCCGGACGGAAAATCGAAGAGGACGTGAGCGCGCTGCAGCATCTCGAGGAAGCGCGCTTCCTGCTCTGGCGTGCGGATCGTGGTTGGGCCGCCGGTGTGATCGGACCGATAGCGGGGCCGAGGCAGCAGATCGGGATCGTGAAGCACATCGATCCGGGGATCGACCGCCCGGACGCGATCGACGTGCTCGACCTCGAGAGGGGACGCGATCAGCACGACGACCCGATCGGGCATCGTGCGCCCTAAAGGCGCTTTTCCAGCGCGGAAAGGGGCGCAGGTTTGAAGCCCATCGCCGCGATGAATGCGGCAATGTCCTTGTCCTGCGTGGCGACCATCGTGCGCGCGACGTGCGCCCCCTTCGACCGAAAGTGGCCGAGTAGCGCTTCGATCAAGCGGCGGCCGACGCCCTTCTCCCGCGACGAGGGATCGACGCCGAAAAACTCGACCCACCCGGTGGGCTCCTCGAGACCGAACTCACCGCCGCGGACCTCGCCCAGCATGAAGCCGACGACGCGGCCGCCGACGTCGGCGACCTGCGACGAGTCGGGGTCGCGGCGGATGTAGTACGCGGCGCGCTGCTCCCAGACCTCGGGGCGGTACTTCCCGGTGATGCGTTCGTCGATGCGGCAGATGCCTTCGATGTCGAGCTCGGTCATCGGCCGCACGCGCACGTCGGACATCGCCGCGAAGTCTAGGGGCGAGCACCGTATGACGGCGTCGAGCTACGTGGGTTGAGGCGACCTCTCCGCCCCGACCCCGAGCCTCAGTCCGGACGCGGACGGGACGACGGCGAGGATGTAGCACGCCGCCGCGAGGAAACCAACGCCGGTGAACCCGATCGTCAGCGCGGCGACCACCGCGAGGATGGAGCCGATGACCGACGCGGCGCCATTGACCGCCCAGGCCCACGCGACGAGACCATCGTCGTGGGCGCCCGCCGACGCGATGACGCTCGGGAAGACTGAGCCGAGCGGAAGCCCGATCGCGATGGCCACGACACAAGCTGTCGCGCCCCGGGCTAGGAGCGGCCACGCGAGCGTGGCGGCCGCGACGCGATCGAACGCGAGAAACGCGACGGTCACCACGATGGCGCTCGCGAGGGCCGCGCGCGGGACGCCGATCTTGGCCCGTACCGATGCGGCCGATCCGGCCGCCGCTCCGACGAGAAGCGCAGCGAGGCCGACGGCGAGCGCCAGCGCGGGCTGGCCCAGGTAGAGCGTGAGTCGCTGCAGCAGGACGATCTCCGCGGCAATGAAGCCGAAGCCGACCGCGAGCGCCTGCACCGTGGTGCGCCGGCCGATCGCGGTGACGAGCGCCGCGCCCATGACCCTCCGGAGCGGAAGGAGGAGCAGTCCCCACGACAACACGACCGCCGGGATCAGCGCGCCGAAGAGGATCAGATAAGCGATCGGCACGTTAGTGCCCGGATTCGCGAAGAAGAACGGCCGGTCGTCGGTGGCTGGCACCGGCGTGCCGGCGAGGCCCTCGGCGAACGGTCCGGTCCGATCGAGCGGGTCGAACGCCACGGTGAAGTGGTGGTCCGCGGCGAACCGGCGGATGGCGGTCGCCGACGACACATCGAACGCGTCGTCTCGAACGATGAGCAGACCGAAGTCGAGATATCGGAGCACCGCGATGTGTGCAAGCGGATCGGCGACCCCGCGCCCCCGCAGTGCCTCGACCCCGAGCGCGGCAGTGTTCAACATCTCGATCGGCGGCTCGCGATAGAAGCGCCCGACCGCGAGGACGCCGTGGTCCGCGATGTGACCGAGGTAATCGTGGAAGGCCTCGGCGGTGTACAGGTAGCTCTCGGAGAGCGCGTACGCCCCGCTGGCGAGGGCGGCGTAGCTGTCGACGACGGTCATCAGGATGAGGTCGTACCGGTCCGCCGAGCGCCTGATGTAGCTCCGGGCTTCGTCCTCGACGACGTTCACGCGCGGTGCGGAGTACACATGCCCGTTGTAGTCGGACAGCGGGCCACGCATCAGGCTCGACACCCCGCGATTCACCTCGACGGCGTCGACCTGGGAGGCGCCGTGAACGAGCGCATTCTGGATGTCGATGCCGCCCCCCGGACCGATGATCAGAACGTGCGGCCGCGACAACAGCTCGTAGGGCGCTGCGATGATGCTCGCGCGAAGAACGCTCAGGTCGCCGGAGCCGTCGAGAATCTGAGTCGCGGCGCTTTGGTCAAGGAGCATGAAGTCCGCGTCCGGTCGTGGAGCGGCGTACGCCGGGTCGATGAAATTGAGATACAACGCCCCGGCGGGAAGTCCCTCGTAATGAATGACGTCGACTCGGGCATGCGGGTCCCAACGCGTCTCCAGGTGCGTGATGTTTGCGCCGTACACCGGTCGCTTCGCGGGACCGCTCTGCGGGGGCGCCATCGCGTCACCGTTCAGGGTCAGGGCGACGGTCAGCGCGAACGCCGAGACGACGCCGACCACGGGGCGTAGGCGCGGGCCCGCGATGACGACGGCGGCGAGCGCGGAGAGGCACGCCGAAACGCCGTACAGCCCGGGAGCTCCGAGCGACGGCAGGGCAGCGAACGCGAAGAGGCTTCCCGCCGCGGCGCCGGCGAGGTCCACGGAATAGAGACGGCCCGCGCGGCTCGGCGCCTCGCGAAGGCTCCGAACGACGATCCAACTTGCGAACACGAACGGCAGCGCGCCGGCGAGGTATGCGACGAGAATCGCAGCCGGAAGCGCGACGCCCGGGTCGATGTGCGTCTCGAGGAAGAGCGCCGCGAGGGCGCTGGCGGCCGCGGCGAGCGCCAGCGCGCTGAGCGAGGGCCGTCGCGAGCGTCGATCGAACACTCCGCTCAGGGTCGCGCCACTCCCAACTCCGAGAAGCGAAACGCTGATCACCAGGTAGGTGAGGTGATAGCCGTACGAAGAGCTGAAAAGCCTTGTCTGCGCGACCTGGAAGAGGAGCGCCGCTGCCGAGACCAAGCCGATGCAGGCGTAGCGGGAAACGGGCATCGCCGGAGGCTAGGTCTGGGTCAGTTCAACGAGTTGTCAAACCCGACTCAACGCCGCGGGACATATTGCGGCGTGCGTCTGCTCGTCTACTTGCGCGTGAGGAGGAACGTGGTGAGGTCGTCGAGCTCCGACGGCGTGAGACTTCCGGCGAACGCCGGCATCCCTCCACCGCCGGTTGCGATCCGCGCCGTGATCTGATCACGGTTCAAGCGCGACCCCACGTGGGTCAGGTCCGGCCCGCGCCGTCCACCAGCGCTCTGGATCGCGTGACACGCGAAGCACGCCTTCGAAACGAAAAGGTCTGCCCCGCGGCGCTCGGGTTCGGCCAGACCCTGAGTCACGCTCGCCGGCAGCGTTCCGCCCTCGAGCTTCGGGACCCACGGCGATTCGATCCCCGCGACGGTGAGCGATGCGTACGCAATGAAAGGCAATGCGACGGCCGCGATGGCCGCGGGCCGCCGCGACCAATGGCGCTCGCCGTCGGGCCAGAGAAGCGGAACGAGGAAAAGGAACACGAACGCGAAAAGCGGGAGGCCGACGATGACGATCGATTCCGTCGCCGGAGGGATCAGCGCGAGCACCGCGAAGTAGCCGAGGAAGTACCAGTCGGGGCGGGGGTCGGCGAGGACGTTGGTAGGGTCCGGAGGCTTCCCGAGCTCGGGCGCCCCGAAGATCGCCGCGAGCACGAAGACGACCGCTACCGCGGCGGTGGCGACGATCGCGTCGCGCCACGCGGCATCCGGCCAGAAGGGGATTCCCCGCGCGAGCATCGCTTCGTATCGGGCGCGGTACGTCCGCCGGTCGACGACGATGCCGGGAACCGGCGGCTCCGAGATCCCACGTTTCACGACGAGATAGAGATGCAGCCCGATCAAGCCGAAGACCGCCGCCGGGATCAGGAAAACGTGCGTCGCGTAGAACCGCGTGAGGGTCGCACCGCCGACATTGGCCCCCGCGACGACGAGGCTCGCGAGCCAGCCGCCGATCACCGGTGCGCGCGCGGCCTGCTCGGCAGCGACCACGATCGACCAGAAAGCATCCTGGTCCCACCGCAGGAGCTGACCCGTGAACGCCATGGCGAGTGTCGCGAGGAGGAGGAGCGATCCGGTGAGCCAGTTCGCCTCACGGGGGAACTTGAACGCGCCGAAGAGATAGACCTGCGTCATGTGCGCGAGGACGAGGATCACCATCGCGCCGGCGCCGAAGTAGTGCATTCCGCGGACGACCGAGCCGAGGGTCGCACCGTGACTGATGAATTGCAGCGAGTCGTACGCCGAGTTGGGCGCCGGCACGTAGGTCATCGCGAGGCCGACGCCGGTGACGACCTGCATCACAAATATCCCGAGGGTGGCGCTGCCGAGGACATACCACCATCCGACGGGGCGCTCGAGCTCGCGGGGCACGGGATGACGCAGCACCGCCATGACGCTGTCCTCGAACTCGAAGCGTTCGCCAAGCCAGCTCGCGACGCCACGCGGGAGCTTGGCGAGGGCGCGCAGCAACCTCATCCCTGTTTCACCGTCGGAAGCGGCTGCTGCCGCACGAGCAGTCGATCGCCGCTCACCTGCCATTCACGCTCGAAGAGCCGGCGCGGTGGCGGGCCGCCGGCCACGGAGCCGTCGCTGTAGTAGACGCCGCCATGGCACGGGCAGAGGAAGAGCTTCGCTCCGGCCTGCCAGTTCACGGGACATCCGAGATGAGTGCAGTTGATGTTGAAGACTTGGAACATCTGCGGGCCGCTCTGCTCGCGGCGGCGCACCCAGAGCGCGGTGTCCGCCGTCTGCCCCGCCCACGCGAGCGGGCTCGGGTCACGGATCGACACGAGCTTCGTCTCGCCGAGCGGGAAATCGGTGATTGCGCCGACCGGGACAAGATCGTCCGGCGGCGCGCTGAAGAGCGGTGCGACCAGATACCCGACGATGGGCAGGCCCACGATCGCGCTGATGGCCGCCGTAAGCCCAACGGTGAGGCGCGAGAGGAACTTCCTGCGCGAGAGCTCGTTCACGGCGCGGCCTCGTCCACCGCTTGGCGAATCCACCCGACGAGCGCGAAGGCCCCGATGAGTAGACCCGCGGCGAGGAGGAGCGGGCTTGTGACCACGCCGACCGCGGCGAGCCCGACGCCGGTCGCGAGCGTCACGGGCCAGATCGACGGCGCCGGCTGGTGGGACGAACGAGGCTCCCTCACAGAAGCGTCCCGAGGTAGACGACGCTGAAGACGACCACCCAGACCGCGTCTACGAAATGCCAGTACATGCCTACGGCCTCCCACGCGACCGGGTGCACCGCACGCCGACGACGACGGTTCGCGGCGACGAGCGCCCCGAGCGCCACAAGGCCCGCAAGGACATGCAGCCCGTGGAGCCCTGTGAGCGTGAAGAACGTTGTGCCGAAGAGCGCGCTGCCGGGACCGATCCCCTCGCCCAGAAGCCGCGCGTACTCGCTGCCCTGACCGGTGAGGAATATCGCACCAAGGACGATCGTGGCGGCGAGCCAGCGGCCACTCTCAGCCCGCGCCGCAAGGGCCATCGTGCCGCTGCTTCCGAAAAGCGCGACCGAGAAGACGGCCGTCCGGCCGATATCCAACGTCGCCTTCGCTGTGGCGAGCCCCGCGTCGCGGTACGCGACGTACGCGAGCACGATCGCGAGGAAGAAGATCGACTCCGAGGCGATGAAGATGGCGACGCCGAGGAGCGTGCGGTTTGTCCCGATCGCTGGTCGCACCGCGATCACGGTGCATCTCGCAGCTCGGGGTGCTTGCGATCCCAGAGCGGGCGGCGCCCGGTCACCGCCGGAATGCTCGCGAAGTTCTCCGGCGGAGGCGGAGAGGTCGTCGCCCACTCGAGAGTGAACGCGTCCCATGGATCGTCGCCCGCGATCTCTCCCGAGCGGAGGCTTCGGACGAGATTGACGAAGAAGATGACCATCGCGATCGCCAGGATCGCGGCGCCGATCGTCGATAGGAGATTCAACGGACCCCAGCCGGTGCTGGCGGCATACGTGAACACTCGCCGCGGCATCCCAACGGCGCCAAGCCAGTGCTGTGGCAGGAACGTGAGGTTGAACCCGACGAAGGTCGTCCAGAAATGCCATCGGCCAAGGACCTCGTTCAGGAGCCGGCCTGTCATCTTGGGGAACCAGTAGTAGGTGCCCGCGAATATCCCGAGCATCGTTCCCCCGAAGAGGACGTAGTGAAGGTGCGCGACGACGTAGTAGCTGTCGGTGACCGCCAGGTCGATCGGGACCACCGCGAGCGACACGCCGGAGAGCCCGCCGATCACGAACATCGCGATGAACCCGACCGCGAACAGCATGGCGGTCGTCATGCGCAGCCGGCCGCCCACCATCGTCGCGATCCAGTTGAAGATCTTCACGCCGGTCGGGATCGCGATGAGCATGCTCGTCGCGGAGAAGATCGCGTTCTCGGTGTCGCCGAGGCCAACCGCGAACATGTGGTGCGCCCACACGCCGAACGAGAGGAAGGCGATCGCGACGCTCGAGCCCGCGACGAATCCGTAGCCGAAGATCGGCTTCCGGCTGAAGACCGGGATGACTTCGGAGATCATGCCCATCGCCGGGAGCACCATGATGTAGACCTCGGGGTGTCCGAAGAACCAGAAGAGGTGCTGCCAGAGCACCGCCTGGCCGCCGCCACCCGGATCGAAGAAATGGCCGCCGAGCTGCCGGTCCACGAGGAGCATGACGAGCGCGGCGGTGAGCGCGGGGTACGCGCCAAGGATCAAGACACTGGTGACGAGGGTCATCCAGACGAACAGCGGCACGCGCGAGATCGCCATGCCTGGGCAGCGCATGAGCAGGATCGTCACGGCGAGGTTGATCGCACCGATGATCGTGCCCGCGCCGTTCACCGCGAGTCCAAGGATGTAGTAGTCGACCCCGGTGCCCGGCGCGAACGCGCGCTCGGAGAGCGGCGCATACGAGAACCATCCGGTGTCGGGCGCGCCGCCGGCGAGGAAGCTGAAATACAGAACGATCCCGCCGACGAGCGACAGCCAGAACGAAAGCGCGTTGAGCCGCGGGAACGCGACGTCCGGCGCACCGATCATGAGTGGCACGAGGTAGTTCGCAAAGCCCACAAGGAGTGGGACGACCGCGAGCAGGATCATGGTCACGCCGTGCACGGTGAACGCCTGATTGAAGGTCTCGGGGTCGAGGAGCCGTTCTTCGGGAGTGGCGAGCTGCGCACGTAAGAGGAGCGCCTCGAGCCCGCCGATCGCGAAGAACGCGACGCCCATGCCGATGTACAGGACACCGATCGCCTTGTGATCGACGGTTCGGAGCCACCCGACGCGTTCCCTCGCCGGGAGACGGACCCAGAGCGGTACCGCCGTCACTTGAGGCTCACGAGGTAGGCGGCGAGCGCGTCGAGATCGGCGTTCGAGAGCGGCACGCTCGGCATGAGCGCGCCGGGCTTGTATCGCTGCGGGTCGGCGAGCCAGCCGCGCATGTTCGCGACGATGTTCGCGTCGGTGTTCTCGAGCACCCCCGCGCCGATGGTCACGCGCGAGCCGACGTGCGTGAGATCCGGGCCTGCGGTCCCCTTCGCGTCGGTCCCTCGGATGGTGTGGCAGCTCACGCAGATGTTGGCGAGAAAGATCTTCTCGGCATCGGTCTCGACCGTCGTCCGCGGCTTGCTTTGCACGGCGAGCCACGCGTCGAACTCGCTCTGCGTTTGGACGACCACGCGGATGCGCATCCACGCGTGTTCGATGCCGCAGAACTCGCTGCATTGGCCCTCATACGAACCCGCGCGCCGCGCGGAGAGCCGAAGATGGTTGGTGACGCCGGGAAGCATGTCCATCTTCGGCCCGAGCTCGGGGACCCAGAAGCTGTGGATGACATCGGCCGAGGTGAGGTCGAGGTCGATCGGTGTGTCGAGCGGGATGTGCAGCTCGTTCGCGGTCTTGACGCCGCCGTAGCTGAACTCCCACCACCACTGGTGGCCGGTGGCCGCGATGCGCATCGCAGGCGTGACGCCCGCGCCGCTTATCTCGGCCATGGTGCCGAGCGTCAGGACGAAGATCACGGCGAGGATGAGAGCCGGTGCCGCGGTCCACGCGATCTCGAGCCGCCTGTTGCGCTCGAAGGTCGCGGGCTCGCCGGCGACATGCCGGGAGGCGCGGTAGCGCCAGATCGCGAAGACCAGGGCCCCTTCGACACCGATGAAGATCAGGACCGCGATCGCACCGACGACGAGCGAGAGTGTCCCGATCGCATCGGCTGGTGGTCTCACGTTTGGGGAGGGTAGGACTGCACGAACTGGACGCAAACGAAGAGCCCGCCTCCGTGGAAGGCGGGCTCTCGTCAAAGAGCGAGGTGCTTGGTTAGGCGGTCGGTGCGGGAGGCGCCGCCGGTCGGCGCGCGCGGGTCACGAGGACCACGGCCGCGAGCGCGAGGAGAGGGAGCCAGCCGAAGACGAAGAGCCAGATCACCACGTCTGCGAAGACCTGCAGCATGGCGCCGAGCGCGGCGAGCGCGCGGGTGACGGTCTTGGCCGGGTCCCAGGCCTTGGTCGTCGTGTCGCCGGGGAGGACCGCGATCGTCGCGATCGACATCGAAATGGTCGAGAAATCGGTCCGCTGCTTGATGCTGTTGATCTGACCGGTGAGCTGCTCGATCTGAGTGCGAACGTTCGAGAGCGACGCGTCCACCTTGAGGATCTCGTCGATCGTGTTCGCCTTGGTCAGTATCGCGAGGTAGCGCTGCTCTTCCGCTTGCTTGGCGGCGAGACGCGCCTGGAGATCGACGAACTGGTCGGTGACATCCTGGGCGCTCACGCCCGAGGTCTGGATCTCACCCTCGAGCGTCCGCAGCTGCTGCAGCGCGTCCGCGAACCGGCTCGATGGCACGCGGATGGTGAGGCTTGCGCTGCGGGTGTCGCCGCTTCCGCTCTGGGTAAGGTTGAGGACGTCGCCGCCGAGGCCACTGGCGATGGCCTGAGCGCGGTCGCTCGTCGCCCATGGGTCCTTGGAGCGCATGTCGATCTTGGCGGTGAGGATGAGGTTCCGGTCGGCTGTGACGACGACCGTCGGGATGCCCTGGTTTGCGGTGGTCGAGGCGACCCCGCTGTAACCGGACGCCGCGTCGGCCGCGGGCGCGGGGGCGGACCCGGCGTAGTCGGCCTTCCCTCCGGCGCTCGGGGTATTCGCGGACTGAGCACAGGCCGCGAGAAGGAGCGGGGCTGCGATGAGGAGGGCGAGCTTGCGCATCGTCTTCACCAGCTTTCAGCGGTCTTGTGTGTGCGTAGACGTCAGGCGGGCTAGCTAGGTTCCCAACGCTCTCCGAAGAGCTTTTGGGCGTTCCCGGCGATCTGTCCGGCGAGGTCGCCGATGTCGACGCCGCGCTCCCGGGCGAGCGCCGCGTGGGTCGCCGCGACGTACAGGGGCTCGTTCCGGCGGCCGCGGGCATTCTGCGGGGCGAGGTACG
>VBDV01000128.1 GCA_005882765.1 Chloroflexota bacterium | reverse complement strand
ATGGGTACGAGGTCGTCGGCCACGAGCAGCTTTGCCATTTCTTGCGCCTCCGATGCTAGCGGTGGGTCATATTTCGTCACCCACCCGAATGGATGGAGTTATGACCGTTCGGGGGTAGGACCGGATCCCCCGCGCGGGGGACCGACCCTATCGCGAGTCCAGGATTCGAGGGTCACGAGCCCGAGACGCGCGGCCTCGGCGACCGCCTCCAGACGAGAGTGCGCGCCGAGCTTCCGGAGCACCGCCTGCACGTGGGCGCGGAGCGTCGCGGTGGATATGCCGAGCGATTCGGCCGCGGCCGTCGTGCTGGTTCCGCTCGCGAGGAGCCGCAGCACTTCGAGCTCCCGACCGGTGAGCGGCTCGATGATCTTTCGCGACGCCGCGCTCTCGAGGAGAAGCCGCTGCAGCTCGCTGGGCGCGAACAGAATCTCGCCCGACGCCGCCGACCGGACGCTCTCCACGACCTCGGTCAGGCCCCGGCCCTTCGTCATGTGCCCGACGGCTCCCGAGCGGGCGACGTCGTTCAACGTCACCGCCGACGGGTCGGCCGTCAGGACGAGCACGGATGTATCCGGCAGCGAGCCGCGTACCGCGCGCGCGAGATCCGCTCCCGTACCGTCGGGCAAGTGGTAGTCCGCGATCACGACGTCCGGACGGTGCTCGTTGAGCGCGACGATGGCGGACTTCACGTCATGCACGACCGCGAGGACCTCGATGCCGTCCGCGGCGCGCAGCGCGACGCGCATGAGCTCGGCGAAGAGCCGCTCGTCGTCGACGATGACAACGCGGATCGTCTTGTTGTCTGCCATCAGCGCGCACCTCCGGCGCGGACCTGTGTCGCGAGGGCAGCCACGACGGCGGCGTCGAGCTCCCCGCGCGCGACCGCGCTCTGCAGTATGCGAACGGCCTCAGCCTCGGAGACCGCCGGACGGTCGGCTCGGTCACTGAGGAGGGCCTCGAACCGATCGGCGACGCTGACGATCCGGACCTCGAGCGGGATCTGCTCGGCGCGAAGCGCGTCGGGGTAACCGGTGCCATCCAGCCGCTCGTGGTGGTGGCGCACGATCGGCAGCAGCCCCGAGAGGCGCTTGAATCCGGAGAGGATCTCCTCGCCGAGGATGGGGTGGCGCTCGAGCATCGCGCGCTCCTCCGGTGAGAGCTCGCCCGACTTCGTCAAAATTGCGGCAGGCAGCCGGGCGTTGCCGACGTCACGGAGCAACGCTCCCAGGCGAATGGTCATTCGCGTGGAGTCATCGAGGCCGAGCGCCCGGCCGATCTGCACGGCACGGGACGCCACGCGCTCTCCGTGACCGGCGCTCGGCCGATCGTGCGAGCCGATCGCCGACGCGAGGACGATGAGCGCCTCGGCCGCCGCTTGCAGATCGTGGTCCAGGCTCCGCTCGCGGACCAGCAGATCCACGATCCGCGGAAGCTGCGCGTCAACCGGGATCATCTCGGTCCCGTCGCTGCCCGCGCGGCCCGCGCTCACGCGGATGACGGCAACATCCTCCGCGACGTCGGCGGGGACGGCGGCGCTCCCTTCGACGATCACGACGTCGGGTGTCTCGTCGGCATCGGCGAGATCGAAACGCGAGGCGAGAAGCTGCTGGACGTGCTCGCGAAGCGCGGGGTCCGCGATCGCGACACGCGCCACGAGCCGCTCTCCGGGTGCACGCTCGATCGGACGACCGAGCCGCGGGACCCGCGGGTTGCGGGCCTGACCGAGCACCGCGTCGATCCGCGCAAGGAGCTCGGCCGCCTGGAAGGGCTTGGTGATGTAGTCGGCCGCTCCGCACGAAAGCCCGCGGACCTTGTCCACCACCTCGCCGCGCGCCGAAAGAAAGATGACGGGGATCGGTGAGGTCGCGGTGTTGCTCTTGATCCGAAGGCACACGTCGTATCCATCGGTATCCGGAAGCATGACGTCGAGGAGCACGAGATCAGGCAGGAGCTCCTCCACGAGCTCGATCCCGCGACGCCCGTCGTGTGCGACGGAGACGACCATTCCGTTCGCCTGCAACCGCCGCTGCAGCACGTCGGCCGACGCTTGGTCGTCTTCGACGACGACCACGCGGGTCGCTGGCGCGTCTGAGCGGACCGCTTCCTCTATGGCCTTCACTTCTTTTTCGGTTTCTTCGTTCCATCAGTCTCGCCGAGAAGCCACCGCATCGCCACGATGAACTTCGACGGCCGCTCTTCGCGCGTGCTCTCCTTGAGATACGCGTGCAGGTCGACCGCCCAGTGCGGCAGCTCGCCGTACCACTTCATCTCAACGATGACGTCGGGCTCCATCGCGAGGAGAGACCCGAGTGGGGAGGGCTCGGTATCGCCGTCGTCTCGTGTCTCCCACGGAAGCGCGAAGTACATGAGGTTGTGGTCCGCCGTGATACGGAGCGATGAGTCCAGAGAGTTGTAGGCAAGGCGGTTGTACTGGGTCACCGCGACGGGTCGCGCACCATCGCGGAGGAGAAGAGACGCGCGCTCGGCGAGCCCATGATCCTCGGGCAGCGTCGTGTCACCACGGAGGAATGACCGTGCGACCTCCATCGACACTCCGAAGCGCTCCTTCAACGAGGTGTCCTGCTCGTCGTCCTTGAACTCGATCCACGCCGTCCCAGGATTCAGCACCTCTCGCGGCCGGGTCCGGTGGTACTCCCGGATCCGCAGCTGCATGGCGGAGCCCTTCTCGGCCGCACGGAAGATCGACCACGCCACGGTGTCGCAGTAGGTCGTCGTGGACCACTGGTAAGGCCGGTCGTCCCTCGAGAGAGGCAGGTTGTTGGCCGTCGTACGCATCACGAGGCGCGCGATGCTCTCGCTCACCTGAAAACGGTGCTCGTGGCGGCGCTCGGCATCGGTCTCGTGTGCCGGCGCGGGTGTCGTCACTTTTCGCTTCACGCTACTCGGTCGCATCGGCCGCCACCGCGAGGAGACCGCGCCGGGTCAGTGCCACCCGCACACCGTGCTCCACGTCCGCCGGAATGGTCCCATCGAGCGAGCGCAGGAGATCTTCGGGGACCGCACCGTGCTCGGTCGCCAGGATCTCGGCGGCGCTGAACCGAACGTCGGGTTCGATCGAGCTGAGGTTCTCGAGGATGCGCCGTCCAAAGAGCCGCATCATGTGCGCGGCGTTGTACAGGTACACGCCGGACAGGCCGGTCGCGACCGCCAGCAGGAGCTGGTTGTCGTGGAGCTGCAGCCCTGCGAGGAGCGCGATCGCGGCCGCGAAGTTGCCGAAGGCATTGACCCCGCCGGAGAGGAACGCTCGAGCGCGCGGACGGATCGCTGCGACCACCTGGCTGTACACGAGCTCGCTGGCGGGGCGGTGGATCGCCGGAATGACGATCCGCTCGCTGAGCTGGATGGCGATGGCCGTAATGATGTTGAAGTTGAACGTCGCCGCGGCGTACGAGCCGAGGAACCAGAGCGGAAGGACGAATAGCACGCGCGCGATGCCGAACCGTCGGAGCAGCGCTCCGGTGAAGACGCTCTGGATGAAGAGGGCGACGAGCGACGAGCTCGTGTAAACCGAGGCGTACAGCTGGCTGAAGAGGTCCTCGCTCCCGGTTCCGGTCCCGGCGGTCGATTGGTCGAGCCCGACCAGGTAGAGGAAGTTCCCGAACTGCATGAGGAAGTACCAGAAGAAGACCCCGACGCCGAACGTGCGGAGCATCCTGTCCGACGCGACCGCACGGTACCCGTCGACCGAGTCCTTGAGGCTCGCCGCGATGCCTTTGGACCGCTCCTCGGCGAGACGGCTGCCGTGCCCTTCGGGAAGGCCGCGGTACACGACGAGGGCCACGAAGCAGACCATGAATCCGACCGCCTGGGCGCCGATGAAGTTCTCGGCGTGAATCAGCGGAGCGATCCCCGCGCCGATCGCGCCGCCCAGGATCTTTCCGACGAGCACGGATCCCGCGAAGAACGGAAAGAGCCGCTTCGATTGCCCGGCGTCGTAGAGGTTTCCCGCATAGACCCAGAACAGGATGTAGATCGTCTCTTTCACGCCGTGCGCGAAGACATAGGAGATCGGCTGCACGATCCAGCCGTAGTCGAACTGCCCCTGGACCCAGACGCCGCCCTGGATCGCGACCGACAGGACCGTCACCCCGGCGACGTACCAGAGGAGAAGAGTGCGGCGGCGAACGCGGTCGACGAAGAAGAAGATCATCGCCGAGACAGCGAGCATCGCGATCGGCGTGACGATGTACATGACCGGCACGTAGTTCACGCCCCACCGCTTCACGAAGAGCGAGTCCGCGCCGAGCTTGCCGATCCAGTCGGACGCCACCATGAGCGTCAGCAGGGCGTAGAGGAAGAGACCGAGACCCCACTCGCCACGCCTAAGCGGAAATGCATCGCGGAGGATGCGGCCGAACATTCCGGCTATTTCCCCGCGGCGGCGCGGTCGGCTGCGGGCAACGTGAACTGGATGATCGCGCCGCTTTCGCCAGGATTGACGACGTTGATGGTGCCGCCGTGGAGCTCGACGGCCAGCTTGCAGAAGGCCAGGCCGAGGCCGGTGCCTCCGCGGCTTCGCCCTGCACCCTGATAGAACCGGTCGAAGATGTGGGGAGCGTCGTCCGCGTTGATGCCGGGTCCGGTGTCGCGGACGCGGATCACGATCGATGATTCGAGCATGCGGTCGCGCGCGCTCTCGACGCTCACCGTCCCGCCGGACGGCGTGTGCTTCACCGCGTTCGCCAGAAGATTCGTGAGGACCCGGACGATGAGGCCGTCGTCGACGAATACGTTCACGTCCTGCGGGAGTCCGCTCTCGAGCCGGATGCCTTTGGCGAGCGCTTCGGGCGCGACCTGCGCCATGCTCCGCTCGCCGAGCAGCGAGAGCGCGATCGCCTGAGGCATCGCCTCGAGCTTGCCTTCCTCCATCTTGTAGACGTCGAGGAGGGCGTTGACCATCCGCAGGAGCTCGCTGATGTTCGATTCGGAGAGGCGGAGCAGCTCGTCGAACTCCGAACGCCCGGGCTTGAGCTGCCCCATCCGCACGAGCTGCATGAACGCCACAACACTGTTGGCGAGGTTGCGGATGTCGTGGCCAAGCATTCCGATGAGCTCTTTGCGCGATTGCTCCATGCGCTTGAGATCGCCGGCCGTTTTCCGCAGCTCGTCCTGCAGGCGCTTGGTGAAGATGGCACTCCGTACGCGAGCCGCGAGCTCGATCGGCTCGAACGGCTTCGTGAGGTAGTCGACACCGCCGACCTCGAACCCCTTGCTCAGGTCCTCGTAGCGGTCCTTCGCGGTCACGAAGATGACCGGGATGTCCGCCGTCTCCGGTTGTGACTTGAGCCGCCGGCACGTCTGCCAGCCGTCGATCCCCGGCATCATCACGTCGAGCAGGATGAGGTCGGGCTGCTCGCTCCGGGCGAGGGCGATCGCCCGCTCGCCGGAGCTCGCGACCTGCGTCTGGCAGCCGATGGCCTCGAGTCGCCGCGCCAGAAGTTCGACATTCGCGATCTCGTCGTCGACGATAAGCACCCGTCCGAGAGTGATCGGCACGGGGCCCCGCGCGACGGGAGCGTGGCCATCGCGCGCAAGCGGAACGTGCGCCGCGCCGCCGGGGAAGTAGCGCAGGAGGATCGCGCGCAGCTCGGCCGGAGCGAACGGCTTGGACACGAAGTCATCGCAGCCCGCCTCGATCGCGCGAGCGCGGTCCGAGGGAAGCGCAAGAGCCGACACAGCAATGATCGGGATGCTCGCCGCCCACGGCTCGGTGCGGAGCGAGCGCGTGAGGCTCCACCCGTCCATGCGCGGAAGGAGGAGGTCGACGAGGATGGCGTCGGGGCGCTCCACCCGAGCGAGGTCGAGGCCGGCGACACCGTCCGCGGCAACGAGCGCTTCGTGACCAGACGCGCGGATGATGCGCGACGCGACGTCGAGATTGTTCGCGTCGTCCTCGACGACCAGAACCCTCGCCATCAGCGTGTCGCCCCGGTGCGCGCGACGAGCGCGGCCTCGCCGCCGGCACGAACGCGTATCGGCAGCGTGAAGTGGAAGCTGCTTCCCCGCCCGACCTCGCTGTCGACCCAGATGCGGCCGCCATGGAGCGTCACCAGGCGCTTGGAGATCGCGAGGCCGAGACCGGTCCCGCCGTAGCGGCGTGTCGTGGAGCTATCGGCCTGGCGGAACTCGTCGAACACATAGGCCTGCGCCTCGGGGCTGATGCCGACGCCGGTGTCGGAGACGGAGACGGTGACCCAGCCCTCGGCGGCGG
Source organism: Chloroflexota bacterium (assembly GCA_005882765.1). Taxonomy (GTDB): domain Bacteria; phylum Chloroflexota; class Limnocylindria; order P2-11E; family P2-11E; genus 3-1-20CM-2-70-9. Next base: position 16,843 of record VBDV01000128.1, on the reverse strand, counting down.
TGGCCGCGACGGAGACCGTGCCGCGCTCCGTGAACTTCACCGCATTGGCGAGCATGTTCGCGAGGACCTGACGCACTCGGGCGCGGTCGGCCCAGACGTTCGGTAGACCCAGGGGGATGAGCGCGCGCACCTGGAGGCCCTTCTCGTCGGCGTGCGGGCGGACGAGCTCGAGAGCTTCGTCGGTGACGTCGTTGATATTGACCTCTTCGACGTTGAGCTCCATCTTGCCGGCCTCGATCTTCGCCAGGTCCAGCAGCCCGTTGATGAGACCGAGCAGGTTGTCGGCGGCTTGCGCGACACGGAAGAGGTCGGTCTGCTGCTGGGCGGTCATCTCACCGTCGAGGCCGTCGAGCATCAGTTTCGTGTACCCGATGATCGCGTTCATTGGCGTACGGAGCTCATGGCTCACCGAGGCGAGGAATTCGCTCTTGAGGCGGTTCGCGCGCTCGAGCTGAAGGTTGTTCACGCGCAGCTCGCCGACGAGGTCGGCGTTCTCGTTCGCGACCGACACCAGACGTGCGATCGTGCGCAGCGCCCGCGCCTGAGTGTCGGTGAGCTCGCGCTGATCGTGGAAGTACGCCGAGAGGAGACCGATGGTGCGGCCGCGCGCCGAGAGTGGGACGTGTGCGACGAATCGCAGGTCGCCCGCAGAGACCGCGGAGAGGCGGATGCGGTCGGCGTCGGCCTCGGAGCGGACAAGGACACGCATCGCGAGCGTGACCGCGGTCTCGGGTGCGATCCCGAGCGTCGCCGGCGCGTTGAGTCGGCCACCCGATCCGGGAGGCGCTCCGGGCGGATCCTCGCGGATGACGATCGCGCCCCCGTCGGCGTTCAGCAGGGAAACCATCCGATCCAGTGATCGCGCGAAGATCCGCTCCGCGTCGGTGACACCGACGACGGCGTCCGCGACCTCGTTGACGGCGCGCACCTCATCCAGGTACTCGCGCTGCGCGCGTTCGCGTTCGTACAGCGAGGCTGCCATCGTGTCGAACGCGCGCTCCAGAGTTCCGATCTCGTGCGCCGAGACCTGCTGCACGCGCGCGGCGAGGTCGCCTGCCTCGATCCGCTGCGCCGCGGCCGCCAGATTGCCGAGCGGTACGGTGATCTGGCGCGCGGTGCGGTAGGCGAGGAGGGTGACGACGCCCACGAGGGCGAGACCAAGAAGGACCAGAACGCCGATCAACGTCCGCTGCGCCTGCTCGACGCCCGCGGTCGGCACGAGAACGGCGAGAAGGCCGGGGTTCTGGCGCTGGGAGCGGACGACACGGAAGATTCCGTAATAGTTCCGGCCATTCGCGGTGATGTTCTGGATCAGCACGTCGTTGGGTTGCGCGTCCACCTCGTTCACGCTCGGGAAGGTCGCGTTGGCCCCGAAGTCGACGGTCGACGCGCGGACCTGCCCGTTCCAGATGAGGGCGAGGTCCGCATCCGAGCGCGTCTTGATGTTCTTCAGGAACGGGGACCCGAGAACGTTCCCGACCTCCATCATTCCGATGGGATCCTGGTCCGCGTTGAAGATCACGTGAATCGCCCGTATCACGAGTCCCTGCGGCTCGTCGAACAAGACCCAGGATTGCTGCACCTGGGCTTGGGCCAGGGTGACGAGCTCCGGCTGCAACGTGTCGGACGTCTGTTCCTGCGCGAAGCCGATGATCTTTCCGTCGTTGTCCGCAACGACGATGTCGTCGACGCCGATCCGCGCCTTCAGCGGCAGGAGGAAGTTGGTCAAGGCATCACGATCGCGCGCCTCGGTGAGGTCGCGAGTCGTCGGAATGCTGGCGAACAACGACGCTGCTCTCTGCGCGAGATCGGCCTGGTCGCCGATCTCGTTCTGGGCGACGTCTGCGAGGATTGCGGACTCATCGGCGAACTGACCGAGGATGAGGCCATAGGACTCGTAGATCGCGACCCCGACGACCACCACGAGCGCAAGGACGCTCACCAGCACGTTTCGGCTGACGAGCGCCCTCAGCAGACTCGGCGCGAAGATCTTGTCCATGGCCCGAGCTAGCCTTCCTCCTTGGCGATCACGCGGGCGCGGTGCGGCTTAGAGACCCGCGAGGATCTTCTGGCCTTCGGATCCCTTCACGAAGTCCAGGAACGCTTGGATCGTCGGTTTGACAGGCTTCACCGGATCGTTGCTGTAGACGAAGTAGAGCGGTCGGCGAACCTGGTACTTGCCGCTGTTGAGGTTCTCTCGTGTCGCGGCGACTCCGTCCACCGTCACGAACGCGATCGAGGTGTTCCCGAATGTGCTCGCGTTCATGGTGACCATCCCGATGGATTCCTTGAACGAGTTGATTGCCTTCACGGTCTCATCGATCGTGGTCACCTCGACAGCGTTGGAGCCGTACGCCGGTTTCTTGCCGTCGAAGAAGTAGGCCTCGAACGCGCTCCGGGTCGAGGCGGTCGACTCACGAATGAGCACGCGAATCTTGCCTGGCGTCCCACCGACATCCTTCCAGTCGCTGATCGCGCCGGTGAAGATCTTCGCGATCTGATCCTTCGTTAGAGACTTGATCGGGTTGCTCGCGGCAACGGCGACGGCCGTGCCGCTCGCGCCGATCGGAAGCGCGACAACCTTGCCGGCCGCCTTCTCGGCATCGGTCAGGTCACGGCTGATGTACCCGAGATCTGTCTCGCCGGAGATCACGAGATTTACCCCAGCGCTCGATCCGACATCGGCGAGCCCCTGCCAGGTGATGTTCGGATGGATGGACTTGAATGCGTCGGTCAGCGCCTTGACGTTGTCGAGCGCGCCGCCACCGCCGTTCACGATGTACTGCCCGCTGAGGGGATCCTGCGTCGCGGGCGCGGGAAGGCCGGCTCCGCCACAGCTCACCGCAAATAGAGCCGCGATGATGATCAATGACACTGTCCGCAAACGACGCATTCAGGCCCTCCTCATTGGGTCGAATCGTGACATTAGTCTCTGACCTTTGTATAGGCGGGTCTATCCCTCTGACGGCCGATTCGCGTTACACATTGGGATATTCATTGGCTAATCCAAATGCTGTAGGTGACACCGAAAGTGGACCAAAAGCGTCCGACGGACGTCATACTGCGGCGGGATGAGCCAAGGGACCCCCGCCCTGCGAGCGCAAACCGCACCGCGCCGCTTTGCCGACGTCGACGTCCGAGGACATGGCGGGGTGGTACCCCTAACCCTGGTTGCCGCAGCCGGAGTCGCCGCCATCTGGCTCGTGGACATCTCGACCGGTCCTGATTTCGGCTTCGCGATCTTCTATCTCATCCCGATCGGGCTTGCGAGCTGGTGGCTCGGCCGCGGGTCCGCTGTGCTGATCGCTCTCCTATCGACCGGCGCGTGGATCTGGGCCGACCTGATCGCGCGTCCGTCCGTGCTGTTATCGGCGAGCCTCTGGAACGGACTTACGCGCGCCGCGATCTTCTTGATGCTCGCGCTGCTCATCGACCAGGTGCGCCGCGAGCGTAACGCGCTCCGAAGCGTCGACGGCCATCGGGAGGAGTCGCTCGCCTTGATCGCGCACACCCTGCGGCGTTCCGCGGGCGAGATCGAGTCGGCGATCCCGGATCTGACAAAGGCACCCGCCCTCTCAGCCGCGGAGCGGAGCGCGATTGACGAGCTGCGCCGGCAGAGCCGCAACTTCAAACGATTCGCCGATGACGTGCTTGAGGTCGGACAGCTCGAGGACGGCCGCTTCCGGTTGAATCGCGGACGATTCGATCTGTCCGAATTCGTCGCGACGCTCGTGAAGGAGACCGATCGCGATCGTCTGCAGCTGGTCGCGGAATCCGACCCGATATGGGTCGACGCCGATCCGGAGCGTCTGCGCACGGCGATCGAGCACATCCTCAATAACGCGCTCCGCTTCTCTCCTCCGGGATCGACCGTCCACGTGACGGTCGGCCAGCGCGACAACAGAGCTCGTGTCTTGGTGAAGGATCAAGGCGTCGGGCTCGCACGATCACATCTCGCCGTGATCTTCCGCAAATACGGCCGGATCGAGACGCCTGCGACGAAGGACAAGATCGGAGTCGGGCTCGGGCTGTACGTGGCTCGTCTCGTCGTGGAAGCCCACGGCGGCTCTGTTTCCGCGAGCAGCGTCGGGCTCGGGCTCGGTTCCACGTTCACACTGGATCTGCCGCTCGCGTCGCATCAGGCCTGACCGGAGAGCTGACCGTGGCGAAGATCCTCGTCGTAGAAGACGAGCCGAACAATCTCGAATTGGCTCTACGAATCGTGAGGCACGCCGGCCATGAGGCGACCGTCGCGACCGACGGTTTCGCCGCGCTGGAGCTCGCGCGCGAGCATCGGCCGCAGCTCATCCTCCTGGACCTTCAGCTACCGAAGCTCGACGGCTGGACCGTTGTGAAGCTCCTTCGCAAGGAAACCTGGGCGAAGCAGGTGCCGATCGTGGCCGTTTCCGCGTCGGCGAGCCCGGGGGACGAGCACAAGGCTATCGAGGCCGGGTGCACCGCGTTCCTCTCGAAGCCGTACTACCCCGCCGCTCTCCGGGAGATGCTCACGCAGTTCTTGCCTGCTGCCTGAAGGCGAGCGAGGAGCGGTCGCTCCGCGCCCGGGGGCCCCTGCCCCCGCTCGCGACGAGCGAGTCCACCAGCCTTGAGCCCGTGGCGAGTCATGGAGGCGGAGCCGACAGGACGAGCTGCTCGATGAGGAACAAAAAAGAGAGGCGTCGCGGCCCGGCGGTGATTTGCCCCTCAACCCTTCCGGACCCGTCGCCTCTCCTTCTCGAAGAGCGCTTCCAGCAGTCTCGGGGCTACGAAACGCACAGTAAATCGGCCCGCTGGTGGATCGCCGTCTACGGCATTTGGACTATGCGCGGGCGCGTGAGGCACGCGGCGCAGGTTCGGTCCGCGCTTTCTCGATCTCATCCAGAAGGTGCCGCGAGGCGCGGCCGACTTCACGCACGGCCGCGTCGAAGGCTCGGCTGTTGCGCTGCGACGGCGCGCGGTAGCCGCTCACCTTGCGGATGTACTGGAGCGCCGCGGCGGCGATCTCCTCGTCGGAGGCGTGGCCCTCCGGCCGGCGTAGGGTTTTTATGGATCTGCACATGCTTCTACGTTAGCCGCTCCTACCCAAATCTGGGCATGCGGTTTGACATCGGCGTTGACTCGGCCGATGGTCGGCGGGTGAGCCCGAACGTCGTGCTTCCCCTGCTTTCGTCGGTCGTCAGCTTCGTCTTCGCGGCGGCCGTGGCCGCCCAATGGTCACACCGCCACCGCGGGTTCCAGCTGGTATGGACGATCGGCCTCCTCTGGTACGGGATCAGCGCAGCGACGGAGTTCCTCGGCTCGGCTTTCGGATGGAACGAGACGCTCTACCGGACCTGGTACCTCATCGGCGCCTTCTTCGTCGCCGCCTACCTCGGCGCCGGGACGATCGTGCTTCTCGCGCGCACCCGCTTCGGCTACTTCGTCGCCTTGAGCTTCTTGTTCGGCGCGCTGTACGCGTTTGCCATCCGTGGACGCTATCCCGAAGACACGACTGCCTTTGGGGTCGTCCTCGTCACCTGCCTCGCGGCGGCGATCGCGATCGCGGTGGCGACGTGGCGCGCCCGATCCCTTGTCGCGCCGATCACACTCGCGATCCTTGTCGTCGGTTCCCTCATCGCCGCGGGGCTCGTGCTCACCGCGAGCCTCGACGCCCCGTACGCGCTCGATGCGACGACGGGCGTGCCCGTCGGCAGCGCGATCCCGGGGAACATCCGGATCCTGGCGGGGCCGTTCAACATCATCGGCGCGTTCGCCCTCGTGGTCGGCGCGATCTTCAGCGCGTACGTTTTCATGCCGAAGAACCGCGTCCTCGGCCGGCGCGCGCTCCCGCCGATCGTGGCACAGGTGTATGGCGCCCTCGCGGTCGCCGTGAACTTCATCGCATCACTGCCGCGTGCGACGGTCGCGCTCGCCCGGGGCGAATTGCACTCGCGCGTTCCGGCCACGCTTCTCATCGCGCTCGGCGGCTTCATTCCGGGTGTGACGAGCGGCCTGAACCGCTTCGGCATCACCTGGGCTTTCTTCCTGGGCGAGCTTCTCGGCGTGCTCCTGATCTTCGCCGGATTCGTCGTCAGCACCGAGGTGTTCGGCGAGCGCGTTCGGCTCGGTCCGATGGTCGTGCGCCGGCACGAAGAAGAGGTCCCCGCCGCCTAGTATCCCGCCGTGCTTGTTCTCTCCCGCGCGGAAGTCGAGCGCCTCATCGATCCGGATCGTCTGCGCGAGGCCGTCGCAAGAGCGATGGCCGACCTCTCCGCGGGTAAGGCGTCGATGCCGTCGCGCATCGCGGCGATCGTGCCGGAACGCGATGCGCTGCTTGCGGCGATGCCCGCGTACCTTCCTTCGTCGCGAGCACTTACGACCAAGCTTGTCTCGCTCTTTCCCAAGAACACCGACCGGCCAACGCATCAGGCGGTCATCGTGGTGTTCGACGCCGAGTACGGCACGCCCCTCGCGCTTCTCGACGGCGAAGCGATTACAGCGGCCCGCACGGCCGCGGGATCGGCGCTCGCCACCGACCTGCTCGCCCGAAAAGACTCGAAGACTCTCGTCGTCATCGGAACTGGCGTCCAGGCGCGCGCGCATCTCCGTGCGGTATCGCGGGTCCGACAGTTCGAGGAGATCGCGATCGCGGCGCGTGATCCCGACAAGGCTGAGGCACTTGCGGACGAGTTCGAGCGAGAGTCGGGTCACCGGGCCCACTGGCACGACACGATTGAACTGGGTGTCTCGGCCGGCGACGTCGTGTGCGCGTGCACACATAGTGCCGAGCCGGTCATTCGTCGCGAGTGGCTCGAGCCGGGCTCGCACGTGAACTCGGTTGGCTACAACACCGCGGGCCGCGAGGTCGACGGCGCGACCTTCCGCGACGCGCTCGTGGTCGTCGAATCACGGGCGGCGACGCTCGCGCCCCCGCCCGCGGGGTCGAACGACATCGCCATGGCGATCGCGGAAGGGGCGATGACGCGCGACCACGTCCACGCCGAGCTGGGCGAGCTGGTCAGCGGGACGCGTCCCGGCCGCACGGATCGTGACCAGATCACGCTCTACAAATCGGTGGGAGTCGCGGTGCAAGACGCGGCGGCCGCTGCGATGGTGCTGGATGCCGCGCGATCGGCCGGCGTGGGCCGGACGGTCGATCTCTAGGAGACGGCGACCTTCGAACGGCGGCCGATGCGGCAGCCGGTGTCAACGAGAACCGTGGAGATCCACTCGTCCCCCACCTTTGCCTCGACCCGATAGGGCGATGGCTTACCGGCGTCCAGCGCCGCGACGACCTCGTCGGTGACGCCGAGGACGACCCAGGCGACACCGTTGGGCTCGCCTTCGACGATCTTGGCGTGGCCCTTCTGGCCGGCCGCGAGGGGGATGAACTTTCGCGTTTCGATGACCTCGTCGTTTCGGTCGAGCAGCCGGACAGCGCTCGGGACAAGCTCCGTCGTGCCGCCCTCGAGCTGCATCCAGTGGCGATCGCCATCGTCGTGAACGCAGAAACGGAATGGAACCTTGGGGAGAAGCCGCGGCAGCGGAAGCGTTGGAGCCGCCGCGACCGCGTCGCCCGGCACGAGCGCACGGACCGCCGTGACGATCTTCTCCGCGGCCTCGCGCAGCGACGGATGTCCACCGAGCACCTTCGCCCCGTACGCGAGCTCCATCGTCGCGCGACCAACGTCGCCGATCGGGATCATGAACTCGATGTAGCGCGCGTACTCATTCGCGGCGCCATCGATATCGGCGGCATTCGCGAGCATCGCCGCGAGACGCCGGTGCGCGCCGAGGTCGGTCGGTGCGATCGCCACCGCGGACCACATGACGGCGAGCGCAGCCACGCGGTTGCCGGACTGCGTCAGCATCGCGGCGCCGTCTTTGAGCGCGTCGAGGTCGGACCGATGCATCTCGTGTATCTCGGCCTCGGCGGGTTCGATCGACGCCAACGCATCGGAGTCACCGGTGATCCCGATCGCGCGGAGGCGAATGTCGTCGCTCATGGTTGACAGTGTTGTCCTAACCGTGAGCGGGTGCACTACGCCAAATAGGGGATATCGGCCGGAGAGTCGTATCGTCGGCGCGGCCGTGCCCTTTTCGTCCGACCGAGCCCAAACCTGGCAGCCGCACCCCGCCTGGCGACGCGTGCTCACAGTCGAGTCGCACGCCGCCGGCGAGCCGCTCCGGGTGATCACGGCGGGGCTCGACGCGATCCCGGGCACGACAATGCTCGAGAAACGGCGCTTCGCCCGGGAGCGCCTGGACGGCCTCCGCCGGGGGCTTGTGTTTGAGCCGCGGGGGCACGCCGACATGTACGGCGCGATCCCCACTGCGGCGGTCACGCCGGACGGCGATGCCGGCGTGCTGTTCATGCACAACGAGGGCTGGAGCACGATGTGCGGGCACGGCGTGATCGCGCTCGTAACCGTCGCGATCGAGGTCGGCCTCCTCACCCTCCGTGACGTCGTTCGGCTGGATACGCCGGCGGGACGCGTGACCGCCCGGCCGCGCCGCGAAGGCGCGCGCGTACGGAGTGTCGCTTTCGAGAATGTTCCGTCGTTCGTCGTCTCGCTGGGCGATCGGGTCGACGTTCCGGGTTTCGGGGAGGTCCGGTACGACCTTGCGTTCGGCGGCGCCTTCTACGCGTTCGTCGATGCCGCGAGCGTCGGCCTCCAGATGACCCCGGCTCAGTTCCGCGACCTCATCGCTGCCGGCACCGCGATCAAGCGCGCGGTGATGGCGTCGCGCGAGATTCGCCATCCGGTCGAGCGCGATCTCTCCTTTCTCTATGGGACGATCTTCACCGGACCCGCGCTCGGCCCGGGCGCGAACTCGCGCAACGTCTGCGTCTTCGCCGAGGGCGAGGTCGATCGGTCGCCGACCGGAACCGGCGTGTCGGCCCGCATCGCGATCGAACGGGCGCAGGGTCGCCTTGCGCCGGGCCAGGCGTTCGTCGTCGAGAGCATCATCGGCACGCGTTTCACCGGTCGCATGGCCCGCGAGCTCAAGTGGGAAGGCTACGAGGCGGTCGTGCCGGAGATCGAAGGGAGCGCGTGGATCACCGGGCGAAGCGAGCTTCTCATCGCGCCGGACGATCCCCTCGCGGAGGGGTTCATCCTGCGCTGACGCGCGCTACCCGAGCTTCACCGCGAGCATCGAAACGCCGCCGTTCAGGCCTTCGGTCGGGAACGTCACCTCGTCTCCTTCGCGACGGGCACCCACCGTGTAGAGGAGCGGGTAGTAATGGTCGGGCGTCGGGACGCAGAGCTCCGCGTCCGGGCCGAGCCGCTCATAGCTCGCGAGCTGCTCTGCATCGCCACTGACGGCGAGCTCGCGCACCTTCTCGTCGAAGCGCTTCGCCCAGTCGTATTCGGGGGCCTGCTCGCCGAATCCAGCGCGCAGGTTGTGCACGACGTTGCCGCTTCCCACGAGCAGGACGCCTTTGTCACGAAGGGAGGCCAGCCGCTCGCCGAGCGCGCGATGCGTGTCCGGCGGTGCCGTCCCGTCGATGCTCAGCTGCACGACGGGGATGTCCGCCTTCGGGAACATCCGCACCAGGACCGACCACGTCCCGTGATCGAGGCCCCAGTAGCTATCGAGCACGACCGGCGTCGGCGCAAGGATCTCGGTCAGTTCGCTCGCGAGCTCCGGGTCACCCGGCGCCGGGTACTGCACCTCGAAGAGAGCGCGCGGAAATCCGCCGAAGTCATGGATCGTGCGCGGCGTCGAGACCGCGGTGACCCCGGTGCCGTCGGTGTACCAGTGCGCCGAGATCGCAACGATCGCGCGTGGACGAGGAAGGGATTCGCCGAGCGCCTTCCAGTCCTCGGTCCACTTGTTCGTGACGAGCGCGTTCATCGGGCTGCCGTGGCCGATGAACAGCGCGGGCATCCGTTCGGTCACGAAGGCTTCCCCTCAGGGGTCGGCCCGATGAGCTTCCAGCCGCTCTGCCATGGCCACCCGTTCTGGATCTGAAGTGCGATGTTGAGGATCGCCATGGCCTCGAGGGCGCGCGCCATCGCGAGCGGCCCCGCGTCGATCGGTCGGAACCCGATCGATCTCGCCAGCTCCAGCGTCGTCCTCTTCGCATCTGCGTCATCGGCGGCAACAAATCCGTCGATCGCCTGGCCGTCGATATTCGGGTCGGCCTGCTTCGACGCGAACGCGTAATTGAACGCTTTCGCGACCTTCGCCTTTGGCGCTTTCTTCTGAATCTGCTCCGATGCGGACGATCCGTCGACCGATTCCGCGATCGCCTCGCGCTTCATCCTGTTGGTCACGTCGATGAGCACTTTTCCAGTAAGGGCATCGCCGACCTCGGCGATGACCGAGTCGACGGCGGTGAATGGCACCGCGAGGATGACGACGTCGGCAGCTTTCACCGCATCTGCGGTCTTCGATACGGCGCGCGCCCCGGTCTCCTTCGCTTTCGCCTCCGCATGCGCTGGATCCTTCGCGCTCAACGTGACCGTGTGGCCCGCTCGGACGCTTGATTTCGCGAGCGCCCCACCGACGTTCCCCGCTCCGATGATGGCGATATTCATACGTTCCCCCCTTGGCCTCGCGGCAGTCGTGGAACGCGTCGAGGCGCGAGAGTATTCCCCGATGAGGGTCTTCGTAACGGGCGCGACCGGCTTTGTGATGGGCGCCGTGGCACGGGCGCTCCGTGCGCGCGGCGACGCCGTCACGGCACTCGTGCGAGATCCATCACGCGCCGCGTCGCTCGCTGCGCTCGGATGCGAGCTGGTCGCCGGCGATGTCGTACATCCAACGGCGGCAATTCCCGATCTCCATCGTGCCGACGCGCTCGTGCACGGGGCGGCGATCTACGAGATCGGGGTCACGCCCGAGCGGGGCCGTGTGATGGAGGACACCAACGTGACCGGTACTCGCCGGATGCTCGACGCCGCGCGCGCGGCGGGTGTCGCACGGATCGTGTACGTCTCCACGATCGCCGCGTTCGGCAACACGCGCGGCGCGGTCGTGGCCGAGGGTTACCGGCCGACGTCGCCGCCGACGTCCGCCTATGAGGACACCAAGCGGCGAGCTCACGACATCGCGCTCGACGCCGCAAAGAGCGGAGCGCCGATCGTGATCGTCCAGCCCGGCCAGGTATACGGACCGAACGACCATTCCGCGGTCGGCGCGAATTTCCGCGCACTCGCGGAGGGCCGGCTGCGCTATCGCGCGTTCGAGGACCTGGGATTGAATCTCGTGCACGTCGACGATCTCGCCGACGGGATCGTTCGCGCTCTCGATCGCGGCCGAGCCGGCGAGTGCTACATCCTGGGCGGGGAGATCGCGACGCTCGGCGACGCGTACCGCGCGGTCGCGATGGCGACCGGCCGTGAGTTACCGCGGCTGACCCTGCCGTCGGCGATCGCGCGCGTCGCCGGTCGCCTCATACCGAGCATGCGCGAGGTCGTGTCATCGGCCGATGGCGTCACCTTCTGGGCGACCGACGCGAAAGCGAGAGCGGAACTTGGGACGACTCCGCGAGATCTCGCGACCGGAATGCGCGATACCTTCGGTCCGAACGCGGGGCCGGTTCCGTGACCGGCGCTACTCGATGCGTTTGGGTGCCGCACCTCGTCGCGGAAGCCGCTGCAGGGACCCTGCCGGTGGAGTCTCGGTCCTCATGGGGATGTGGTGGTACTGGTGTTCGGCGATCTCGTGCTCAGTGCGTTTCGCGCTGGCCTCGAGGAGCGATGGATAGGAGTCGCCACGCTCGACAGAGAAGCGCACATCGCATCCGCCGTAGCGGCACGGGAAGCCTCCGTAACGCATGGTTACGCACGATAACCGACGAGAGGCCACGGGTCTCTACCTTGCAACCATAGAAGTGGTGACATCTCTGGCCGAGCGTGCGGAGGTCATCGCGGCTCTCGCCGACCGGCGCGCCGCCCTCGTGCGGGAGGACGATGCCCCCGGCGCGAAGGAGCGGGCGCGGCAGCTCCGCGATCACGTTCGCGCCTACGTCATCCCTCGGGCGCGCGCGCTCGAGTCGCCGCTCCTCGTCGTGCTGCTCGGCCCGACCGGCGCGGGCAAGTCAACGCTGATGAACACCCTGGCGCGCGCGACCGTCAGCCGCACGGGCGTGCTTCGGCCGACCACGCGCGAGGCCGTCCTCCTCTCCACCGACGCCGACGCGGCGGTCCTCCGGCGTGGCGCCCTCGCCGGCATCGATGCCGGTCAGATCGTCCGCGCGCCTGCCACGACGGCAGCGACGGGCATGGCGATCGTCGACGCCCCGGACCTCGATAGCGTCGAGCGCGCCAACCGCGTCATCGCGGACGCGCTCGTCGAGGCCGCCGACCTCGGGATTTTCGTCACGTCGGCGGTCCGCTATGCCGACAAGGCGCCCTTCGACGTGGTGCAGCGGATCGCGGCGCGCGGGCTGCCCGTGCTCATCGTGGTCAATCGCATGCCGGCGGACGGGTCGGACCAGCGCGTTGTCCTCGACGACCTCCGCCGGGTGCTGAAGGACACGGCCCTTCGCGGGATCGACGACGCGCAGGTCCAGATCGCTGCCATCGCGGAAGGTCGGGTCGATCCGTCCGGCGAACACCTCGAGGCAGATGCGGCCGCGCCGGTGCTCCAGCGTGTCGACGAGCTCGCTCGCGATCGCGAGCGCCGGCTCGCGCTCGCCCGGCGCGCTCTGGAAGGCGCTCTCGCCGGCCTCGATCCGCTCCTCTCGGCAGTCGCGGCGGATGTCGAGCGCGCCGCAGCCGAGGGCGAGGCCCTCCGCGCGATCACGGCGAAGTCGTATGACGCCGAGCTCTCCGCGTTGTTCGAGGAGCTGCGCGGCGGCACGTTCCTCCGCACCGAGGTGCTCCGCCACTGGGAGTCGTACGTGAAGGCAGACCAGATCACTCGCTTCTTTTCGCGCGGCCTCGGGCGAATCCGCGGAACGATCATCACGGCGATCCGCGGGATGCCCGAGGCCCCGGTCGGTGTCGTCGAGAAAGAGGTGACGAGCGACGTCGTTGCCGTCGCGGTCGCGCGAGCGACCGAGGCGGCACGCCGAGTCGCGAGTGAATGGTCCAGCCGCGCCGGACCTGCCGACCAGCTCGCGCGCGATCCCTCGCTCTGGTCGGCATCGCCGGAGCTGGCGGTACGCATCCGGCCACGGCTGCACGACTGGGTCGCGAGCATCGCCACCGACGTCCAGGCACGCGGTGCCGGAAAGCGCGACCTTGCGTTCGGGGTGTCGCTCGGCGTGAACGCGCTCGCGATCGCCGCTATGGTTGGTGTCTTCGCTCACACAGCCGGCGTGACCGGCACCGAGCTCGGGATCGTGGCCGCCACCGGTTTTTTGAATCAGAAGCTCCTGCAGGCGATCTTCGGGGAGGCCGCGATGCGCGAGATGATCGCCGGCGCGCGCGAGCGTCTCGAGGCTCTGCTCGGCGACGAGTTCTTGAAGGAGCGCGGCCGCTACGACAGGCTTGTCGCAGACCCGGCGGCGCTCCGCGCTCTCGCCGGCGAGCTGCGCGCCGCGACGGCGCCGCTCTCGCCGTGACGCTCTCCGCGAGCCTCTCCGCCCTCGACGACGCGGTCGACGCGGCCGCGGCTCTTGGGCTCGACACCTCTCGCGCGCGGCAGGTCCTCGCGGATGCCCGAGGACGGCTCGGATTCGAGGGGTCGGCGTATGTTCTCGCGCTGGTCGGGGGCACCGGAGTGGGCAAGTCGAGCCTCCTCAACGCGCTCGCCGGCGAGACGGTGAGCCCGGCCGGACCACGCCGCCCAACGACCGGCACACCGCTCGCCTGGGTCGCCCAAAGCGCGCGCGACGAGACCGCTCCGCTGCTCGGGTGGCTCGACGTGCGGGACGTGCGGGACCACGCGAACGGGGCGTTCGCGGACGTCGCGATCCTCGACCTTCCGGACATCGATTCGACCACGCCGGAGCATCGCGCACGCGTCGACGAGCTCCTCCCCCGCGTCGACGCGGTCGTCTGGGTCGCGGATCCCGAGAAGTACCGCGACGCTGTGCTCCATGACCAATATCTACGTCGCTGGGCGCCTCGACTTGCGCGGCAGCTCGTCGTATTGAACAAGGCCGACCGCGTCGGGTCCGAAGCCGAGCGGCTGCGGGCGCACCTCGTCGCGAGCCTTCGCGCGGAGGGCATCGAGAACGTCAACGTTGCGGTGACGAGCGCGACGCGCGACGGCGACGCGCACGAGCTCCGCGATTGGATCGCCGACGGGGTCCAGGCGAAACGAATCATCAGCGAGCGAGTCGCGACGGAGCTCCACGGTGCGGCTCTGGATCTTGCGACGCGCGCAGGTGTCTCCGCGGACGCGAAGCCACTCTTGACCGCGGAGCAACGCGCGCAGGTCCTTGCGGATGTGACTCGAGAAGCGGCCGCGATCATCGATCTCGCGGGCCTGGAGCGACAAGCCGTCGCGGCGACGCGACTCGCCGCTCGTCCGCGCGGCGCGGGTCCGTTCGGTCTGGTCACCACCGTCCTCTATCGCGTCACCGGGCGAGATCGCGTTGTCGCGGATCCCGAAGGCTATCTGCGGCGATGGCGCGAGCGCGGGAGCCTCGCTCGGGCAGCCGAGCCGATCCGAAACGTGATCGGCGATCTGCTGCCACGTGTGCCATCCGAAACGCGCGGCGCGATCGCCACGCTCGTCGATGCACAGGCCCTGAACGCCCGGATCACCGGCGCCATCGATGCGGCCGTCGCGACGCGGGTCGCCGATGCACGTCCGCCGACGAGCGTCGTCTGGTCCGTGATCGGCGCGCTCCAGTACGTGGTGACCGCGGCACTGCTCTTCGCCGGCCTCTGGATCGCGGCGGTCTTCTTTCTGCATGCGCCATTCGCGAGCGTCGACGTGCCGGTCCTCGGGCCGATACCGACGCCGCTCGTCCTCTTGGTCTCGCTCCTCGTCGCCGGGTACGTGCTGGCGCGGCTTCTCGGCGCGCACGCGGGCATGCTCGGGCGGCGCTGGGCCCGCCGCTTGCGCGGCGATCTGATGCGCGAGCTCGAGGCGCGCCTTCGCGACGTGCTGTTCGCGCGGATCGACACGATCGACGCAGCGCGCGTGCGGATCGCGCGTGCGCGCGAGACGATCGAAGGCTGAAGCCGTGGGCAGGAAGATCAGCCTCCGCGACACGCTGGCTTCCGATCAGGCGCCCCTTCGAGCGCCGCCCGCGTGGATGAATTCAGAGCTCGGCACGGTGAACGGGGTTTCCGTTCTACACGCGGGGTCGGGAAGGCTCGATGGCGGCTGGCATCGTCAGACGAGCGACGAGTTCCTTCTGGTGCTCGAGGGCGAGCTTCGCGTCGAGTTCGAAGCAGGTCCACTCGTGGCCGGACCGGGTGAAGCGATCCTTATCGCCGCGGGCGAACGCCATCGCGCCGCTGTACCGGAGCGCTGTCTGCTCCTTTCAGTCGAAGCGGTCGGCATGCGGCGGACCGACGGCTGAATCGGCGGTGCTAATGTGCGGGAAGCGCCTGGGGAGGGACCATGTTGAAGCGTTCTCTCGCTGCCGTAGCTCTGATCCTTGCGACGGTCATCGCCGCCTGCGCGCCAACGACCTCGAGCGGACCGTCGCCGACGAGCGGGAACCAGCCCAAGAAGGGCGGAACGCTCATCCTCGCGCGCGCCGGCGAGGTGACCAACCTCGACCCCCACAAGGTCCCGGCATTCACCTCCGCGCGCGTCTTCGAACTCGTTTACAGCTATCTGATGCGCCTCGACGAGAACCTCGGCGTACAGCCCGATCTCGCCGCCTCGATGCCGACCACGTCCGCCGACGGCAAGACGGTCACGGTGAAGATCCGCTCGGGCGTGAAATTCCACAACGGGGATCCGCTCACCAGCGCCGACGTGAAGTACACCTTCGACCGCATCCTGGACACGAAGACCGCCGCTGTGGCGCGCTCCTTCTTCACCGACGTCGACACGATCGCCGCGCCCGACGACACGACCGTCGTGTTCAACCTGAAGAACCCCAACGCCGCCCTCATCGCGTACATGGCACATCCGAACACCGGCATTGTGTCGAAGAAGATCGGCGAGGCGAACCCGGACCTCTCCAAGAAGGAGACAGCGATTGGGAGCGGCCCGTTCAAGCTCGCCGAATGGGTGCCGGACAACTTCATGCGCTTCGAGGCGAACAAGAGCTACTACGTCGAGGGCCAGCCGTACCTCGACGGCGTCCGCATCAACGTCGTGCCCGACGAGTCGGGTCTCGCCGCCGCGCTGCGCACCAAAGCCGCGGATATGGCGATCATCACCGATGCCAAGGTGGCGCGGACGCTGCGGAGCGAGACCTCGGTGACGCTCGATGCGAAACCGAGCCTCTCGTACAACCTGCTCTTCGTGAACACGAAACGGCCGCCGCTCGACAACATCAAGGTGCGACAGGCGATCGCGTACGCCATCGACCGGAAGGCCATCATCGATGCCGTCGCCTTCGGCGAAGGCGAGGTCACCGGACCGATCGCGCCGGCGCTCGCGAACTACGCACTGCCGACATCGCAGTACCCGCTATACACGCGTGACGTCGCGAAGGCGAAGCAGCTCCTGCAGGAAGCCAACGTCGGGCCGGTCTCCTTCACCATGCTCACTCAGACGACCGAACCCGCCTACGCGAAGGACATCGCTCAGCTGGTGAAGGCTGAGCTCGCCGAGATCGGCGTCGACATGAAGATCGAGACGCTCGAGTTCACGCAGTGGGTCGACCGCTGGCTCAAGGCGGACTTCGACATGGCTCCCGGCCTGAACGGCGGCGGGCCGGACCCGGACTTCTACGTGTACCGCTACTTCACCGACGACGGGAACTTGAACTTCGTGACGAGCTACAAGAACCCCGTCTCGAGCGACGCGATCAAGCAGGCGCGAGCCTCGA
>VBDV01000159.1 GCA_005882765.1 Chloroflexota bacterium | reverse complement strand
CGGAAAAGTCGCCGATCGCGATGAGACCGATGACGGGGATGACGAGAACAGCGCGTACAGACGTCAGCGCGTTCGGGACCGTCACTGAGCGACGAAGACACGCTCCACGACTTCGCCCTGCTTGCCCAGCCCGGCGATGAGCTGGCCGTTGTAGATGACCTGCGCGGCGGCAGCGTTGCCGGCCTTGATCCGGACTTCCTTTCCGATGAACGCCGCGGTCTCGCCGGCCTTGTAGATGCGTCCGCTCCCCGGGACGTCGGCGCCGTCGACCGTCGCGAGCATCCATGTGTCGCCGCCACGGACGAACACATTCACCACCGCGGCCGTATATACGACCACGACGTTCCGTGTCTCCTCGACCGTGCCGCCGGATGACGTCTGCGCCGTCACGCGGAAGGACTGAGGCCCGGCCGGCATGTAGTACCGGCTCTGGAATGTGCCGTCGGAGGTCACCGGGACCGCGATGTTGTTGATCAGGAGCCGCGAGACCGAACGGTCAACGTGGCCGCTCACCAGAACGGAGACGTTCGTGAGGGTCGATCCCGCGGCCGGCTGGTCGACGACGAGCTGCGGCGCGGGCCCGATTGCCGTCGCCGGGGCCTGGTACTGGATGGTGCGGCTCACGTGATTGGTCTTCCCCGCGGCGTCGAGAACTTCCACGACGAGGTGATTGGACCCGGGGTTGAGGTTGACGGAGACGCCGAAGTTGCCGTCGTCACCCGACCGCAGATCGAGCACCTCCGGCCCGGGGTACACGGTGACCGTGACGCGGCCGCCCGGAACGGTGACTCCGCGAACGAAAAGGTCTCCGCTCGCCGAGAGTCCATCGGTCGATGGGTCGGTGATCTCGAGCTTCGGTAGCGTCGCGAACGTCGTGAACTGGTAATACATGTACCCGAGGAACAAGCCCACGACCGCGATGATCAGCACCGGCACGAAGACGACGGGCCGAAAGATGAGGCTCTGATGGACGACCGGGCGATAGGGCTTGAAGCTGCGCTTCGGCGTCGGCTCGGGCGGCGCCCCGCCGCGCTCCTGCTGGAACAGCGTGACGAGCTCGTCCGTCTCGAGATCGAGATACTCCGCGTAGTTGCGTAGGAAGCCGCGCGTGTAGACCGCTCCGGGAAGCGCGGGATAGTCCCCCGCCTCGAGCGCGGTGAGGAACTTCTCGCGGATGCGCGTGTCGGCGGCGGCCTGTTCGAGCGTGATGCCCTTGCGCTCGCGCTGCGCGCGCAGCTGCTCGCCGAGGCTAGGCATCGTCCTTCGCCATCCCGTAGACCTCGCGCATCTTGCCGGGGCCTTGCGACGGACCGATCACGCCGTTCTGTTCCATGATGTCGATGAGCCGGCCGGCGCGGGCGAACCCGATCGTCATCTTGCGCTGAAGCATCGACACGGACGCCTGGCCAGCGCGCTGGACGATCCCGACCGCCTCTTCATAGCGGTCATCGTCGATCTCATCCCCGCCGTCGTCGCGGATGCGCGCGCGCTCCTTGTCCTCGATGATCGAGAGGTCGTAGTGGGCCTCGCGCTGCTGCCTCCAGTGGCGGATGACCTGCTCGATCTCGGCATCGGACACGAAGGCGCCCTGCGCGCGTACCGGCTTCGCCGCGTCCGGTGCGAGCCAGAGCATGTCGCCGCGACCAAGGAGCTTTTCCGCGCCGGTCATATCGATGATCGTGCGGGAATCGACGGACGAAGCGGTAGCAAACGCGATACGAGCGGGCACGTTCGCCTTGATGAGGCCGGTGATCACGTCGACCGACGGGCGCTGGGTACCCAGCACCAGGTGGATGCCGGTCGCGCGCGCCAGCTGTGCAACGCGCGTGATCTGCTTCTCGACCTGGATCGGCGCTTGGAGCATAAGGTCGGCGAGCTCGTCGATGATGAACACGACGTACGGCACCCGGTCTGTGCCGGTGTGCTTTTCGTTGTACGAGGCGATATTGCGGGCGTTGGCGCGCGCGAATAGCCGGTACCGGCGGTCCATCTCGCTCGTCGTCCAGTAGAGCGCGTTCAGGATCTGCGGCGAGTCGTGCATGACCGGCACGACGAGGTGGGGCACCCCGTTGAAGCCCGGGAAGTCCACCCGTTTGAGGTCCCCGATCAGGATCCGGACGTCGTCTGGCGTGGACTGCAGGAGAAGGCTTGTGAGGATCGCGCCGATGCAGACGCTCTTCCCCGACCCGGTCTGTCCGGCGATCAGGAGGTGCGGCAGCTTCGCGAGGTCCGTGACGATCGCCCCGCCGGCGACGTCCTTTCCGAGCGCAACGGTCAGCTTCGACGGCGATCCCTTGAACTCCGCGCTCTCGGCGACGTCGCGGACCGAGACGAGGCCGATCGCGAGGTTGGGGATCTCGATCCCGACGACGCTCTTGCCGGGAATCGGCGCCTCGATCCGAAGGGTCCGCGCGGCGAGGGCGAGCGAGAGGTCGTCGGCGAGCGCCTCGATCCGCGAGAGCTTGACTCCCGCGGCGGGCTTGAGCTCGTAGCGCGTGACGACCGGCCCGACGAACACGTCGACGACGGAGGCCGCGATCCCGAAGTGCGAGAGAGTCTCCTCGATGACCCGCTTGTTCCGGATGAGCTCATCCTTTCCAGAGCGGGCTGCGGAGCCCACATCGAGCTCATCGAGCGCGGGCAAAACCCACGGCTTTTCAGGTGGGTCCGCATGCAAGACGCCTTCGGCGATGACAGCCGCGGACGCTAGTCCAGCAGTAGACACACTGAAGGGCCGCCGCTCGCTGTCGGACGGCGGCTCAGGCGCCGAGGGCCCCCGCCCGGCGGTGGCGCTGGGGCCCGTAAGGGTCCCGGCTCCGCCGGGTAGAGAGGGTTTCGGCGCCTGAGCCGCAACCGCTTTGCCCGGCTTCTCTTCAGGAATGTGGATGCGCATCTGCTCGGGCTCGTCGTCGTCGACATCGCCGAAGCGGTCGAACCGCGTGGCGGTGCCGCCCGGGATAAGTGTTCCGGGTTTTAGTCCGCCCATGTCGGGGCGCTGTCGCCAGATGGGCTTCCACAGCTCGGCGATGGTCCGGTTCGCGGCGATGACAAGGCCCACGAGCAGCAACGCTCCGAGCGCGATCGGTGCGCCGATCTGTCCGAAGAGGCCGGCTGCGGCATTCGCAAGGGCGCCGCCCACGAATCCACCGGCAACGTTGTCGCGCACGTAGTGGCGGGTCAGGCCTAGGAGCGCCAGGACAACGACGAGGCCACCAACGATCGGCAGGACCGTTTCGCGGCGGACAAACCCGAACCAGAGCTCGAGGGCGATCGCGCCGAGCGCCAGAGGCACAAGCCAAGCGGCCCACCCAAGAAACGCGAAGAGCGCCGAGCGCCACCACTGGAGCACCGCGCCTTGATCGGTCGCGAGCGCAACGGTGGACAGCAGAGCGAACGCGAGCACCGCGATCGCGCCGATCTCGTCACGGATCCGCGGCTCCATCGCCGGGGTGGCGCCACGCCGCTTTGCGCTCGCGGCTCGCCTCGCCACCGGCTAGACCTGCATGATGACGGGCAGCACCATCGGCCTTCTCTTGGTGCGCTCGTACAGGAAGTTCGCGACGCTGTTGTGGATCGCGTCCTTGAGCGCGGCGGGCTCGGCGAGGTGCTCGCCGGTCTGGGCCTCCGCGAGACCGTCCAGGATCTTCTGCTTCGCCTCCTCGACAAGCTGGGCCGCATCGTGCTCGGGCACGAAACCCTTCGTCACGATGTCTGGCCCCGCAACGACAGCGCCGGTGCGCTGCTCGATCGTCACGACGACGAGGAAGATGCCGTCGCTCCCGATCGACCAGCGGTCGCGCATCACCGATTGACTCACATCCCCGACCCCGAGGCCGTCGACGTACACGACGCCCGACGGAACCTTCTCTCCGACATGCGCGCCGTGCTCGTCGATCTGGAGGACGTCGCCGTTCGTGAGGACGAATGCGTTCTTCGGGTCGACGCCCAGATCCATTGCCAGTCTGGCGTGACGCACCAGCATCCGGTATTCGCCGTGGATCGGAAGGAAATTCTTCGGCCGCAGGATGTTGAGGAGCAGCTTCAGCTCCTCTTGGCTGGCGTGTCCGGAGACGTGGGGCCGGCTCTGCGGGTCGTAGATGACCTCGGCGCCGAGCTTGAACAGGTTGTCGACGGTCCGCGAGACGAGCTCCTCGTTGCCGGGGATCGGCGTCGCCGACATCACGACGGTGTCGCCTTCCTTCACCGCGACGTGCCGATGGTCGCCGAGCGCCATCCGAGAGAGTGCGCTCGTCGGCTCGCCCTGGCTGCCGGTCGTGATGATGCAGAGTTCGTGATCCGGGAGCTTGCCAATCTCGTGCGGGCTGACGATCGCACCCTCGGGGTACTCGAGGTACCCGAGCTCGCGCGCGGTCTTCGTGTAGTTCTCCATCGAGCGGCCGACGATCGCCGTCTTTCGTCCCCATGCCGCCGCGATCTCCACGATCTGGCGGATGCGCGAGATGTTCGAAGCGAAGGTCGTCGTGATCACGCGACCGGGCGCGCGCGACATGATCGCGTCGAACATCTCCGCCACGTGTCGCTCGGATTGCGTGTAGCCGGGCATCTCGGCGCGGGTCGAGTCCGACATCAGAAGGAGAACGCCCTTCGCCGCGATGGCGGCGAGGCGCGCGAAGTCAGTCTGCCGGCCGTCGACCGGGGTGTGGTCGAACTTCCAATCGCCCGAGTGCACGACGGTCCCGTACGGGGTGTCGATGGTCACGCCGATCGCGTCGGGGATGCTGTGGCAGACGTAGTAGGAGTCGCAGCGGAAATTGCCGATGCTGAACGGAGTCCCCGGCGCGATCTCGCGGAACGTCGCGCGCTCCGCGAGTTTGTGCTCTTTCAGCTTCGTGCGGATGAGCCCGATGGTGAGCTTGGTGCCGTAGATCGGGACGTCGAGGAGGTCGCGTAGCGCGTAGGGCAGCGCGCCGATGTGATCCTCGTGCGCGTGCGTGATGAGGAACCCGCGGATCTTGGTCTTGCGCTGGCGCAGGTATGTCATGTCGGGGATCACGAGATCGATCCCGAGCATGCCCTCGTCCGGGAACATCAGCCCGGCATCGACCACGACCATGTCATCGCCGATCTCGATCGCGAGCATGTTCTTGCCGATCTCACCGACGCCGCCCAGCGGGATCACCCGCAGCGACGCGTTCGATTTAGCCAAAGAGCGTTATCTGCTCCACCGGCTTTTCCTCCGGCTCTTTGGTGGGCGGCGTCGTCGCGAGGAAGAGCGCGAGCGCCGCGAAGTCGGCGTGGAGCGCGTCGCGCAGAGCGGGCTGATGCAGCGCGGCGGCCGGGTGATACACGGGGAAGATCAGGAGGCCGTCGGCGGTCTTCCGTGGCTTGCCGTGGATCCGCGAGATCGACTCGCCCGGGAAGAACTTTCCCATCGCATGGCGGCCGAGCGTGACGATCACGCGCGGCTGAAGCACCTCGAGGTGCCGAAGAAGCCACATGTGGCAGGCCGATATCTCTTCTGGTAGCGGATCGCGGTTCTCGGGCGGGCGGTGGCGAACGACGTTCGTGATGAACACCTTCCGGCGGTCCAGACCAATCCCGGCGAGGAGCTCGTCGAGGAATTGACCGGCCGCGCCCACGAACGGCTTGCCCTGGAGGTCCTCGTGGTAGCCCGGCGCCTCGCCGAGGAAGAAGATTCCCGAATCCGCGCTGCCGTCACCGGGGACCGCCTGTCGCGCGCTCCGATGGAGCGGACACGCGGTGCAGGCGCGGATCTCGTCGGCGACGAGCCGGAGGTCAATGTCGTGGGCGTCCTGCATCCGGGGTGATTATGCGGCGGGAGAAGGCTTGAGAGGAGCCTTCCGCGCGAGATAGACGATGTCGGTGTACGGCCGGCGCGGCATCTCTTCGACTTCGACGACGAATCCGGCCCGTTCGAACATCGCGAGCGCCTCGTCGCGCGATGGGAAATAGAAGCGTTCGTGGCCTCCGCGAGTGAAGCCGAGTCCGACGGTGATCAGCTCCTGCGCGTACGTGATCGCGTAGCGCGGATCGGTGCGGCGCTCCTGGGCTTTCACGATGAGTGGCCGGCCCTCGCCCAGGGCTGATGCCGCGTTCTTGAGCACGCGCTCCTGATCCTCGAACGGCAGCAGATACAGAACGTCGACGATCGTCACCGCATCGCAATGAGGCGGTGGGTCCTTGATGATGTCGCCGACCTCGAACCGCAGCCACTGCGTGTCCCGTACCGCGCCACGCGCCACCTCGATCTTGCGGTCATCGAGGTCGATCCCGAGGACGCGGCGGGATTCGGCCGCCTCGCGCAGCAGGCAGGCGAAGAGCCCGTGCCCGCACCCGAGGTCGACGATGAATCCCTGCCTCGGAACGAACCGCTCCACGAAGGCGAGGTCCGACAGAAAGGCGCGTCCGTGCACGAAAACGCGCGCGCCGAGCGGCGCCGCGCGATAGCGGTGGACGGCGCGGTTGAGCGCCGCGCTCGTGCTCGCGCCCGGCATCAGGGCACGCGCCAGCGCACGGCCTCGGTGCCGAACGCCGTTCGGAGCAGCGGATCGGTGAGGACTTCGAGATCGGTCATGCGCTCGTCCACGAGGGTATCGGCCGCGCGGAGGCGCTCGTCGACGTAACCGGGGTGCGCGCCGATCTCTCCCACCCCGCCGAAGGCGGCCAGAAGCGCAACGCCGGCTGCGTCGAGGCGTGGCCGCTCGGACGTTATGTCGACGTACCAGCGGTTTCCAGGGATGCCGCGGAAGGCGAAGGCGGAGACAAAGGTGGCCGCCCGAAGCGCGCTCTGCTTGGGTCCGGACCACGTCCGTGGCGCTCGGGCACGGCGAATCCAGCGAACTCCCTCCTCACGGGCGACCCGACCCACGACCCGGGCCACCGGCGGCATCAGGTGGACGTGACGGTGCGAGTCCCAGGCCAGCGGGAGGATCCCCCAGGAGCGCGCCAACGCTGCCTGCGCGCGGATCTCGGCCGCGAGCTCACCGGCTCGGACGCGGCCGCTGAAGAGGCGTTTGGTGAGGTTCCGCCGTCACGATGAGCGACGTCGAGCGGACCACCCCGCGGCGATGCGACTCGAGAATGCCCTTCGTGACTCCCGGAGAGAGACCGAGATCGTCCGCCGTGACGACCAGGGTCACGTGCCGTAGAGGCCGCGCATGTCATTCAACCGGATGACGAACAGGTCGCGGAGCATCTTCGGTGTGTCGGCGAGAAAGTCGATGCGTGTCTCCCCGTGCTGTCGCAAGGCGAACGGGATCTCGCGCACGGTGTAACCCGCACGGCGAGCGAGGAAGAGCACCTCCGCGTCGAAGGCGAAGCCGTTCAGGCGTTGCTTCGCGAACAGGTCCTTTGCGGCCTCGGCCGTGTACATCTTGCCGCCGCACTGCGTGTCGCGGATGTTCGTCGGGACGAGAAGGTGCACGACGGCGCGAAAGACATCGCCCATGACGCGTCGCCACCACGGACGATCCACGACCGATCCCGGTACGTAACGGGATGCGATCGCGATGTCGGCGCCGGTATCCAGTGCGCCGATGAAGACGTCGATGATCTCGACCGGGATGGTGAGGTCGGCATCCAGGAACACGATCGGGTCGCCGCTCGCGGCCTCCATGCCGGCGCGCACCGCCGCTCCCTTCCCGCGGTGCGGGAGCCGCAGCACCTTGAAGGCGAGGCCGAGGTGCCCGTGCGCCAGCTTGGCGCGATGGAACACGTCCGCGGTCGCGTCGGTCGAGCCGTCGTCGGCGAGGATGATCTCCGCCGTCAGATCGCGGTCGCGAAAGAACTCGGCGCATCGCCCGAGGCTTTCCTCGATGCGACGCGCCTCGTTATAGGCCGGTAGAACCAGGGTGAGGATGTGTTGCTATCGGCGCGGCGGACCGCCGCGTCGGAACCCACCCCTGTCACCGCCGGGTCGCGGACCGCCCCGCTCGTCGCGCTCGCGGTACCGCTCGCGCTCGGCCCGCTGACGCGCCTCGTAGTCGTTCCCGTTCTCGTTGACCGCCCGGATCGACAGATTGACGCGACCCATGCGGTCGACCTCGGCCACCTTGACCTTGACCTTGTCGCCGACCTTGACCGCATCTTCGATGCTGCTCACTCGCTCGGATGAGATCTCGCTGACCCGGACAAGACCTTCCTTTCCGGGAAGGTATTCGACGAACGCCCCGATACTCATGATCCGGGTGACCTTGCCATCGTAGACCTCGCCGACCTCGGGCTCCTTGGTGAGACCCTCGATCATCGCGCGAGCCCGCTCGCGGCCCTCGGCCTTCGCGCCCGTGATGCGGACGGTGCCATCGTCCTCGAGCTCGATGGTGGTGCCGGTCTCGGCCTGGATCGCGCGGACCATCTTGCCGCCTGGGCCGATCACCTCGCGCACCTTGTCCGGCTGGATCTTAATCGTCTCGATTCGTGGGGCCCAGCGTGAGAGCTCGGCCCGCGGCTTGTCGATGACATTGCGCATCGCCTCGATGATGAAGAGACGCGCCTCGCGCGCCTGCTGGAACGCCGCTCGCATGATGTCGAGCGAGATCCCCTTGATCTTGATGTCCATCTGAAGAGCGGTGACGCCTTTTGCGGATCCGGTGACTTTGAAGTCCATGTCGCCGTAGTGGTCCTCGAGGCCCTGGATGTCGGTGAGGACCGTGTGCCGGCCGCCCGAGGTCACGAGCCCCATCGCGATGCCCGCGATCATCTCCTTGATCGGGACGCCGGCGTCCATGAGCGACAGCGTGGATCCGCACGTCGACGCCATCGACGACGAGCCGTTCGACTCGAGCGTCTCGCTGACAATGCGGATCGTGTAGGGGAACTCGTCCTTCGTCGGAAGCACCGGCAGCAGCGCACGCTCCACGAGCGCACCGTGACCGATCTCGCGACGTCCGGCGCCACGCATCATGCGCACCTCGCCGACCGAGTACGGCGGGAAGTTGTAGTGATGCATGAACCGTTTGGTGTCGACGGGCGAAAGCGTGTCGATGATCTGCTCGTCACCGGTGGGTCCGAGCGTCGTGACGGAGAGCACCTGCGTCTGACCGCGGGTGAAGAGACCGGAGCCGTGCGTGCGCGGGAGAACGCCGACCTCGATCGAGATCGGCCGGATCGTCTTGGTGTCGCGGCCGTCCGGCCTCAGGCTCTCCTCGGTCACCGCGCGCCGGAACTCCTCCTCGAGGATCGTCTCGAAGGCCGTGGCGACCTCCTCCGCGAGGACGGGGCTGCCCTCCTTGACGAACTGCGTGACCGCCTCGGCCTTCAGGTCATCGAGGCCGCTCTCGCGCTGCGCCTTGTCCGGATTGCGCAGCTTGGCCCGGATGCGCTCCTTCAGGAACGCGGTGACGGGGCCGAGCTTGGCCGTGTCGACCGGGGGCGCGGCGACCGCGAGCTTGGGCTTGCCGACGGCTCGCCGGAGCTCCTCCTGCGCGTCGCAGAGCTCCTTGATGCCCTCCTGCGCGAGCGCGAGCGCCTCGACCAGGAAGTCCTCGGTCACCTGACGAGCGCCGGCCTCGATCATCATGATCGAGTCGCGCGTTCCGGCGACCACGAGGTCGAGCTCGCTCTCGTCCATCTGCTGGATCGTCGGGTTCAGCGTCAGCTTGCCGCCGACGGTGCCGACGCGAACGCATCCGATCGGTCCTTCGAAGGGCGCGTCCGAGATGGTGAGCGCCGCGGAGGCTGCGTTGACGACCAGCACGTCGTATTCGTTCTCCTGGTCGGCAGACCAGGCCGACGCGACGATCTGCACGTCGTTCTTGAATCCCTTCGGGAAGAGCGGGCGGATCGGTCGATCGGTGAGGCGCGCGGTGAGGATCCCCTCCTCGGACGGACGGCCCTCGCGCCGCGGGAACGAGCCGGGGATCTTCCCGGCCGCGTACAGGCGCTCTTCGAAGTCGACCGTGAGCGGGAAGAAGTCGATCCCCGGTCGCGTGGTCTTCGCGACCGTGGCGGCGGCGAACACGATGGTGTCGCCGTAGCGAACCGTGGCCGCACCGCCCGCCTGCTTCGCGTACTTCCCGGTTTCGAAAATGAGCGGCTTTCCGTTGATCGTTGCTTGGGCTTGCGTGACTGGCATGTATTTGTTGGGGTGCCTCTAAGAAAAGACCCAGGGGTCTCCCTGGGTCATCCGCGCTCTCGCGGCCTCGCTACCGGCGGAGTCCGAGTCGCCCGATGATCACCTGATAGCGCTCGGGAGACTTCTGGTGCAGGTATGCGAGGAGCCGCCGCCGCTGTCCGACCATCTGGAGCAGGCCGCGCCGACTGGAATTGTCGTGGCGCGCTGCGCGAAGGTGTTCGGTCAGATGCTTGATGCGCTGCGTGAGGACTGCGATCTGGACCTCCGGCGAACCGGTGTCTTTGTCGTCGCGCTGATAGGCCCCGATGAGCTCACGCTTGGATGTCGTCGTCGCGGGCGGCACCCACTGTCCTTTCTCTGATCCGTAGATCTTGTTTTGTCCCGATCAGTGTAGGCGATAGGTGACCGGCCGTCACGAACGCGGCCGAGCGCGCAGGGCAGCACGTGTGGCCTCGACATCGCGAGCGATCTGCGCGCTGAGCTCCTCGGGACTCGCGA
>VBDV01000158.1 GCA_005882765.1 Chloroflexota bacterium | reverse complement strand
ACCCAGCGCGAGCTCGCGTCCTCGGGACGCACGAAGGTGACACGGTTACCTCGGTTCGGGCCGAAGCAGAGATCGCCCTGCCACGCATATGGCTTGAGGAGCGTGCCCCACCCCGAGCGCAGCGCCTCGCCGAGATGCCCATATCCGCGACGCGCGGTGACCGCCCCGATCAGCTCCTCCCTGGTGAGGACCTTACCGGCGAGCGCCTCGCTGATGACCTCACGAAGAGCGTCGAGCTGCTTCGGGGTGACGCCGAAATACTTCTGCCAGCTCGGCCGCTCCCAAGATCGTCCGGACGCGATCAGCGAGAGGAACGCACCCGCGTCTTCGGGCGTGAGCAAGTGGAGGGTTCCGCGCATCGCCCACGTCTTGATGAGCCGGCCGTCGCTGAGCGCGCGCCCGACGTCGCCGGGCTTCGATCTGGTGCGCCGGACCCGGACACAGAGCTCCGCGAACGACGCGACTTGAGCCTGTACGGCGCAGAGCCGGCGGACAACTCCCACCGCCGACTCGTCGCCTACCGGATCGAGCAGCTGTCGCCGCATGCGCCACGCGAGCGCCTGCTTCCAGCTGATCTTCGCCGCCACCCGCGGGAGGGTAGCGGGGATAGGCTGTTGGGGAAATCGATCGGTGAGCGCGAAGAAGAAGCCCGCAAGCACCATCCCCGCCGCGAAGCTTGCTCTCTACGAGCGGCTCATCGCGACGGATCCGACCATCGAGCGGAAGGGCGCGACCGTGCCCTACACGTCGACCAACGGAAAGATGTTCACGTTCCTCTCGCCGACCGGCGAGCTTCGGATCCGGCTGCCCGACGAGGAGCGCGAGACGTTCATGAAGAAATACCGGGCGAAGCTCGCCGTCTCGTATGGCATCGTGCAGAAGGATTTCGTCGCGGTTCCGGCCGCACTGCTCGCTCGCACCGCCGAGCTGAAACCGTACCTCGCGATCAGCCGCGCATATGGGGAGCGTCTCGGGACCAAGACCGGCATCAAACGTGTTGCCGCCCGTGCTCGCGCGCGGCGGCCGGCGGCGAAGCCCTAACGCGGGTGGCCACGCGCCGTTAGAAGGGAACTAGCCGGCAGAGCGTGGAGGTACTCGACTTGAGGAAGCTACTTTCGTTCAGCATCGCGGTGATCGCGCTGACGCTCGCGACGGGAGCCCCCGCCGCGGCCAACCCAGGCCAAGTGCCCTCGCCGCCGCCGGCGACCGATGCGTTCTCCCCAGGCAAAGCGTGCGCTCACGCCAACCTCGTGGTGAATCGCGGCTTCGACTCCAACCACGCGACCGGAGTGCGCGGGGCGGGCACGCCGCCGACGTGCGGTATCGGTGGTGGTGGCGGCGGTGGCGGATAGCCGCCCAGTCCGCCTCGCACCCGACCTATCGGCTGGGCCGTTCCAACGTTTCGTTCTGTCGCGCTCGACTTTCGAGCATCTCCTTGAGGTCCGCCAGGTGTTCGCGGTCGTGGTCCAGATCCACGGCGATGTAATCGAGCACGGTGATCTCACCGAACGTGCGATGACTCCCCGTCCGTGAAAGCCGCTCCGGCGATAGCGCTCGCACGAACTCGAACAGGCGAGCCCTACTCTCGCGCCAATCCACAAGCGAATGACGGAGCTCACGGTCGCTGAAGTCCCAGCCGTCGTTGTCGTAGAACTCGAATGTCGGCTTGGCCCCGGCGGCGATCTGGCGGACGCGAACGAGCACGCACTCGGTCTGACAGGCTTCGAGATGTGCCGCTATGTGGCGGAACGACCAGTGCTCGTCCTTCGGCCGCCAGTCCTGGTCGTCAGCCACCGACTCCAGCAGGCCCGAGATCTCGGTTGTCGTCTGCTCGAGCGCAGGGATCAACTCGGCGAGCCGATTGGGAATCTTTGGGGTGGACATTCTTCGCGCAGGTTAATTGGCAGTAGCGGCAGCGCGCTAGTAGCTGTCCCCGCACGAGGACTGATCTGGCATAAGCGCCTGGGCAAAGAGCACGATGCCGCTGCCGGCCGCTCCCCAGGCGAGCACCGTGATAAACGCGCCGTCCGGAAAATCGTTCACCTTCGCGCCCGCTCGCTCCCAGGCGCCTCGAGCCGATCGCGCATCGTTCGCGTCAAGCGCCGCGCACCGGAGCGGCCGGGTCCCGGGGCCGATCGGGACGAAGACTTGACTCGTCGCCCCGAGGGGCTCGCCGAAGTCTGCAATAGATGTGGTGAATGGCCAGTCGATGGCATCGACGTCGGGCGGCGACCCACCCACCGGCTCCGCTGAGCTCACGACCCGAAACCCGTCGGCGACGTAGGGCCGCGGCGCCTCTACCGCCCAGGCAGTCACAGGGAGCCAAGAGTCCGGCGCGGTGAGACGGGCCGCGAGCGCGTCCAACTGTGTCCGCGCAGGCGACGGCTTGTAGAACACTTCCTCGGACTGCTGCAGGACCGGCGACGACACGGTCACGGTGCGCGCGCCGTTCCACACTCTGAATGCGCGAGCGCTTATGCCATGCGGAACCGGGGACGCCGCCGGAGTGAGCTCGAGACGGACCTCCCGATCGCTGACGAAGAGGCCGGTACCAACCACCTCGTCCCGCAACCGCTGTACTCCCGCGGCGGTCAGCCTGCGCTCGACGAGCGTGCCGTCGGCGGCCCTTGTCACAAAGCGACCATCGACCGTCGCGACCACCACCGGGGCTGGACAGCAAAGCTCTCCGAGCGAGTCGACCCGCACAACGAGATCCGAGGGTTGTACTGCCCGCAATGGAGTGGGAGCGCGTCGCGCGGCCAGGGGCGCGGTGCTCGGCGACGATGTCACGCCCGCAGTTGTGGAGGGTGCTTGCGTCCGACTAGGAACCGCGGTGTCTGTCGAGTTCTGTCTCGGCGAGCTGGCTTCGGGCGAGCAGGCACCCAGAGCGAGTAGGAAGATTGCGGCCGTCGCCGTCGATGCATGGCCGCGCGAACGGATCATCGACCGACTCTAAACGTCGCCACCAAGGACGTCAGTGCCAAGCCGCGTCGTTCCGATTCTTAAGGCGATTTCATGTTCACACCGCACAGCCTGCGTAGCGTCGCCGGAAGATGCATGCGCAGGCTGAGTCGCGTCACATGCTGACCGGCCTGCTCGATCTTGTGACTCTCTCGATCGGCGTCTGCGTGGTGACGTTCCTTTACCTGCCAAGCGTCGTCCTCGCTTTCGCCGTCGGCCGACTGGGAAACGCGACGCTCGGCCACGCTGGCGAGAACACCGCCGTCATCGCGCGGTCTGCGACATTGCGAGGGGACGAGCCAACGCAGGTCGCCGTACTGCCTGACAATGCCGTCATGCTCGAGCGGGTCAGGGCCGCCGGGCGCGAGATGGCGCCGGGCGTGGCGATCGATTTCGCGCTGGGGTCTGGGGTCCCGACGGAACCCTAGCCGCGACGATTCAAGGCGACCAAGCTGAGGAATTCGTGAAGCAGCGTGCCGGCCAGCAGCGAGGTGACTTCACCGTGGTCGTACTGGGGCTGAACCTCGACCAGGTCGAAGCCGATCAGGTCGAGGCCGCGTAGACCGCGCACCAGCCGGAGCGCATCGCGGCTGCTCGGACCCCCAACCTCGGGCGTGCCGGTCCCCGGCGCGAAGCCAGGGTCGACAAAATCGATATCGAAGCTGAGAAAGACCGGGCCCTTGCCGACGCGCTCGACCACCTCGGGCAACACCGCATCAACGCCTCTCTCCAAAAGCGACTCGCTCGGAATCAGGTGAATGCCGAGCGCCTGCGCACCGTTCCGATCCTCGGGCCCATAGAGGGAACCTCTGATGCCGAGCTGCACGGCCCTCGCCGTATCGATCAAACCTTCCTCGATGGCTCGGCGACACCACGTGCCGTGGGTGTACCGCTCTCCCCAATAGTTGTCCCAGGTGTCCGTGTGCGAATCGAAATCGATCAGGCCGACCGGGCCGTGCCGCTTGAAGACCGCTCGCAGCTCTCCCAGGGTGATGGAATGGTCTCCGCCAAGAGCGAGCGGAATCACGCCGGCGTCGAGGATGGGCCCGAGCCCGGATTCGATCACGCGGTACGACGCCTCCACGTTTCCAGGTACGACCGAGAGGTCCCCGGCATCGACCGCAGAGACATATTCGAAGATCTCGATCCCCTGCTCGACGTTGTACGGACGCAGCAGCCGCGACGCTTCTCGGATCGCCGCGGGGCCGAATCTCCCCCCGATCCGATAGCTCACCGCAGTGTCGAACGGGATCCCGATGAACGCTGCATCGACCCCGGTCATGTCCGCGACGTTGGGGAGCCGCATGAAGGTGCCGATACCAGTGAATCGCGCGGCCTGCATGGCATCGACCGGCCGGTAGCGCGTCGGCCCAGCTCGCCCACGAGTCTCAGGCACGAGCGAGCTCGGACTCCACTGCTTTCAGGCTCTCCTCGTGGATGATGCCGACGACCTGGTTGCGCAGCTCCGCGAATCGTCGGCCGGTGAGGGTATCGAACGTGCGCGGCCGCGGGATGTCGACCCTGAGAGTCGTCCGGATGCGACCCGGCCGGCTGGTCATCACGTAGATGACGTCTCCCAGAAAGATTGCCTCTTCGATGTCGTGGGTGACAAACAGCACGGTCTTGCGATAGCGCTGCCAGATGTCGGTGAGGAGCTCCTGCATGATCTGTCTGGTCTGCGCGTCGAGGGCACCAAAGGGCTCATCCATCAGCAGCACTTCGGGATCGTTGGCGAGCGCGCGCGCGATCGCGGCCCGTTGCTTCATGCCACCCGAGAGCACTTTCGGATACGCATCGGCGAAGCCATCAAGCTTCATGAGGTGGATCAGCTCGCTCGATGTCTTGCGGCGGTCCGCCGGAGGGACCCTCTTGATCTCGGGCCCGAACTCGATGTTGCGCCGGACCGAAAGCCAGGGGTAAAGCGAGTACGACTGAAACACCATGCCGCGGTCCGCCCCCGGTTCCAAAGTGGGCTTGCCATTCAGCCGCACCTCACCCTCCGTGGGAGTCACCAGCCCGGCCGCGATCATGAGGAGCGTCGATTTGCCGCAGCCCGAGGGCCCGACGATGCAGGCGAACTGGCCGTCCGGCACCGTGAGCGAGATCCGCTCCAGTGCCTTCACCTCGCCGTGGCGAGTGCCAAAGCGCATCGCGACGTCAGCGATCTGGATCTCGCTCACGCGCGCACCTTCTGCACGTAGGGGAATGCGATTCGATGAATGGCGGCGAACAGGGTGTCCGTGATGAGCCCCAGGACGCCGATGGTGATGATGGCGGCGATGATCCGGTCGGCGCGCAAGTAGCGCTCAGCGATCAGGATGAAGCTTCCGATGCCATGTTCGGCCGCTACGAGCTCCGCGACGATGAGATACGTCCATGCCCATCCCATGGTGATGCGAAGCGCATCGACGACCTCCGGAAACGTCGCCGGGAGGAACACCTTGTAGAAGACCGTCCAGCGGGACGCACCCAGGGTGTAGGCCACGCTCAGCATCTCATCGGGCACGCGATGCGCGATGTCCATCACCATCAGGACCAGTTGGAAGAACACGCCGATCCAGATGATCGTGATCTTTTCGTCCTCCCCGAGGCCCTGCAGCAGGATGAGAAGTGGAATGAACGCGGACGCAGGCATGTAGCGAATGGCGTTGATCGGCGGGTTGAAGAACGAGCGCACGACCTCGAACGACCCCATCAAGAGCCCGAGGGGCACCGCCACCACCGCCGCGAGCAGAAACCCCGCGACGATCCGGAAGGTGCTCCAGCCCACGTCGTTGTAAAAGGCGAGGTTCACCATCATGTCCCACCAGGTCAGCACCACCTGGTAGGGGCTCGGGACAAAGAGTGGGTTCTGCACAAGTGCGGCGAGGAGCGTCCAGACGCCAACGACGAAGACGAAGCTGCCCACCGCGAGGATCGCCCGGGCCCGCCCAGGGATGGCTTGCTTCGGAGTGAGGTAGGTACGGACGAAGCCCCGGCTCCGCCGCGGGCGGACCGCAGACGGCGCCGGAGCTACTCGGGCCGCAGGGACCCGGCTCAATTGCGCTCCTCTACAACGAGTTGATGAAGTCGGCGTTCACCGCGTCCGCAGGCTTCACCGGGCTGTCGATCTTTCCCTGGGCCTTCCAGAAATCACCGGCGGCCTTGACGTTGTCATTGATCTTCCCGGGAGAGCTCTTCGTGCCCATGATCTCCTTGCCTTTCGCCAGATCGAACAGCGTGAGCGTCGTCAGATCCGCCTTCACATCATCAGCGGTCTCACTCGTGGCCTTGGCCACGATGCTCAGTCCCTCGGTCGTGTTCTTCTGGAACCAGTCGAAGGCGTCGTAGTAGGCCTTCATGAAGTCCTTCACCGTGGCCGGGTACTTGTCGACGAAGTCCTTCCGGAACGCAAAGCTGTCCATGATCAGGTCCGGATATTCCTTAGACGAGACGAGGACCCGCCCATCGGTGCGCGCCTTGGCCTTGCTCAGCCACGGCTCCCACGTGACCGCGACGTCTACCTGCCCGGCAACGAAGGCGGCGCCGGCTTCCCCAGACTTCATGTTCTGCTCGCTGACGTCGGAGAGCTTCAAGCCGTTCTTCTGAAGCACCTGTGCCAGGAACCATTCCGACACCGAGCCCTGGTTGACCGCGACCTTCTGCCCCTTAAGGTCCTGCACGGTCTTGATGGTGTTCTTCGCGAGGATCCCATCGCCACCGACCGAGGCGTCGATCGGGAAGACCTCCACCGCGGGCACTCCGTTCGACTGAGCCCGGGCGAAGGCATCGACCGTCGATGCCATCCCCTCGAGCCGTCCGGCCGTCAGCGCGATCAAACGATCGTTGGGGTCCTCGACGTCGGAGAACTTGACGTCGAGGCCGTGGCTCTTCCAGGTCTCCTTGGTGTTCGCGATGTAGATGACCGCGTAGCCCGTCCATGTCGATGACGCGATGTTGATCGTGCCGGTGAACTTGCCGTCTGTGCCGGTCCCAGTTCCGGTTGTACCGCCACAGACTGCGAGCAACAGCCCGAGCACCACGGGAAACACAAAGCGAGATGGACCACACCATCGATTCAACATGCGACCTCTCCCCCGAAGCTTGAACGCCTTCAACACGGTGGAGCCCGGCGGCGCCCTGCCGGCCTGCGAGCGGCTCATCCTACCGAACACCGGCCCGAAACGGTCGGACCATGGGCGAAGCGCACTGCGTTGCGGTCGTCGCCGCGATGCGAAAGCGAATTCATGCGCTGTGTTTGTCCGCGCTGGCTGGACCTGCCATGTCTCGCAAGAACTGGACGAAATCCCACATCGGACGGGCGAGCAGTAGGACCATCAGTAGCTCGTAGCCGCCGACCGCTCCGGTGGCGATGGTGACGACAGCGACCGCGATGACCGCTGTGTCGATCGCCGCAGCGCCGACGGCTTGAGCCACGCGAACGCGGACGGCCATTCGCCGCTGCCGCAAGGCGAACATCGGGATCTGGAAAATGACGTACGCGACGACGACGCCGGCTCCCAGCCGAGCCGCGGTCTGAAGATCGCCTGCAATGGTGGCAGCGGGAATCGTTATCAGTGCAATGAGAGCGTTCGCCAGACCTACCTCGGCGATTCCACGCAAATGAAACACGTCGACAGTCCGCAACTGGTCGCCGCGGCGGAGCGCCGCCAACAAGCCGGAGAAGCCCGCTAGGGTGACGCTGAGCGCTGCGACCGAAAAGAAGAAAGGCGCCTCAGAGATCATGTTCGGATCCCGGCTCCCCCTGCTGCCAAGGTAGCGTGCCTCGTGATCCGAGCCACCGGTCCCGGATAGTGTGGCTCTCTCTCAACGCCGCGCTCCGCGGGAGGAAGATCGTGTCCGTCATCGACTGGCTGCTCGACTCGGATCCGGCGATTCGCTGGCAGGCGATGCGTGACCTGACCGATGCGCCGGCCGACCAGGTCGCCGCGGAGCGTGCCCGCGTTGCGACCGAAGGCTGGGGCGCACGGCTGCTGGCTCTTCGACGGGAGGATGGGTTGTGGGACACCGGCACTCCGGGGACTGAGGAGATCACGCTGCTCGCCCTGTTGATGCTCCGCGACATGGGCCTCGACCCTTCGAGCGAGGTGGCGCGGAAAGCGATCGGCCTCGTTCGCGATAACGCGACGTGGCACGCGGGGGGCCCCTGGCGCGGCACACCGGTGTTCGCGGGCGAGGTCGAGCCGTGCATCAACGGACGCGTTGTGACGGTCGGCTCGTACTTCGGCCAGGACGTGACAGGCATTGTCGAGCGGCTGCTCGGCGAGCAGATGGCCGATGGCGGTTGGAATTGCGAGCAGGAGAATGGCTCGACCCGCGGATCGTTCCACACGACGATCGACGTCCTCGAGGGTCTTCTGGAGCACGCGCGAGCTACCGGCGGCTCCGCCGAGGTGACCGCGGCGCTTGGGCGAGGGCAGGAATACCTGCTCGAACGCCGGATGCTGCGCCGGCTGTCGAGCGGCGAGCTGATCGATCCGGCCTTCACGCGGTTCTCGTTCCCGACCGGCTGGCACTACGACGCGTTGCGCGGGCTCGACTACCTGCGCGCAGCGAGCGTGACGCCCGATGCGCGCGTGGCCGAGGCCATCGACCTGGTCCGCTCCAAGCGTGACGCCCAAGGCCGATGGCCGCTCGAGAACCCACACGAGAGCGAAATGGTCAACGCCCGCGTCCGCGATCTCGAGTTCGGCATGGACGAGCGCGAAGGCCAGCCGAGCCGCTGGAACACTCTGCGGGCGCTACGGGTGATTCGCTGGGCGGATTGACCGCGACAGTTCAACGACGGAATGAAGCTGGGTCCGTGTCGTCCTCAGGAATAGGTTGCGCGCCGCGACTCCGCGTCGCGCCCATCCAGTCAAACTGGCCGACTGAGCCGATCCGCTCCGGGTCGAGCCACAACGTCACGGCGTCGCCGTCGACCGCGAACGTCGAGACGTAGGTCTGGATTCCACCGGCGGCGAAGTCGTTCAACGCGCCTTCCCAATGCGCCGGCCCCGACTTGCATCGAGGGTGCGTGACGGTCGTGCACCAGCGGACGATGACGTTGTATTCGGGTCCCACGCGCGCGGTATTTGTGTCGAGGAGCCAATTCGCCGCAAAAAATGTGGCGGATGACAGTTGCGGGATCGGCGTTGCAAGCTTCATCGAGAAGACGATTGCCTCGTGAGCTCCGGTCTCGTCACCGGTCGC
Organism: Chloroflexota bacterium; assembly: GCA_005882765.1. Taxonomy (GTDB): domain Bacteria; phylum Chloroflexota; class Limnocylindria; order P2-11E; family P2-11E; genus 3-1-20CM-2-70-9. The sequence goes on along the minus strand of VBDV01000158.1, from coordinate 2,629 downwards.
GTGGATCTTCGCCTTGAGAATGTCGTAATAGGGCGGCGTGGTGGCCGTGATGTCGCCGGCGGGATCGAGAGTGACGCTGGAATGCGCCGACGCGGGCGATGAAATGACGAGCATGCTGATCGCGACGAATGACAAGACGAGACGAATCTTGATCACTCCGCTTCCTCCCCTGATGCATCGATCCCCGCCTCCGGGGACGCCACGAGCGCGCACACTCTAGTACGGTCTCCGCGGACCAGAATCGCCAGACGCGCATCGCAAGCCGGACTCAGCGGTCGCGACCCTCGCGACGTCGGAATCGGAAACCGCGAAGTACTACTCGACTCCTCTGGGACCGAGCACCCGGGCGTGACATCATGAGCCGTGCCCGAAACGCCGAAACGATCTCCGCGACTCCCGCCTCGCTGGGTCGTCGTCTCGGCCTGGGTCATTCACCGCGCGATCTATCGGCTCAGTCGGGGTCGTATGGGTCTGTGGCCGCCGAAGCCGAACCGATGGGGAACGATGCGCCTCACCACAGTGGGCCGCCGCTCCGGCAAGAAGCGCAGCGTGATCCTCGGCTATTACGAGGATGGTCCGAACCTGGTCACGATGGCGATGAACGGCTGGAAAGACGCCGAGCCCGCGTGGTGGCTCAACCTGCAGGCGCACCCCGACGCCACGGTCGAGCTGTCAGAGAGCACGCGCGCCATCCATGGGCGCGCGGCGCAAGGCGACGAGCGCGAGCGCCTCTGGGGGCGATGGCGCGAGATGGGCGACGACGTCGATGGCTACGCGACTCGCCGGCCCTCGGGGACCGCAGTAGTCGTCCTCGAGCGGCGGCCCGTTTCCGGGTGAGAACATCGATGACGCTGCCATAGGGACCTGCTCGCCGGGCGTCGCAGCATGGTCCCACGCAGGTCGGAGACGGTGGGTACGCAAGGACCTCGGAGCGGAAGACCGGTCAAGCACGCGGACCTGATAACAGCATCGCTCGTTCGTAACGAGCACGGGCTCTTGCTTGATAGCGACGGGGACTAGTAAGCGCCAACACAACAATCTGTGAACGAATGACTCGTGATATGTCGGCAGGTTCTTGAGGAGGATTGACGGCCAGACCTAGCATCCCTGCGCACATCGAAGTTGGGCAGGAAGCAAAAAGATGCGCAAGTCTTTCTTACTGTTGCTCGCGGTCGTCGCGGTGACCGCGCTTCTCGCGCAACCCGCGCTCGCCACGACACCAACTGAGGGCGGCGGAACGTTCACGTTCCATCCGGTGATCCAGAGCGCTCGGATGGCCGACGGGAACACGTTCCTAACCGCGACGGCCAACGACGCGTTCGCTGGCTCGTTCACCGGCCCGTACACGGAGCAATTCGTGTTCGTCGCCCACCCGAACGGCACCGCGACCGTCCAGGGAACGCTGACTTGCACCTGCATCGTTGATGGTCGAACCGGAACACTGACGCTCCGCTTCGAAGGCACCCAGGCCGGACCCGCGGCACCAGTCGACGGCCAGTTCGTGGTCCAGGACGCAACCGGCGGCCTCGCGGGCCTCCGCGGCGACGGGACTTTCCACGATGTCGGGCCCGCTGGAACGTACACCGTGCGCTATCACTTCGAGCCGTAGGAATACCAGAGTTCGAATAGGCGCCGAGGGCTCGACGGCCAGAGGCCGTCGAGCCCTTGAGTTCCGTTACTTCATCGCGCCGATCTGACGGAGAAGCGTCGCGGTGTCGAGATACGAGCTCCACCGCTTCGCCTTTCCATTTTCGTAGTCGACGATGAAGGTCACTGGCACCTTCACGGACTTGTTCGTGGCAGGGACGCCTGCGAGTTCGCCGCGCTGAGTCCCCGTCACCGTGCACTCCCCGACCACGGTGTCGCCCTCCGACACGGTGCGCTCAACTTTGTAGTTGATGTCGGGCAAACCCGTCCACAGCGCGGTGTGGAATGCGCGGAAGCCGGCCTTGTCCACGGTTCCGACCATCGGGTTGATGAACGTCACATCGTCTCTCAGGTGTGCCTCGAAACGGTCGTGGTCGCGCGCGCTTGCCGCCGACATTGCCGCCCTGAAGTCGTTCGCGTTCGCGGTAGCTATGTCCGTTGCTTTCTGTTGCTGTGCGATCGCCATGTGACTCTCCCCTCCTGGATGGGAGGCCGCATCGCGCGGGTCGCGACGACAGCACTCCCTCCGCTCGCTTCTATTTCCTCACGTCGTGCTTCTGCTCATGCCTCATCGACGAGGCAGCGGCCAATGACCCTGAGGTGCTTGCTAAACACAGAACTACCCCCTTTGCCATCGTGACGTTCGCTCGCTGGGGGCCTGGGAGGCACCTCGCCGGCACTGCGGCTCGGACGGTGCATCGGGTCCAGAGTGAACGGGCTCAGTGTGTTCTAAGTTGCGACGAATACAAGCATTGGCACGCCCTTCGGCGGGAGCCTCGCAGAACTTGTATTGACCGAGCTAAGCGGTGGGGTACCAGCTCGCAGGCTGAGCTAAGAGCGCGGGGGCCGCTGCTCCGCGGACTCGCCGTCGGATCGGGAGACCCTAACGCTCGGCCGGCTCGCGTCGAGCGCTCGCCACAGTGGCGAGGATCTCAACGATGAGCTCCGTGCGCGTGGCAGATGTCGCCGTCTCGGGCGGGAC
>VBDV01000195.1 GCA_005882765.1 Chloroflexota bacterium | reverse complement strand
GAAGGTGCCGATCGACACGACCTCGGCGCCACCCAGAGCCGCGAGCGGCGGCAGGTCGTCGCCGCGATAGCGCAGCGCGGCGTACGGGTCGTCCTCGACAACGACCGCGTCGTGGCTCGCGGCGAGCGCGAGCAACGCCTCGCGGCGCTCGAAGGAGAGCGTCTCGCCCGTGGGATTCTGGAAGTTCGGCACGACGAAGAACATGCGCGGGCGGATGCCGAGCTTGCGGATGCGGCGCGCGGCTTCGGCAACGTCGAGGCCCTCGCCATCGACCGGTACCTCGAGCACGCGTGCGCCGTGGTTGCGGAACGCCGAGAGCGCGTTCGCGAATGCCGGCGACTCCGCCACCACGACATCGCCGGCTCGGAGATAGACGCGGCACGCGAGATCGATGGCCTGGAGCGCTCCGGCGCTCACGAGCACCCCGCTTGCGTCCGCCGCGACACCGCGGTCCCGCGCGGCCGAGGCAATGACGTCGCGGAGGTCAGGTTCACCTTCGGTGATTCCGTACCCGAGCGCCGTCGCGCCGTCGCGGCGGAGCACCGTGGCCGCGAGATCGTCCGCGCCAACAAGATCGAGCGCCTCGCGCGACGGCGCCCCGACCGCGAACGACACCGTGTCGCGCGTCTGCCGCGCGACGATCCCGATGGTCTCGTCGATGAACGAGCCGTAGACCTCGTGCTCGTCGCGGCGTGCGCGTTCGGGCAGCGGCGCGACGGCGCCGCCGCTCATCGCGGGCAGGATCTCGACGGTGCGCTTGCCCCGCAGATCGCTCTCGGCCAGGAATCGGGCGTCCTCTCCGTCGATGAATACATTCACGAAGCGCCCGAACGTGCCGTCCCGCAGGACCCGCGCCGCGAGCTCGGGATATCGATCCGCGATCTCGCTCGCGAGCTGCGGAAGATCAGTGACATCGAAGTCGATCGTCGTGTTGCCGCCGGCTGCGAAAGGACGACCGACTCGTCGTCGGCGAACGCGCCGCGCGCAGCGAGTGCTCTCGCGGTGGCGACGACCACACCACCCGCGGGCTCCGCGAGAACGCCCTCGGTGCTCGCGAGAAGCGCACAGCCTTCGAGCACCTCGTCGTCGCTGACCGAGCCCGCGGATCCTCCGGATGCGCGGATGATCTCGACCGACCCATCCCCATCGGCGGGCGCGCCGATCGCCAGCGAGCGCGCGACCGTGACGGGATCGCGGACTGGGCGGACCGCCCGATATCCCTCAAGTACCGCATCAGAGACGGGCGCGCAGCCCGACGGTTGAGCGGCGTGTATGCGGAGCGCGCCTTCGGCGAGTCCGGTGCCGCGGAGCTGGGCCGCGGCGGTCGCGGTGCGCGTGAGGAGCGCGCCGGACCCGACGGGCACGACGACGTGGTCGGGGAGGCACCATCCGAGCTGCTCAGCAGTCTCGAAGAGGAGCGTCTTGGACCCTTCGGCGTAATACGGGCGGAGGGTGAAGTTGACGAAGCCCCAGCGCTCTTCGTCGGCGAGACGCGCGCACAGCCGATTGACCTGGTCGTAGGTCCCGTTGACACGGACGACGCTCGCGCCGTACGCGGCGGCACCCGCGATCTTGCTCTCGTCGGTGGCCGCGGGAACGAACACGAACGCGCGTAGACCGTTGCGCGCCGCGGCAGCCGCTACCGCGCCCGCGAGGTTGCCGGTGGACGCGGACGCGATCGTGTCGAGCCCGAGCTCCAGGGCGCGCGCGAGCGCGACAACGACGGGCCGGTCCTTGAACGAGAGCGATGGGTTGCGTGAGTCGTCTTTGAGGAAGAGGCGCGCCACGCCGATGGCGGCCCCGAGGCGCGGCGCCTCCACGAGCGGCGTCCAGCCGACGGCGAAGTGCCCGCGTGGCGCGGCGACCGGAAGGAGCGGCGCATACCGCCAGAGCGAGAGCGGCCCCCGCTCGATCTCGGCGCGCAGGCTCTCGGTGTCGAACGCCGCGAGGTCGTACTCCGGCTCGATCGGGCCGTAGCACTCGCCGCAGACGTAACGCTCGTCCGCCGGTTGAAGAACGTGGCACGCGCGGCAGCGCAGACCGCGGAGCCGGTTCGTCGATCTCCGTTCGAGCGTGGTCGCCATGGCGGTCTCCTTCAAAGAAATAGAAGAGGCCTCCCGTTCGGGAGGCCTCATTGCTTGCTGGTGATGTGTGAGGTTGCTGCGGCTAGCCTCCCGAACGCGATGCGAGCCCCGGCATCGGGGCGATCGGCATCGGCGGGATGAGGGCGAACCGCATCGAGAACAGCCTAGGTAGACCCGTCCTGACCGGTCAAACCGGCCCGTGCACCCTGCACCGCGACTACCACCTGTTTACGTTGCGCCCCCGGCGGGTTGGCGAAAGACTTGCTTCGCTCGCTCGTGGGGAGATTGGACATGCGCCCGCTCGTTGTCTTCGCGCTGCTCGCTTCCGTCGCGTGCACGGCCACGCCGCAGACGCCGAATCTTCCTGCGCTGCCGTCCGTCGCGCCCCTGCCTACGGTTGCCGTTCCGACCCTCGCGGTGCCGGTCGCCAGCGTGCTCCCGTTGCCGTCGGTGATTCCGCCCTTGCCCACGGCCGTCTCGCTGCCGACTGCCCTTCCGCTCCCGAGCTCCGCCCCGATCCCGAGCGTCGTGCCGCTCCCGAATGCCTCCGCCCGTCCGCTCGCCACCATCCCGGTCGTCATCCGGAGCGCCGCGCCGATCCCACCGCCGGTGCCGCTTCCGCTTTCGACGATCCTTCCGATCCCGCCGCCGGTCCTCGGGCGCTAGTCGTCGTCCTCGGGCGCTTCGCCGAGAAGCGCATAGCGCACCGCGGCAGCCTGTTTGGGGGATGTGACACGCTGTCCTAGCGCAGCACGCGCACAAGGGGAGGGTCACATGTCCTCAACCATGACCGAAACCATGACCGACGCCGTATCCCGCACCACGTCAGAGCAGATCGAACGCGCGAACGCGACCGATCGGACTCCAGTCGTCTTCATCCACCAAGGCGCATCCCGAGACCTTCGCCCACAAGATGGTCGGGCAGGTCGCCGACCACTTCGCCAAAGCGATCGCCCAGCTGAAGAAGAAGCCGGCCGTGGTCGGACATTCCTTTGGCGGACTCATCACGCAGATGCTCGCCGGACGGGGACTCGCGGCTGTATCGGTGGCGATCGACCCCGCGCCGTTCCGCGGCGTGTTGCCTCTGCCGCTGTCGTCACTCAAATCGGCATCGCCCGTCCTAGGCAACCCCGCCAACCGGGGCCGCGCGGTCGCGCTCACGTTCGAGCAGTTCAAATACGGCTGGGCCAACGCTCTTAGCGAGGACGAGGCGAAGGACCTCTACCAGACGTACCACGTGCCGGCGTCCGGCGCGCCGCTCTTCCAGGCGGCCACCGCCAACCTGAATCCCTGGACCGAGGCGAAGGTCGACACGGAGAACGCCGCGCGCGGGCCGCTCCTGATCATCGACGGCGAGAAGGACAACACCGTCCCGTGGGCGATCGCGGACGCCTCGTACAAGAAGCAAAAGCGGAACAAGGCCGTGACCGAGATCACCAAGGTACCCAACCGCGGGCACTCGCTCGTGATCGACAGCGGCTGGCGGGAGGTCGCCGAGACGGCGCTCGCCTTCGTCAAGCGCTTCGCCTAGTCGCCACGACATGTACGACGTCATCGTCGCGGGCCTCGGCGCGCATGGCAGCTCGGCCGCGTATCACCTCGCGTCGCGCGGCGCGTCGGTCCTCGGATTCGATCGCTTCGCGCGCGGGCACACTCTCGGGTCGTCAGGTGGTCTCTCGCGGATCATCCGGCTGTCCTACTACGAGCATCCCGACTATGTCCCGCTTCTCCGCCGTGCGTGGACCTTGTGGCGCGAGCTCGAGCGCGCGAGCGGCGAGAAGCTCCTG
>VBDV01000157.1 GCA_005882765.1 Chloroflexota bacterium | reverse complement strand
GGTACCAGCGTCCGGTACTCCACGCTCCGAGCACTGCCGTCCGCGCCAATCCTCACCAGCCAAGCCCCGGCGATGTCAGTGCCGGACGCGCCGTACGGGTCAGTGGGATCGAACTTGAGCGCGTTGTAGTAGATGTTGCCGGCGGCGTCGGCCACGAGCGGGCCGGCGACGAACGTGTTCGGATCGAAGTCCGCGCCGTTTGGGAATGGCGTGAGCCTTCCCAGGATGGAGCCGTTCTCTTTATTCAGCTTCCAGACAGCGCCGGAAGCCCCCGGCACATAGATGAAGGGGCCCGCCAGTACGGCGTGGAAGACCGGCTCCCATCCGCTGAGTCCCCAGCGCTCCGTCGGCGATGATCCAACGCTGAACGGGTTCGGGTCGGGCTTCCAGTCGCTGACGTAATTCCATTGCTCGACGAGCCGGCCGTCCTGCCAGCGCAGCCGTTTCTCGTTCCATATCTGCGTGTTCCAACCCTGCTCGCCGCTGTACGTCCCGGTCTTGAACTCCATGAACACGTCGCGACCGTCGATGAGCGGCGCCTGGTAGTGCGTGCAGAAATTGCAGGGCGCCTTGATCTCCTGCGGAACGAACGGGTCGAAAGTGAGGTCTGCGAGAATGCGATTGAGATCCTGTCCCGCCGCGACTGCCGTGCCGCTGTGCTGCGGATTCTGACCCCACTGCGGCCACGCCGGAACACTTCCGGCGAGCGATGTGATCGATGCGCTCACCACCGACGCGACGATGGAGACTGTTGTCGCGATGCGCCAGAACATCTGCATTGTCTCTCCCCCTTGGCCCTCGGATGACAGCGCTTCGTTCTTGATTCTGCCGGCATCACCTCCGGTCGCCCGAACCGGTCGATGATCCGCGCATCGTCAAGGGACTGGCCTGGCTGACTCCCGATCAGCCGCTATGCCGCGGTGGCTAAGAGCACCGCAGCGAATCCGCCAAGCGCGATACCGGCGAGCTGTCGCCTGGTGACAGCCTCGTGGATCGTGAGGATGCCGAGGAGTCCGCCCAGCGCCGGACTCGTCGCTACAAGCGGCACGATCGCGCTCGCGGGGCCGACGGACAGCGCGGAGAGGTAGCCGATCGTCGCCACCGCGGCCGCGACGAGAGTGACTGCAGTCGCCAGCCCGCGGCCCTGAAGTAGCTCACGTCCTCCGAGAGGCTCTCCACGCGCGATGATCAGACCAACGATCAGCTGAACGGCCGCGCTCGTCACAAGGAGGTCCGTCGGTCCGCTTGCCGTGACCAGGACCTTGGCGATGAATGCGCCGAGACCCTGCAGTACGAGCGATGCGAGCGCCAGGGGCAGCCAGCCGGCGAGAGCCTGCGGAGCCCTCGGCCGAAACGATAGGAGCACGCTCCCCGCGAGGGCAGCACTGATGCCGAAGCCGTGCTCGAATGAGATCCGTTCCCCCAGGATCGCCACCGCGAGAATGACGGTCAGCGCCGGGCTCATTGCCGTGAGCGGAGCGACCACGCCGACCGGCCCGCGGCGGGTCGCCTCGGTCGTGACCCAGAAGGTCATCGCCATGAGCAGCGACAAGCCGACCGCGCCGACAACGCCGCCGGGGTCGGGTGGCACAGCGATCGCAAAGACCGCGTACACGCCAAGCGAGAGGACCGCGTTCAGACGATAGAAGCGCGCGGTCGACCAGCGGATCAGGACGACTTTGGTGACCACGCGCTGGATCGACCAGACGACTAGCGCGAAGAGGGCGAGTGGCACCCACGACCCGAACACCTAGCGGCGCCGGCGTCTTCTAGTGAAGTTGGACCGTCCCCTCGAGGAAACCGTTGATGCTCACCGCCGTAGTGCGACCAGTCGCGAGCTCGACCACCATGAGCTCGGTCCGGACTGATCCCGAGGCGGCGATGATCGCGGCACTGCCATCGACGCGGAAGCGCTCGAGCAGCGACCCGAAGCGACCCTGGCGCACCACGCGCGCGCCCGTGGCGACGTCGAACGACGTGAACTGTGTACTGACACACAGCCCTTCCACACAACCCGCGGGCTGGCGTCCACCCACCCACCAGATCTCGCTCGTACCGGGACGCCACTCGGCGCTCATGCCGTCGAACTCGATGGTCGAACGCTTCTGCGACTCCGCGATCGGCCACCACGCGAGCGAGCTCGCTCCGCCCTCAACGGCCGCACTGAGCAGCACGTAGTGCGCGTCGCTAGACGCTTTGAGTCGCCCGGGAACGGTGGGCCGGAACGCGGTCGAGCGCACGGCATACGGCTGCTGCCTTAAGTCAACGACGTCATAGCCGGTCAGGTAGCCGCCTGGACCGGTGACCCCGGCGGCCACGACTTTCGCGGTCCGATCCCAGGCGACGGGGACCCAGACGCTGCCGGTCGCGACCTTCTCGGTCGCGCCGCTCAAAAGATCGACCGTCCAGAGCTCGGCCACGAGCGTGCCGCCACAACCCTCGAAGCAGTCGTTGTCCATGGCAACGACCAGGCCGGCGCTATCGGACGACCAGGTGAACGCGTTGCCTTTGATCTCCGCTCGGCCTGTTAGGACAGGTCGATCGGCGCCGCCGGTGATCGAGCGGACATGCAGGACGGGGCCGCTATCCGCCGGATCCCAATAGGCGACGAAGCGTCCGTCCGGCGAGACGACACGGGAGAGGAAGGTGAACGACCTCTCCTGCGGTGCAAACGTGGTGAGGACCGCGTCGCTCGTCTCGCTCCGCACTTTGGCATCTCTGTTGCGCACGACGAAGCCAAAGCGGTCGCTCAAGACGACTTGCGAGGGCGTAGGTGACCCAGCTGCCACCGAAGCCGTCGCAGTCGCGGATGGGGAAGCACTCGGCGAGGGCAGTGTGCTCGCCGCGTCGCGGTCACGAAGCGAAGTGACCGTGATGGCCACGCCAAGAACCAAGATGACAGCCACGGCCGCATACACGCCCCTGCGGCTCATCCGTGAATCATGCGCTTCGCGAAGACCTTCCTGCGGAGACGTCGCGATGCCCTCGGGCGCATGACCTGTCCGCTAATGGCCCAAATCCGAGCGAAGTGTCCTCCGGACGCGTGAGATGATCGGAGCGTGACCGGGTCGTAGGCGCGTCAAGGCGAGGACGTAACACGCAGCAACACGCTTCGCACGCACAACACAGCCAGGGGGACGCGGGCGAGCCCCTCGACAAGCACGCCGGGCATTCGGTCGCAATGTTTCGGGATCGCTTCTACGTCTCGCTCGTTCTCACCGTCCCGGTGGTCCTCTACTCAGGAATCCTGAGGACGCTCTTCGGATTCGAGCCGCCAGCGTTCCCCGGATCTGACCTCGTCCCACTCGTCATCTCGACGTTCGTCTTCTTCTACGGCGGACTGGTCTTCCTGCGGGGTGCCGTGGGCGAGCTCGCGGCGCGACTGCCCGGGATGATGACCCTCATCTCGCTCGCCATCACGGTCGCCTTCGTCTACAGCGTTATCTCACAGGTCGTCTTCGGCGGCGACACGCTCTTCTGGGAGCTCACGACCCTCATCACCGTGATGCTCCTCGGGCACTGGCTGGAAATGCGGTCGACCGATCGCGCGCAAGGCGCGTTGCAGGAGCTCGCCAAGCTCCTTCCCGACGAGGCGGAGCGGATCAGGGACGGTGGAACCGAACGCGTCTCGCTCTCCGAGCTTCGCGTTGGCGATCTGGTCCTCGTGCGCCCGGGTGCGAGGATCCCGGCCGACGGCGAGCTCATCGAGGGAGCCTCCGCGGTCAATGAATCGATGATCACCGGCGAGTCGCGCCCGGTCGAGAAAGTCGTCGGCGCGAAGGTGATCGCCGGCACGGTCAACGGCGACGGATCGCTCAAGGCCAGGGTCACCGCGATCGGCGAGAGCACGGCGCTCGCCGGGATCATGCGGCTCGTTGCCGAAGCGCAGGCCAGCCGCTCGCGTGCCCAGGTGCTCGCCGACCGTGCGGCGTCTCTTCTGACGTTCGTGGCGATCACCGCGGGTGTCATCACGTTCATCGCGTGGATCGCCGTTGGCCGAGGTCTGGGTTTCAGCATCGAGCGCACAGTCGCCGTGCTCGTCATTGCCTGCCCACACGCGCTGGGGCTCGCGATCCCGCTGGTCGTTGCCATATCGACGTCGATCTCGGCGCGCAACGGGCTCCTGGTCCGCGACCGGAGGGCGCTCGAGGCGGCGCGAGCGATCGACGTCGTCCTCTTCGACAAGACCGGGACTCTGACGCGAGGCGAACCCGCGGTCCGCGAGATGATCTCCCTCAATGGCGTCAGCGAACGCGACCTCCTGACGCTTGCCGCCTCGGTCGAAGCCGAATCCGAGCACGCCTTCAGCCGCGCCATCGTCGCCAGGGCCAACGAGGCGGGCCTCGCACCACGTAAGGTCGACCACTTCTCCGCGGTCCCAGGCAAAGGCGTGCGTGGTGAGATCGAGGGGGACCTGGTCGAGGTGGGCAATCGCGGCTACTTCGCTGGAAAGCTCGATGGCAAGGTCTCCGAGAAGGTCAGTCGAGCCGAAGAGGCTGAGACCGTGGTCTTCGTTGCAAGGCGCGGCGAGATCGTCGGTGCGATCTCCCTAGCCGACGAGGTCCGTCCTGAATCAAAGGAGGCGATTGCCGAGCTGCGGCGGCTCGGAGTGAGAGTGGCGATGGTGACCGGTGACAATCGCGCCGTGGCCGACGGCGTGGCCAAGGACCTCGGCATCGAGGAGGTGTTCGCCGGGGTCTTGCCCGAGCACAAGGCCGAGATTGTCAAGAAGCTGCAACGTGACGGTAGCCGCGTCGCGATGGTCGGTGACGGCGTGAACGACGCTCCAGCGCTGACCCAGGCGGACGTGGGGATCGCGATCGGCGCGGGCACTGACGTCGCGATCCAGTCGGCCGGAATCATCTTGGTGCGGAACGATCCGCGGGACGTCGTCAAGGTCATCCGTCTCTCGCGAGCAACGTATTCGAAGATGATCCAGAACCTCTTCTGGGCCGCGGGCTACAACGTCGTGGCCATCCCGCTCGCGGCCGGCGTGCTTGCCTCGCAGGGGATTCTGCTCGCGCCGGCCGTCGGCGCGATCTTCATGTCGGCGAGCACGATCATCGTCGCCGCGAACGCGCAGCTCCTGCGCGGACTCAAGCTCTAAGGAAGCTAAGCCGCACCCTCGGGAATGGGCTGGCTCTCCTGAGCTAGACGCCAGGTCGCGAGGCGCACGCCGGCGAGAATGACGACACCTCCAACGAGCTGAAGTGCCTGCGGCCGGTCACCCAAGAAAACGACCGCCATCGCGAGCGTCAGGACGGGCACGAGATAGGACGTCATCGCAGCGACCCCAGCCCCGACTCGGCGCACGACCCAGTAGAAGACGATGAAGCTGGCGACCGAACCGGCGAGCGCAAGGTACAAGACGTTTAGCCAGACCGCAGTGCTCCAGCCGGCCACATCCGCATAGCCCTTCTCGAAGAAACCGAGCGGGATGAGGAGCGCAGCCCCGACGGGCGCGGCGATCGTCACGATCGCGAGCGGCGAACGGGTTCGGAGCGCGATCGTCCCGAGCACTGTGTAGACCGCCCAGCAGCACGCACCGAGCAGCATCAGCAGGTCGCCGACGAGGCGGCGGCTCGATACCTCGTCGCCGGTTTGTCCCGCGAGGATCACGAGCGCCGCCCCGATTGAGGCAAGCGCGAAGCCGATGAGCTTCGTCGTAGTAAGACGTTCGCCAATGAACGAGGCCGCGAGGGCCGTGAGCACTGGGATGGTCGTCGGGACAATGAGGGCACCGTCCGATGCGGGAGCCATCGTCAGGCCGACAAAGACCAACGCGTTGTACGCGAAGTAGCCGAAAACGCCCGCTAGCACGACGGGCCAGAGACTGCCTCGGCCCAGATCGGTTCGCATGGCAATTGCGATCGCGGCAAGAACGACCGCGGCGATGATGAAGCGCACGGCCGAGATCTCGAGCGGCGGCGCGCTCGCGAGAGCGAGCTTCCCGGTGATCCAGGAACCACTCCAAGCCAGCGCGACACAAAACGCGGCGACCGGCGTGAGAAGGGATCGGGGCATGCGCGAACCATACGTGGCACGATGCCGCGATGCTCCGTGTGCTCATCACCGGCATCACCGGTTTCGCGGGCAGTCATCTCGCCGAGCACCTCGTGTCGAGAGGCGACGAGGTGCACGGCCTCGCGCACGAGCCGCCGCCGTTCAAAAATCTCGCGGCAGTAGAGGATCGCGTGCGTATCCATGAAGGTGACATCACGCGGCTCGAGGATGTTCAGGGCGCGCTCGCGGGGTCCCGAGCAGATGCCGTCGTGCATCTCGCTGGTATGGCCGTTCCCACGCTCGCGTCGTCGGATCCGGTCGCGGCGGTCCGGGTCAACGTGCTCGGTACTGCCGCCATGCTCACCGCGCTCGAACAGCATACGAATACCCGACTCGTGCTCGCCTCGAGCGCCGACGTCTACGGAGCTCCCGACCGCGTTCCGGTCGACGAGACCGCGCCGGTCCAGCCGGGCAACGTGTACTCGGCCACGAAAGTCGCCGCCGAGGCGCTCGCATCCGAGCTCGGAGCGCGTCACGGCGCGCCGGTCGTCATCCTCCGCCCGGCGAATCAAAACGGGCCGCGACAGCACCCCGGGCTCGCGGCGTCAGCGTTCGCGAAGCAGATCGCCGAGGCCGAAGCCGGCTTCACCGAGCCGGTCGTAAGGCACGGTCGCCTCGACGCCGAACGTGATTTCCTGGACGTCCGCGACATGGCGCGGGCCTACGCCGCCGCCCTCGAGATCGACGAAAGCGGGACCTTCAACGTCGGCACCGGCCAGGCGGTCGCGATTGCGGAGATCCTCCAGACGCTCCTCGCGCTCGCTCGGATACCGGTTCGCGCGGAGCTCGACCCGTCGCGGGTCCGCGGGGGCGAGCCCACGCGGATCGCCCTGGATGCCGCGCGTTTTCGCCAAAAGACCGGTTGGTCGCCCCGCATCGCGCTCGCCGACTCGCTCCGCGATACCCTCGACTTCTGGCGTTCGTCCGTCCGGCAGGGAGCACGAGTGTGAACATCGTCTTTGGTACCGATGGCTGGCGCGCTCGCATCGCCGACGAGTACACGTTCGACGCGGTACGGGTCTGCGCGCAGTCGGTCGCGGAGTGGGTGGTGAAGAACGGCGGCGCCGATCGCGGCGTGGTGATCGGCTTCGATCGCCGCTTCGCTTCTGAGCATTTCGCGGCTGCGGCCGCCGAAGTGGTCGCGGCCCACGACGTGAACGTCCATCTGGCGACCGCGGCCGCACCGACGCAGTCGTTCTCCTGGGCCAC
>VBDV01000156.1 GCA_005882765.1 Chloroflexota bacterium | reverse complement strand
ACGCGGCCGCACCTATCTACAGCGGTCGAAGGAGGATGTGGAGGACTACCGGTACTTTCCGGAGCCGGACCTCGTCTCGCTCGCGCCGCCGCCCGAAACGGTCGCGAAGCTCCGAGCGGCCCTGCCCGAGATGCCGTCGGAGCGGCGCGCGCGGTTCGTCGCGTCGTACGGGCTCTCGGATTACGACGCGCGGATCCTCGTTTCGGATCGTGCGCTTGCCGACTACTACGAGGCTGCGGTCAAGGCGGAGCCCGGCCAGCCGAAGCTCATCGCAAATTGGGTGATCGGCGATCTCACGGCCACGCTGAAGCGCGAGGCGGTCCAGATCGGCGCGTCGCGCGTCGGATCGGAGCAGCTCGCCGCGTTGGTCCGTCTCATCGCAGCCGGAAAGGTAAGCGGATCGGCGGCGAAGGAGATCTTCACCGAGATGTGGAAGGACGGCGGCGACCCCGAGGCCATCATGAACACGCGTGGGCTCGCGCAGGTGAGCGACGAGGGCGCGATCGCCGCGGCCGTTGAAGAGGTCATCAAAGCGAATCCCGGCGCCGTCGCCGCCTACAAGGCGGGGAAGACGATCGCCCTTGGCGCTCTCGTCGGCGCCGTCATGGGGAAACTCGGTCGTAAGGCCAATGCCGCGGTCGTGAACCGGATCCTCACCGAGCGTCTGGCGTGACCGAGCACGTCAAGCTCGACGATGTGGTTTCGTTCCTGAACGAGCGTCTCGAGGTCTCGAAGTTCGACGAGGAAGAGTCAAATGGCCTGATCGTCCGCGCCTCTGACGTCGTCACGAGCATCGCCGCCGCGGTGAGCACGTCTTTCCACGCGATCTCCCGTGCGAAGAGCGCGCAGGCCGATCTGCTGATCGTCCATCACCGCAGCTGGCCCCAGATCGATCTCGAGCTCGTCGAGGAGAAGCACACCCGGCTTCGTCAGAACGGCATCTCCCTGTACGGCGCCCACTCCGCACTCGACGGGGCCCACGGCATTTCGAACGGCGACGGCATCGCGGAAGCGACGGGAGTGAAGGTGCGCGAGCGATTCCTTCCGTATCACGGCGGAATGGCCGGCGTCATCGGGACGACGAGCGGCACGTTCCAGCAGTTCGTCGATCGCCTGCGTTCGGCGATGGGAACCCTCGTGGAAGCGCATGAGAACGGCGATCGCTTCGGGGTCGTCGCGATCGCCAGCGGCGGCGCGCCGTACACGACGTTCGTCCAAGAGGCGGCGGCGCGCGGGGCCGACACGTACGTGACCGGCGAGATCACCATGTACACGCGCATGTACGCGAAAGAGCGGAAGATCAATCTCGTGGCCGGGTCGCACTACGCGACCGAGACCTTCGGCGTTCGGGCGCTGGCGCAGCTTGTCGAGGCGCGGTTCGGGATCGCGTGGACCTTCGTGCCCGAATCATCGGACGTCTACTGAGCGGGATCGGGGATCTGTTTCCGGTAGCGACCGGGAACGTCGTCTGGGGAATAACCCCACTCGTTCTCTCGTGTTTCCTCACCGATAAGGAGCCGCCCCTTGACCTCATCGTCTCGGTTCGCGCGGTGCTCACGGCGCAGGACGGCATGGTCTTCGTGTTCGAGGATCAGGGCCCGCACGTGCTGCCGGGGGGTCGGCGGGAGAAGTCTGAGCACGTGCTCGAGACCCTCGCCCGCGAGATCAGCGAGGAGGTCGGCTGCGCGATCGTCGGCGAGCCTCAACCCCTCGGGTTCTTTGAGCTTCGCAACGACGGACCTCGACCGGAGGGGCATCCGTACCCGTATCCGCGCAACTACCACGTCGTGTTCAAGGCGACGGCAGGAGCGGTCACGCGCGTGCCGGTAGATCCGAACGTCCATGGCGGCCGGTTCGTCTCACGCAAAGAGGCCCTCGCCATGGATATCCCGTGGGCGGAGCGAGTCTTCCTCGAAGCGACCTAGTCGACGTGCTCGCGGGCGGGGCACTCCGCCGGGTCTGGACTTTCCCTATTCCAGCGCCTTCTCTCCATAAGGGCTCAGCCTCAGCGCCACAACTGCTCCGGCGAGCAGAGCGAGTAACGCGCCGAAAAAAAGCCATGCCGCCGCAGGCCCGCCGACATACTCAAATAAGTTGTCCGCGAAGATGCCGGAAGCGGCCCCGATCCCTCCGAGCGTCGTGATCTGCCACGCCGGTCGCGGCTGACCCTTGAAGAGACGATGCTTGATGCCCAGCCACATGAGGCCCGCGCCGCTAGCACCCGCCGCCGCGAGGGTAGTTAGGGCGACAACCGGATCCGCTTGAAATCCGGCGTACACGCCGCCGAGTCCGAGGACTGTAGCGCCGATGACTCGGCGCCAGCCGATCGACACAGACTCTTACTTCAGAGCCAGCTGAGCCATCGACAGGTCGGAATGACCACTCAGACATGGTCATCTGTCATGGGTTCCCGAGAGTTGCTACGCAGTACCTAGTTCTTTTGTGCTCGAAAACGATCGAGGCGTTAGTCGAGGTGGTTGTAGGCCGGGATCGTGAGGAACTCCTTGAACTCGGTTGAGAGCGCGACGTCGTCGAAGATCCCGCGCGCTTCGTCGTAGCGGCCCTTCGCGAAGGAGTTGTCGCCAACCGCGGACTTGATCTTCGCGAGCTCCTCGCGTTCCACGTCGCGCACGAGCTGCGCGGTCACCTTCGGTCCCTCCGCTAGCGACACTCCGTGGTGGATCCATTGCCATACCTGGGAGCGAGAGATCTCGGCGGTCGCGGCGTCCTCCATCAGGTTGTTGATCGCTGCGGCGCCCGTCCCGCGAAGCCATGACGCGATGTACTGGATGCCGACGCTCACGTTCGTGCGCAACCCGGCATCCGTGATGGTGCCGCCGGGGATCCGCACGTCGAGCAGCTGCTCCGCGGTGACGTCCACCTCAGGCCGCTGGCGGTCGAGCTGGTTCGGGCGCTTTCCGAGGGCGCGATCGAACTCGCTCATCGCGGTCTCCACCAGGTCAGGGTGCGCGACCCAGGTGCCGTCGAAACCGTCGGTCGCCTCACGTTTCTTGTCATCGTGGACCTTCGCGAGCGCGGTCTCGGTGACCGCTGGGTCCCGGCGATTGGGGATGAATGCAGCCATACCGCCGAGCGCGAACGCGCCGCGCTTGTGGCACGTCTTCACGAGGAGCTCCGTATACGCGCGCATGAACGGCACTGTCATCGCCACTTGTCCGCGATCGGGGAGGATGAATTCCTTCCGGTCGCCGAGCTTCTTGATGATGCTGAACATGTAGTCCCAACGCCCGGCGTTCAGGCCCGCGCTGTGATCGCGTAGCTCGTAGAGCGTCTCCTCCATCTCGAACGCGAGCGGCAGCACCTCGACGAGCACCGTCGCCTTGATCTTCCCGCGACCGAGCTCCAGCTCGTCTTCGGTCCAGTCGAAGATCTGATTCCACAGCCGCGCCTCGCGGTGGCTCTCCATCTTCGGCAAGTAGAAATATGGTCCGCTCCCTCGCTCGAGCAGGCGCCTCGCGTTGTGGAAGGCGTAGAGCCCGAAATCGAACACGGCACCGGAGATAGGCACGCCGTCGATCAACAGATGCCGCTCCACGAGGTGCCAGCCTCGTGGTCGCACGACGAGCGTCGCGATCTCGTCGTTCAGCTTGTACTCGCGGCCGTCGGGGTTCTTGAACGAGATCTTGCGTTCGACCGCGTCGATCAGATTCCGCTGACCCTCGACCATGTTGCGCCACGTCGGCGTGTTCGCATCCTCGAAGTCGGCCATGTACACAGAGGCGCCCGAGTTCAAGGCGTTGATGACCATCTTCCGATCGGTCGGTCCAGTGATCTCGACCTTGCGGACACGGAGATCCTTCGGCACGTCGGCGACGCGCCAATCCTTCTCTCGAGTGTCGGCGGTCCCGCTAAGGAAGTGGAACGTCCCGCCGCTGCGGAGCCGCTCGGCGACCTCGGCGCGCCACGCGAGCCGCTCGAGGCGAGTGGGTTCGACCTCACGATGCAATCGTCCGAGAAAGTCGAGCGCCTCGGGCGTGAGCACGTCGGGGAAGCCCTCGGCTCCCGGTGCGCGGATCTCGGCCTCGACCGTCCGCATCGAACGTATCCTGCCACGCTGAAGTGGACGGCCCGTTCAGCCTGCACGGCAAGCGTTCGCTGGTCACCGGCGGGGGCCGCGGCATCGGCCGAGCCATCGCCCTCGCCCTTGTCGGCGCGGGCGCCGACGTCGCTATCACATCGCGGAACGCGACGGACGCCGAGCCGGTCGCGCGCGAAATCCGCGCGAAGGACCGTCGCTCTGTCGCTCTCGGTCTGGACGTTCGCAGCGCCGCTTCGATCCGCGCGTGCTTCGACGCGTTGACGCGCGAGTGGGGGACGATCGACATCCTCGTCAACAACGCGGGCACGAACATCCCGACCGATCTCGTCACGCTTGACGAACAAGGCTGGGACACCGTTGTGGACACGGATTTGAAGGGCGTCGCGTTCGTGACGCAGGCCGCCCTTCCGATCCTCCGTGACGGCGGTCGCGTGATCAACGTTGCGTCGATCTACGGAGTCCTCGGTCGCGTGGAGCGCATCGCGTACAGCGCGGCTAAGGGCGGCGTAGTCACTCTCACGAAATCCCTGGCTCTGGAGCTCGCGCCCCGCGGGATCACGGTCAATGCAGTGGGCCCGAGCCTCATCGAAACCGACCTGACCCGCGAGCGTATGCGCAAGGACCCAGGTTTTCGCGATGTGGAGGTTGCCCGCACCCCGCTGAAGCGCCTCGGCACGGCGGAGGACGTGGCCGGGGCGGTCGTCTACTTCGCGTCAACGGAGGCTGGCTTCGTAACCGGTCAGCTCCTCCTCGTCGACGGTGGCACCGGAGCCCACTAGAGGGGGCTGGGGCCCCCGACGGGGCAGCCCCGCGCCCATCCCCCGCCGGTACGTCCGTACTCCCCCGCGGTCGATCTAGTCCCGTCGGGTGATAGGCCAGACGGGGCTTCGCCCTACAAATTGACCACGAACACGGGAGGAAGCGAAGAGACCATGGCAAGCGTCAGGGGAGTGGCCGTCGAAACGGCCCTGGCCGCTACCCCGGAGCCAAGCGTGGAGTCGCCGAAGATCGACCCCGCGCCTCTGAACGTCGTCCGCATGACGCCGCCGGTTGAGGCGACCCTCCGCATTCTTCTCAACAGCGTCCCGTATCTCATCGGCGCTGCGGTCGTTCGTCAGCCGGCCGTCGGCGACGCGGTCGAAGCCGAGGTCGGCCGGATGCCGTGGCTCCACGACCGTCGCCTCCTCACGCTTCAGCTCCCCGACGACTCGCTCCCGGCGAACCGCGCGATCCTTCTCGACTGGCCGGTGCCGTACCAGGCGGAATGGGTCGGGGTGCCCCCGCGGCTGCTCATCTCGCGTCTCGTTACGCAGGACCGCACGGTCGGCGTGCTTCTCGGTACGTTGATCAGCCGCGATCAGATCTCCACGGGAGCGCGCGAAGCGCTCGACCTCTCCTGCGAGCTCATCGCGGCCGCGGTCGGCAGCGACTCGCTCGCGACCCTTTCGGTTCCAGCGCCGGTCGACGAGCCGCGACGCCTCGTGGTCGTCCCCGACGAGGCGATGCCCGAGCCGGAGTCGTCGCTTGTCATCGCGGCGCCCCCGGAGTCGGAGCCGGTGCTCGATCCAAAGGACGAACAGGACGAGCGCGACCGTCAGGTTGTCGACGAAGTCGGACGTGCGCTCGACGAGCTCACCGACGCGCGATCGATCGGTCGCGTTCTCCGCGACGCCGTCACCGCGATTGCCGGGGTCGACGGGTTCTCAGTGGCGCTCTTCAACAGCGTGCGCCGCGAGGTCGCGTATCGGTACAAGGTCGTCGGTGCGGATCCCGACTCGGCGGAGATGGGCCGTCAGGCCGTCGACGATGGTCCGGACTGCTACGCCGCGCGCCACGACCGGCGGTGGCACGGCTTCGTTCGCGAAATCGGCGTGCGCGGCCCCGAGGGCGTCGAGGCGCGGAAGATCTCCGTCCTCCAGTACCCGCTCATCGCCGCCGACGAGGTCTTCGGTGTCGCGACTCTCCAGATCTTCGGCGACACCGGATTCTCCGATCACGCGACACGCCTCGTCCTTCGCGTGATCGAGGTCTCGAGCGACCGGCTCGCCGCGGTCCGGCGCGCCGCGCGCTTCCAACCAAGTCTTACCCCTCCGGAGTCCGCGGCGGCCGCCGTCCTCCCGCCGGTCGCCGCGGCTCCCTTCCTTTCACCCGTGAACGCCGCGACCGAGGCACCGACGACGGACCAGATCCTCAACGACCTCGTGACCAAGTGCACCGATATCGGTCTGCCGACTACTTTCATGGTGGGCGTCGACCCGGCTGCCGGGCTCCTGCGAGGCGAGCTCATCTCGAACTCGCCTGCCGCGCGCGAGCTCGACTACGCCCTGGGGATCTCGGTGGGCCGCTTCACGATCGAGCTCTCCGACCGCTACAACGCGATCGCCCGCGCATGTCGCGAAGGGCGCATCGTCACTTCGCCGACGCTGGACGAGCTCGTGCACCCGCTCCGCGACGCCGACGGTGCCGCGACCCTCGAGCGCCTCGTCCAGGGCGGCCGCTCGACGATCCTCCCGATCACCGTGTCCGGCGACGTCGTCGGTGCCCTGGTGGTGGGTCCGATGGCCGACGAGCCCGGGTTCAGCACGGTCGTAAAGGTCCGCGACCTGGTCAATGAGACCGCGTCGCGACTCGCGGAGGCCTGGCGCACGAAGCGCTAGCCCTATAGTCGCTCGCCGAATGGTCGGCGAGGTGACCTTCGCGGTCATCGGCCTCCTCTTCCTCATCGCCGACGTCCGGACGTTTTCGTCGACGTTCCAACAGACCTTCTACGGCCAGTCCAACACCACGCTCGCCATCATGGCGACCGCCGTATTCGCGACCTCCTTCCTCGCGCCGCTCGTAGGGTGGCGCCTCGGTCCGAAGCGAAGCGTGGGCATGAGCGCGGCGATGCTCGGCATCGCCACGCTCGTCGCGACCGTGCTCCGGAGCAACATCGCCGATCTCGCCCTTTCGATCACCGGCATTGCCGGAGGGCTATGGTGGCTGGGGCTGCTCCACGCCTCGCGGCCCGCCGATCGCCCGTCGCCGTTCGCCGTGGCCATGCCGATCGCGTTCTGCGCCGACCTCGTGCTGCGCGCGGCGTTTCGCACGGTCCCGCTCGTAGACGTGAATCCGACACTCGCCGCTCCGCTTGTTCTCGTTGCCGCGCTCGTCTTTCTCGCGGCCGGTGTCGCCGCTATGTCTGGGGCACGCACTTGGACGCGGCCGGACTTCCGGGGTGGGCTCGCGCTCATCGGTCTGCCGGCCCTGTTTCTCGTGGCGGAGACCGGTGCCACGAACGGCGCGCAG
>VBDV01000140.1 GCA_005882765.1 Chloroflexota bacterium | reverse complement strand
GCGATCTCGTGATAGCGGACGAACCCCCCAATGTTGTCGGGACACTCGACGTAGATGTCGAGCGGTACGTCGACCGCTGTTCGGATCGCCGCGATCTGCCCGAGGGTCAGATCCGTCGGCAGGTTGATCGTGCTCGCGCCGAGGTCGGCGATCACGCGCGCGGCCGCCGGATTCGCGACCGGCAGCATGACCGAGGCCTTCGCCTGCATGTCCGCCGGCAGCTCGCCCGCCGCGCGCATCGCCGCGAACATCGAGAGAGCGCCCACATCCTGGAGAAGCACGCTCCGGAACCCGTGACTCGCCGCGCGCCGGGCATCGTCAAGAACGGCGACGAGCTGTTCGACCCCACGCGCCGCGGGAGCGACGAGCGGCCCCACCGGAGCGCGCGCCATCGCCGAGATGTCCCACCCTGCGTTCGGCCGCGCGAAAAGGCTGACTTCGACGCCGGCTTTCGCGCCAAGGCGAGCCATCTCGTCGAGCTCCTCGTCCGTGTGCATGAAGACGCCGCTTCCCTGCGAGACGCGCACGACAGGAACGTCGCGGCGCTCAGCCTCGTCGAGCACGGCCTCGAACGCGAGCGGTCCCTCGGTGCTCGGGATCTCCACGCGGTAGTGCGCGCCGTCCGGAAAACGCCCCACCGAGTCAGGAAGCTCCCCGAGGTCGTGGTCCGGCAGTCCGACCGAGGCGAGGAAGCGTCGCGTCGCGCTACCGGCCATTAGCCATTAGCCGCCTTCGCGTAAAGAACGGGCCGGTCGCGCGAGGGAATGAGGACCGCGAGTGAAGGGTGCTGGTGGCGCACGACATCGACGAGGTGCGCTGGGAATCCCAAGTTCTGCGCGAAGGTGTCGTAGTGCATCGGGACGAGCACATCGACGCCCGCCTCCTCGGCGAGTCGGGCCGCCTCGCGGTGATCCATGTTCCCCACGACGCCGGCCGCCTCGCGGAAGTGATCGCGGCCGTTGATCGGAAGGAGCGCGACGTCCGCCCCCAACGCGCGCAGGCGTTCGGCCTGTCCCTCGTACACGATGGTGTCGCCGGCGTGATACACGCGCGCGACCCCGTCGTCGATGACGTAGCCGAGATAGCGGTACAGACCGTTGGAGAGCTCCCGCCCAAAGGTGTACGCATCGGCCATCCCTACGCCATGCCGCGCAGGTACGGGATGGAGCGTCACCCCATCGAGGCGGATGCGCTCGTCGGGCTGCGCTCCAACGAGCCGCGCTCGGGGCACTCCCGCCGCAGCGACCGCGTCGACGAGAGGACGCGGGACAACGAAGCGCGCGCCGGGCGAAGCGCGCGCGATTGTCGGCAGCGAGGCGAGGTCCAGATGGTCGTAGTGCTCATGCGAGCACATCACGACGTCAACGCCGATCGCGTCCTCGGGATCGAACGCGGGCGCCGAGGCTCGCTCGGCCATGGGCGCGAGGAATGGGTCCACGAGGAGCACCAGGCCGCCGGCGCGTACGGCGAACCCGGCCTGTCCGAGCCACCAGAGCGCGATCGTTCCGGGGGCGAGGTCGAGCCCACGCAAGGCGACCGTCGGGCTCGCGGCCACGCGCGTCACGTCCGCACCGCGCGCGGGACGGTCGGTGACTCCGTCGTTCGAGCCTCGCGATGCGCTGCGATCAACCGGCGATACCAGTCGCCACTCGATTTCACGCGGCGGCGCTGGGTGGCGTAGTCGGTGTGCACGATGCCGAAGCGCTTGCTCGTGCCGTGCGCCCATTCGAAGTTGTCCATCAGCGTCCAAATGAAGTAGCCACGAAGCGGAACGCCGTCGGCGATGGCGGCCGCGGCCGCGTCGAAGTGGCGCGTCAGGAAGGCGACGCGCGCTGGGTCCTCCACGCGGTCGTTCACGATCACGTCGTCGTAGGCGGCGCCATTCTCTGTCACGTACATGTCGCGTGGCGCGTAGTCCCGGTGCACCCGTACCAGGAGCTTACGGAACGAAGCGGGATGCACTTCCCAGCCGATGGCCGTGTGCTCCGCCCCTTCCGGGTCGACGCGATCGGCGCGCAGCGGACCGCCGCCCGCACGCACGATGCGGCGCGCGTAGTAGTTCACGCCGAGGAAATCCAGCGCGCCCTCGTAGCGGTCGAGCTCGCCGCCGCGATCGAAGTACGGCTGGTAGAGCTCGAGCATGTCCTTGGGATAGCCGCGGCCGAAGAGCGGATCGAGGAACCAGCGGTTGAGGTAACCGTCCATCCGCGCGGCGGCCTGGGCATCCGCGGCGGCGTCGCTCGCCGGATCGCAGGGCGACAGGTTGAGCGCGATCCCGACGCGTGCGTCGCCCTGCGCCGCGCGAATCGCAGCAGCCGCGGCGCGATGCGCGAGGAGGAGATGATGGCTCACATGCACCGCCGTTTTGAAGTCGCGCATCCCCGGCGCGTGGACGCCAACCCAGTGACCGGCATACGCGACGACCTCGGGCTCGTTCAGGGTCATCCAGTTACGGACGCGGTCGCCAAGCCGCCGCGCGACGAGGTCCGCGTAGCGACCGAACGCGGCCACGGTCTCCGGCGACGACCAGCCGCCACCCTCCTGGAGCGCCTGCGGCAGATCCCAGTGGTAAAGAGTGACGAACGGCCGAATGCCGTTCTTGAGCAGCTCGTCGACGAGCCGGTCGTAGAACGCGAGCCCCGCCTCGTTCACCGCGCCGCTCCCGCTCGGTATGACGCGGGGCCAGCTGATCGAGAGGCGATAGGCGTCGCAGCCCAAGTCGCGCAGGAGAGCGACGTCCTCGCGGTAGCGGTGGTAATGATCGCAGGCGACGTCACCCGTTTCGCCGGTCGAGATCGCGCCGGGCTTGCGGCAGAACGTGTCCCAGATCGACGGCCCCTTGCCGTCCGCGTCGTGGGCTCCCTCGATCTGGTAGGCGGCCGTCGCCGTGCCGAAGAGGAAGCCCTGCGGAAAGCGCCGCGCGAGCGCGGTCGGGTCGCCGCCGCTCATCGGCCTGGCTCCGCGTCCGGCCATTCGATGCCCATGCGCGCGTTGATCCCGCCGTCCACGTAGAGGAGCTGTCCGGTCACGTAGTCGGCGGCCGGCGAGACGAGGAAGGCCACGACCCTGGCGACATCGGCGGGTTCTCCCATCCGACCCCACGGAACGCGCCGGGCGGTCCGCTCGCTCGAGTAGCCGGGCATGTCGAAGTAACGCGGCGTCTCGATGAGACCCGGAGCAACGGCATTCACGCGGATCTTCTTTGGCGCGAGGTCGATCGCGAGCGCACGGGTGAAGGCGTTGAGCGCGCCCTTCGTCGCGGCGTACGCGGTGTGACCTGGGAGCCCGGCGCCGCCATGGATCGAGCTCACGCTTACGATCGAGCCGCCCCGCCGCTCGAGGTGCGGCACCGCCTGCTGCGCGCAGAAATAAGCGGCGCGCACGTTGACGCTGAAGAGCTCGTCGTATTCCGGTTCGGTGAGCGCGAGCGGGTCGCGAGATTTCGTGACACCAGAGTTGTTCACCAGGACGTCCAGACCGCCGAGCTCGGCTGCGGCCTCATCGACCACTCGCCGGCACTCGGCGACACGCGCGAGGTCACCGCGCAACAGCGTCGCGCGCCCGCCTGCGGAGGTGATCTCGATGCAGACATCGCGCGCGCCCTCGCCGCTATGCGCATAGTGGATCGCCACGGACGCGCCTTGATGCGCGAGCTCGCGCGCGATGCCCTGGCCGATGCCGGTGCCCGCACCGGTCACGAGCGCGCGGCGACCTTCGAGCGGCCGGCTCATACGCGCTCCCGCTCGCGACCGCGCAGGTGCCAGCGGTCACCGAAAAGATTGAGGTGGATCGGCCTGCGCGGGTGCGCCGCGATCACGTCCTCGTCGATCGTGATGCCGAGCCCCGGCCCATTCGGCAGAGGGAAGGACCCATCGGTGACGGTGGGAATTCCCCGGGCCGCCTGGCTCACGAACGGATCGACGAAGTCGTTGAAGTGCTCGAGGATCTTGAAGTTGGGGATCGCGGCCGCCAGGTGGAGGGCCGCGGCGGTCGAGACCGGGCCGCCCACGTTGTGCGGCGCGACCAGAACGTCGTACGACTCGGCCCAAGCCGCGAGCTTTCGCGTCTCGGTGATCCCGCCCATCATCGTGAGGTCCGGCTGGATGATGTCCGCGGCCCGGCGCTCGAAGATCTCGCGGAACTCGTGCCGGACGTGGATGCGCTCGCCCGTCGCGACCGGGACGTTGACTTTGCGCGCAACCTTCACGAGCGAGCTGATGTTGTCCGGCGGCACGGGCTCCTCGATCCAGCCGGGACGGTATGGCTCGAGCTCCCGCGCGATCGCGATGGCCTGCGCGGGAGTGAAACGTCCGTGCATCTCGACAAAGACCTCGCCGTCCGGACCGACGCCCTCGCGGGCCGCCTCAACGAGCCCGATCGCCCGGCGGAGCTCCGAGTTGGGCAGCTCTTGCCAGGCGGTGCCGAACGGGTCGAGCTTGACCGCGCGGTAACCCTTCGTCACCGCCGCGCGCGCGGCATTGCGGATGTCGTCCGGCGTGCGCTCGACCGTGTACCAGCCGTTGGCGTAGGTCGGGATCCGGTCGCGGATCGGGCCACCGAGGAGCTGGTACACCGGCACGCCGAGCGCTTTCCCGACGATGTCCCAGCAGGCCATGTCGATCACGGCGAGCGCGGACATCGCGATCTGTCCCGCGCGCGCGTAATCGTCGCGGATCATCCGACGCGCGAGCGCCTCGAACGCGAACGGGTCGGCGCCGATGACGTGCGTCGGCACGGCTTCGTCGAGATAGCCGAGGAGCGCGCTGGTGTGGTTGATCATGCGCACCTCGCCGACACCCTCGATGCCCTCGTCGGTACGCACCACGACGAACGTGAGGTTGCGCCACGCGGCGCCGAGCACGAGCGGGCGGACCTCGGCGATCTTCATCCCTTGATCCCTGTCGTCACGATGCCGCGAACGATGTAGCGCTGCGCGAATGCGAAGAACACGATGAGCGGCAGGACGTAAAGGACCACGCCGGCCATCGTTACCGTCTGGAGGGGGTTGCCGTGTGGGTCGACGTACGCGTTCGCCATTCGGACCGCGAGCGTGGCGTTGTCCTGACGCAACAACAGGGCCGGGTACAGCCAATCGCCCCACACCCAGAGGAACATGAAGATCGCACTCGCCGCAATCGCCGGTCCCGCATTCGGCAGGTAGATCTGAAGGAAGATGCGGAGGGGCCCCGCCCCGTCGACCTCCGCGGCATCGTCGAGCTCGCGCGGAAAGGTCGCGAAGAATTGCCGGAACAGGAAGATCGCGAACGGGCTTCCGGAAAGTCCCCACAGGATCCAGGGCCAGTACGTGTCGGTGAGACCGAGGCGCGCGAAGAGCACGAACTGCGGCACGAACAGGACGAGGTTCGGGACCATCCATGTGGCGATGACGAGCACAAAGAGCTTGCTGTGGCCGGGCGCGCGATGGCGCGCGAAGCCGTAGCCGACAAGCGCGCTCACGAAGACGGCGAGCACGGCGTAGGTGGTGCTCAGGATGAGCGAGTTCGTCGCGAAGTGGACGAAGTTCGCGAGCTCCACGGCGAGCGCGTAGTTCGCCCACTCGAGCGCCGACGGTAGGAGTGACGACGCGTACTCGGACTGTCGCTTCAGCGACGTCACCAGGAGCCAGAAGATCGGGAGCGCAAAGACGGCCGCGGCGAGGACGACCGGCCCGTACCGAAGCCCCATCTCGGCGGGTGCGAGCGAGCGACGGCGGACTGCCACGCTCACGGCTCGACCCCGTAGAAGACCCAACGCCGGCTCGTCTTGAAGAGCAAGAGGGTGACGGCGAGGACGACCGGCCCGTACCGAAGCGCCGTCTCGGCGGGTGCGAGCGAGCGACGGCGGACTGCCACGCTCACGGCTCGACCCCGTAGAAGACCCAACGCCGGCTCGTCTTGAAGAGCAAGAGGGTGAGACCGAGGACGACCGCGAAGAGGAGCCAGAGCAGCGCCGAGCCGTATCCGAAGAGCTGCTTGGTGAAGATCTCGATGTACGCGTGCACCGCGTAGAGGTAGTTGTCGCGCGGTGGCACCGTCCCCGGATTGAGTCCGAGGATCCCGGGCGAGAGCAGCATCGGCTGCACCAGGATCTGAAGCGCGACGATGATCCCGGTCACCAGGTTGAAGAAGATGACCGGGGTGAGCAGCGGCAGCGTGATGTAGCGCGTGACCTGCGCGCGGCTCGCGCCGTCGATCATCGCGGCCTCGCGATATTCGGCGGGGATTCCCTGGAGTCCCGCGAGGAACACGACCATCCCTCCGCCCGCGGCGCCCCAGATCGTCAGGACCGCGAGCACGGCCGTCGGGTACTCGACAAGGAGACGCCAGTTCGCCTCGGGGAACACGGCACCGGCCGCCGCGTTGACCAGGCCGCCGGTCGGGTCCACGAAGATCTTCCAGATCCACACCGCCGCGACGACCGGGATGACGTACGGCAGATAGAAGATCGTCCGGAAGACGTTCGAGAAACGGATCGGCTGGTTCACCATGAGCGCCAGCGCGAGCTGCAACGCCAGACCGACCGGCACAACGACCGCCATGAGCAGGAGCGTCCGGCCGAGCGCGTACTGGGCATCGCTGTCGCCGAACGCCCGCGCGTAGTTGTCGGTCCCGACGAAGCGGACGTAATCGAGGTTCAATCCGTCGTAGTTGGTGAACGACATCACGAACGCGCCCGCGAGCGGGACCGCTCCGAGCAGCACGAAGCCAAGCAGCCACGGCGAGATGAGCAGGTAGAACGTCACCGCCCGGCGGAAGCCGCGTCGTCGCCACGCGGTCGTCCGCGGCCAGGCGCGTGGTAGGACGTGCGTCGCCCCGGCCATTTAGGCGCCGATGATGCGCTTGCCGTCCGCGATCGCGGTGTTGACCTCCGCCTCGATGTTCTGAACGAACTTGTCGAAGCTGATCGAGCCCTTGAGCGCGGGCTCGAGGTTCTTCTTCCAGCTCGTCGAGAATGTCTCCTCGCCGATATAGGGGTTGAACTGCAGGATGAAATCGCTCTTCGAAAGCTCGCCCTGCAGCACTTTCTGCACCTGCTTCTGGAACGCCGACTCCTGCGGCATCTGCGGGTAGAGAGATTTGAGCCCCGGCACTCCCCAGCCACTCTTCGCGCGGTCCTGCGCCGGCTTGCCGCCCATGTATTGCTCGAATACGGCCCAAGCCGCGTCGGCGTCCTTCGTTTGCGCGGAGATGACCCAGCCGGTCGCGGTCATCGTCGGGTCGCGGCGGACGCCAGCCCAGGTCGGCGCGGGCAGGAAGACCGTCTTGCCCTAGGTCTTGTCGCTCTCCGCCATGGCGCTGTACCAGTAACCGTACTGAAGGATCGCGATCTGGCCCTCGTTGAAGTCGGCGCCCATCCAGTTCGGGCTCGGGTCGATCGGCGTTTGCTGCACGCCGTCGGCGGCGAGGTCGTAGAGGTAGCGGATGACCTTCGTCGCCTCGGGGTTCGCGGAGATCGAAATCTTGGAGAAGTCGTCGGCGTAGAGGGACTGGCTCTTCTCGGCGAGCATGTTCATGGCGGTGCGGTCGATCCACTGATCGTTGTTCGAGTGGACGAAGCCCCAGTACA